>JANQKE010000004.1 GCA_028281265.1 Alphaproteobacteria bacterium | reverse complement strand
CGGTGGATGTCCAAATGATCCTTGGAGACATCGATCCCAATGGTAAACTCGGTCATCTTTTCCGTGTCCCGTGCTTGTCATCCGGGTCTGGACACCCGGGTATCCGTTCGGGCCTCAAGGAAAAGACGGGGCGACCGATCTCTAGCCCGGTCCCAAACGACCTGCATATGCCCGGTCCGACCCCGCCTCCAGCGGTGAGAGGCCTCTCACCGCTGGAGGTCCATCTTCCACCAATCGACCACGATCCTCATAAGACAAGCATCCTGCGTCCGAACGGATGCAGATAAGAGGCTCTAACTCTTTAAACTAGAGCGTCTTCAGGGAATACCGGGTCGAGGACGCCGGCGGTGACCTCATCTCACGTCGCCTTACGGTCAGACGTCCCGCAAGGCTTGTCTCGCACACGGGCGGGCGGGTTTGCCATGTCGCGATGAGCCTTGCTCAGCACAACTCAGTATGAGCCTTGCTCAGCACAACTCGGTATGAGCCTTGTTGGCGGCCGGCGAACCTGCTTTGGTGGCCGGCCCCGCTGACCAAGGGACTCCAGGTCCGATGAGTGCTGCGCCCCGCCCGATCGCCCGCGCGTTGATTTCCGTCTCCGACAAGGAAGGGGTGGCGGAGTTCGCCGGCTTCCTCGCCGACCAGGGGGTCGAGATCCTGTCGACCGGCGGCACCGCGCGCCTGCTGGAGGAAGCGGACGTCCCGGTCAAGGAGGTCAGCCGCCACACCGGTTTCCCGGAGATCATGGACGGTCGGGTGAAGACCCTGCATCCGAAGATCCATGGCGGCCTGCTCGCCCGACGGGACGTGGCCGGCCACCGCGAAGCGATGACCGATTACGGCATCGCCGCCATCGACCTGCTGGTGGTCAACCTCTACCCGTTCGAGGAGACGGTCGCCCGCGGCGCCCCGGCCGAGGAGATCGTCGAGAACATCGATATCGGCGGGCCGGCGATGATCCGGGCGGCGGCCAAGAATCACGCCTTCGTCACCGTGGTGACCGAGCCGGCCGACTACACCGCCGTCCGGGCGGAGATGACCGAGTTCGGCGGCATCACCCGGCCAGAGACCCGCCGCGCCTTGGCCGCCAAGGCCTTTGCCCGCACGGCCGCTTACGACGCCGCCATCGCCCGCTGGCTGACGGTCGAGGTCGGGGGGCCGGCCGCGATGACCAACCCGATCGCCGTCGCCGGCCGGCGGGTCGCCGCCCTGCGCTATGGGGAGAACCCGCACCAGCAGGCCAGCCTCTATCGCACCGGCGACCGGCGGCCCGGCGTGGTCGGTGCTCGCCAACTCCAGGGCAAGGAGCTGTCCTACAACAACATCCTGGACACCGATGCGGCCTACGAACTGGTGGCGATGTTCGACCGGCCGGCCGCCGCCATCATCAAGCACGCCAATCCCTGCGGCGTGGCGATCGGGGAGAGCCTGGCCCAGGCGTGGTTCAAGGCGCTGGCCTGCGACCCGGTCAGCGCCTTCGGCGGCATCGTGGCGCTGAACCGCACCCTGGACGTCGCCACCGCCCACGCGATCGCGGAAATCTTCGTCGAGGTGGTGATCGCCCCGGATGTCGAGCCGGCCGCCGCGGAGGCGCTGGCCGGCAAGAAAACCTTGCGTCTGCTCGCCGCCGAGGCGGTGCCCGACCCGGCCGAGGACGGGCTGATCGTCCGAACGGTCGCCGGCGGTCTGCTGGTGCAGACCCGGGACAGTGCAGGACTGACCGCCCACGACCTCGACACCGTCACCGACCGCGCCCCGACCGATGCCGAACTCGACGACCTGCTGTTCGCCGCCAAGGTGGCCAAGCACGTCAAGTCCAATGCCATCGTCTACGCCAAGGGCGGCGCCACCGTCGGTATCGGCGCCGGCCAGACCAGCCGGGTCGATTCCGCCCGCATCGCCGCCCGCAAGGCAGCCGACGCCGCCCGTGCGGAAGGGGAGAGCGGGTCGCGCCTCGCAGGCTCGGTGGCCGCGTCGGACGCTTTCTTCCCCTTCGCCGACGGGCTCGAGGTGGTGCTGGACGCCGGAGCGACGGCCGTCATCCAGCCCGGCGGTTCGGTCCGCGACAGGGAGGTGATCGACACCGCCAACCGGGCCGGAGCGGCGATGCTGTTCTCCGGCCGGCGCAGCTTCCGGCATTGAGCCGCCGCCCCCGGCACCCCAAGGCCCGGCCCGTGACACCAAGCGACCTGACCTTCACCCTCCGGCCGGCGGGGCCGGAGGACGCGCTCAACATCGCCCGGCTGCACACGGTGGGCTGGGACACGACCAATCCCGCGGTGTTGCCGATCGAGGTGCTGGAGAACCAGCCCCTCGAAGAACGCCGGGCCGGTTGGCTGCAATGGATCACCGACGGCCGCGGCATCCTTTTGCTGACGGTCGACCAGTACGACCGGCCGTCGGGTTTCATCTGCCTGCGCCCGGACCTGCATCCCGAGGATACCGGTCATTTCGACGCCGAGGTGACCCACCACTACGTGGCTCCCGAACGCCAGGCGATGGGGCTCGGCCGCCGCCTGCTGACCGCCGGGGCTCGGGCGGCGCGGGAGCGTGGCTGGCACCGGCTCGCCGTCCGGGTATTCCGCGGCAACCCCAACGCCGGCTTCTACCTCCATTGCGGCGCCCGGCTGGTCGCCGAACGGACGATCGATGTCGACGGCGTCCCGGTCGAGGAGATCGCCTATGGCTGGGCCGATACGGCCGACCTGCTGACCGGCTGACCGACAGGGGCCGGCGGCGTCCCTCAGCTTCGGCTGCGGGGGCAAGGGCTCATCACCCAGCCGCCGGGGTTACCAAAAGCGGTGCCGATCCGGCGTCGACGGTCCCGCGGGCTCGGTCGGGCAGCGGCCGAGATCGGCGTCAGTCGCGGTCGGGGCGCAGGGACATGGCACCCGGATCGGCTTCGAGGTCGGTGTCGAGGAAGAACAGATCCCGCAGGAACCCCGGTGCGAGGATCGACAGCGGGTTCACCGCTATCCTGGGGTCGCTGAAGGGACCGGTGGCGGCGTAGGTGAAGCCGAACACGCCCGCCCCCTCCACCCCGGTCAGCAGCCGGCCGACCAGCGGCAGGTTGCCGATCACGGCATTGACCCCGGCGACCGGAACGACGGTGCCCTGCAGATCCACCAGCCGGTCGGACAGGGACAGGACCCCGTCGGCGGTCAGCCCCAGCTCCCCGCCGACCGCCCGGCCCCGCTCGATGCCGAGGCTGCCGTCCTGCAGCCGCAGCCGGGCTTCGGCGAACGAGAAGTCGAGCCCGCCGCCGCGCAGCAGGTCGTCCAGCCCCCCGATCGACAGGGCGGCCAGCACCTGGGCGGTCGGCGGCGTGCGCACCAGGGTGAAGTCACGCAGCAGGATGGTCCCGTCGGTCCGTGGTGTCGCGCCGTCCTGGTGCACCGCCTCCAGCCGCAGGGTGCCGCCCACCAGTTCCGGCCCCAGGTCGAGGGCGGCGAGCAGCGTGCCGGCGTCGGTGCTGCGGATGTCGATGCGGCTGCGCCGGTCCCCCATCGGCTGGACCAGCGCCCGGGCGGTGCCGTCGCCCGGCAGGGCCGCGTCGGCCTGGATGTCCCAGCCGCGGGTGCCGATGCCGGGATCCGGACCGTAGCGGGCCACGCCGGTCACCCGGTCGAGCGGTGGGCCGGCGTCCGACACCCGCACCCGGGCGAGATCGAACTGCACGGCCAACGGTGGCAGGATCGGATCGGCCGCGTCGGCGGGGGGGCGGGTATCGATCACCGTGGCCCGGTCCTCGTTGATCCGGCCGAGCATGGCGCGGGCATCGAAGGCCGAGGCGATCACGTCGACCCGCCATCCCCCATCGGAGCGCCGTGCTGCGTCGACTGTGAACGCGCTGTCGCCCACCCGACCCTCCCGCAGGCTGATCTGCGCCGGGGTGAGGCTGTCGGGCGCCAGCGTGGCGGCGCCGAGCAGATGCAGATCCGGCCCGTCGAGGCGGAAATACGGCACGCTCGCCACAGCACCTTCGACGATGTCGAGGCCGAACACCGCCTCGGCCGACGCACCGGCGGCCTTGGCGTAGTCGAGCTGCGGCACGGCGATGCGAGCACCGGTCAGGTCGATGTCACCGCGCACCGTCGCGCCGCCGGAACCGTAATCGGTGTACTCGATCTCCGTCGGGACGGTACCGGAGAGCCCCAAAGGCCGGGGCATGAGCAGCCGGGTCCAGTCGGTGTCGCCCAGGACGGCGTCGACCCGCATGCGGGTCTCGTACTCCCGCCCCGGGCCGAACAGCTCCGACCAGTCGAAGGTCACCGGCACGCCGTTGATCGCGGCCGTGCCGGACAACGCCGCCGCGCGCCGATCGACCGCGAGCTGGCCGTCCAGTGCGGACAGGCTGATACCGGCACGGGCGTCGCGCACGGATCCGTCCACGATGTCCGCGGCGACCGCGACGTCGACATCCTCGAACCGCAGGTCTTCGAGGATCGGGAAGTCGATCGACAGCCGTGCGGTGGCCGTGCCGCCGGTCTGGTCGGGGCCGAAGCCGAGCCGCTCGCTGAGGCCGAGCCGCATCTGCGGGACGTCGATGATCGACAGGGCGGTCTCGACTGGGCCGACCACCGCGACGTCGAGATCGATGAACTCCTCGTTCGGCCGGTCGATGTTGCCGATCACCGTCACCCCGTCACCGGCGCGCAGATCGCGGATGCGGCCGCCGCGGGTCTCGATCCGGAATGCCTGGCGGTCGAACCGCGCGGTGCCGTCGATCCCGGTGATCGCGGGCAGGAAACTCAGTGGCCGCAAGGTGATGTCGTCGGCTTCGACCACCCCGTCCATGGCATGCAGGACGACCGCTGCGTCCTGCCAGCCCAGTTCGAGGGCGATGCTGGCCTCCGTCGCGGTGCCGGCCACCAGGCGGTTCCGGAACCACGACCGGGTGTTGGGCTTGATCCCACGGGGCCAGAAATCCGGTATGCGGGCCGCCGGCAGGTCCCGGGCGACGGCAGCCAGGGCGAGGCCGCCGGTCCCGCCGCCATGGCGCAGCGTGGCCGAAGCGGCGAACGGCACGCCGCCGAGGCTGCCCGACAACCCGTCGACGGCGACCGTGAGCGGGTCGAGGCCGAAACGCGCGTCCAGGGTCACCCCCTCCAGCGTCAGCGGCTCGGGGTAGTAGGGCGGGTACCGGGCCGCGCCGTCGACCGTCAGCGACAGGGCAACCGATACCGGCATACCATCCGCGTCATGGTCGATGACGGCCGTGCCGCGGGCCCGGGCGTCGGTCGTCACCGCTGCCGCCGGGGGGCCGGCCAGCGGGGTCAGGGCCGCGACCGGCAGCCCGTCGACCGTCAGGGTCGACTGCGCCGGACCCGGCGGCGCCGACCGATCCAGCAGATCGGCCAGCGGTGCCGGCAACCGGCTGGCGAACGCGATCTCGAACCCGTCCGCCCCGCCCGGTCCGGTGACCGCGGCGCTCACCAGCGTGGCACCGTCGGCCGTCCCGTCGATCCGCGCCCGGACCGCTGCCGCCGGCAGGCGGGCGATGACCTCGGCCAGCCGATCGGCCAGGGCGTGCGCCGGCCCGGCGGTACCGGTGCCGTCAGGCGCCAGGGCTGACAGGCCGGCGACGAACCGGGCCAGCGTCTCCGCCTCGACCGGGTCGAGGGTCGCCTCCAGGGCCACGGTCCGGGCGGCCGGCTCCGCCGAGCCGGCCAGGGTGATCGGCAGGCGTGCCCCGTCGACCTCCAGCACCGCCTCGGCGCCGCCGGTGATGCGGTCGACCCGGCCCTGGGCGACGGTCAGGACACTGGTGCCGTCCAGGGCGACGGTGACGCCCGCCCGATCCAGCCGGCCGGCGAACGTCCCGGCCAGGCCGCCCTCGATCCGGGTGAGTTCCACATCCACCTGGTCGAGCAGACCGGTCACCGTGCCATCGGCCTCGGTCAGGCTGATCAGCGCATCGACCACCGACAGGGACTCCAGGGTCGCCATGCCCGATTGCGGCGTGGCCGGATCGGCGTCGAGGGCGGTCAGCAGCGCCGCCAGCGGGTCGCTGCCGTCGACCGGCCGGGCGGCGGCGCCCTCGGGCCGCTCCAGCGCGATCCGGTATCCGCCCTGCGCCGTTTGGACGACCCGCAGGGTCGGCTGCACCAGCGCCATTGCCCGCGGGGACATCGTCCCCCGGATCAGCGACCGGATGTCGAGCGTCACCGCGATTTCCGGCACCGTCGCGATCGGCCGGTCGGGATCGTCCGCCCCATGGATGGCGACCCCGCGGGCGGACAGCCGGATCGGCTGCCCGAAACCGTCCCAACGCAACTGGGTCGTCTCGATCGACAGCGGGTACGGGCTGTCGGCCATCGCGCGTTCCATGAACGGGGTCAAGGCGCCGAGTTCGATCGGACCGGCGGAGAGCCGCCACAGGCCCAGCACCGCGACCATGGTCAGTGCGGCACCGAGGATCGCCAGGACCTCGATCACAACGCGGGCGGAACGCCGGATCATCGGCGCGATCCCTCCCGGCCGGCCCGGTTGACGCCGGCCGCACCGGTCAAGATCCTGGCAACTCGGCTTTCGTCACCGGTTGAGGTCACGCCCCCGATGCCCCTGCACCCGTGCTGGCTGACCGCGGATTGGCCGCCGACCGGCGACCGCGCGGCGTTCGCGCACCGCCGTGCCGACGTGATCGACGCCTTGTCGGCCTTGAGGTCGGACCCGGCGGCGGCCGATATCCTCGCCCAGATGCGCGACGGCGATGTCGATCGCGGGCCGCTGTCGGGGTTCCTGTCGGCGGCGCTGTCCCATGCACCGTATCTGACGATGCTGATGGTCCGGGAAGCGGGCTGGTGGCCCCGGGTGCTGACCGCGCCGCCCGACACGGCTTGGGCGGATCTCTTGGACGGCGTCCGCGAGCAGGCCGCCACGGCCGCCGGCGAAAAGGCCCTGATGCGGGTGTTGCGGACCGGCAAGCGCCGGGCGGCACTGCTGATCGCGCTGGCGGACCTGGCGGGCCTGTGGCCGCTCGAACGGGTCACGCATGCGCTGTCGGCACTGGCTGAGATCGCCTTGCGGGCCGCGCTGAGGCACCGGCTCGCCGCCCTGGCCGGCAACGGCCGGCTGGATCCGGGCCGGTTCGGTCCGGGGGAGGTCGGCTGCGGGGTGGCGGTCTTGGGGATGGGCAAGCTCGGCGCCTTCGAACTCAACTACTCAAGCGATATCGATCTGATCGTCGTCTACGACGGTGCGGGCGTGCCGGTTACCGACAAGGCGGAACCCGCCCGGATCGCCATCGGCCTCGCCCGGGATGTTGTGCGAATCCTAGAGGAACGCACCGCCGATGGATACGTCTTTCGGGTCGACTTTCGGTTACGTCCCGATCCGGGGGCGACCCCGGTCGCCGTCTCCTTGGCGGCGGCGGAGAGCTACTACGCCAATCTGGCGCAGGCCTGGGAACGCGCGGCCATGATCAAGGCCCGGGTGGTCGCCGGCGACGGCACCGTAGGGCACCGCTTCCTCAGCTTCATCAAACCCTTCGTCTGGCGTCGATCGGTCGATTTCGCCGCCGTCGAGGATCTGCACGCGATCCGGCGTCGGATCGCAGGGCATCACGGCCACGACCAGATCGCCCTGGAGGGCCACAACATCAAGCTCGGCGCCGGCGGCATCCGGGAGATCGAGTTCCTCACCCAGACCCAGCAACTGGTCTTCGGCGGGCGGGAACCGGATCTGCGCGGCCGGCAGACCGAGGCCAGCCTGGGCGCGCTGGCCGACAGCCGGCGCATCGGCACCGACGAACGGGACCGCCTGATCCGAGCCTACCGCTTCCTGCGACAGGTCGAGCACCGGCTGCAGATGGTCGACGACCGGCAGACCCAGACCCTGCCTCCGGACCCCGTCGGCCTCGACGCCTTCGCCCGGTTCTGCGGCTTCGTCGAACCGGCGGCGTTCCGCACGACGCTGCGGGACCATCTCACCACGGTCGATCGTCTTTACACCGAGATGGTCAAACCGCCGATCGTGATCTCCCCGGCCGAAGCAGGCCTCGACGTGCTCGGTCCCGACCTCGATCCCACCACCGAGGCCCGGCTGCGGGCGCTGGGGTTCGACCGTCCCGACTTCGTGGCCGAGACCGTGCGCGGCTGGCGGTCGGGCCGCTACCGGTGCACCCGCAGCGAGCGGTCGCGCCGGCTGATCGCCGAGCTGGCCCGGCCGATCCTGCTGGCCCTGGCCCGGACACCGCATCCCGCCCGCGCGTTCATCCAGTTCGACAGGTTCCTCAGCCGGCTACCGACCGGCGTTCAGCTGTTCAGCATGATGCAGGCGACCCCGGGGCTGGTCGAACTGCTGGCCGAGATGCTGGGGACGTCCGAGCGGCTGGCCCATCACCTTGCCGACAATCCGGGCCAGTTGGACAGCGTGCTGTCGGCCGATTTCTTCGACCGGCTGCCGGCGTCGGGGCGGCTCGAGCGCGACCTGGCCGACCTGTTGTCGACCGCCCGGGACTACGAGGACCGGTTGGACATCGTGCGCCGCTGGACCAACGACTACCGGTTTCGCGCCGGGGTGCACCTGCTGCGCGGCCTGTCTCCGGTGGCGGCGATCGCCGGCACGCTGACGGATGTCGCGGAGATCGGCCTCGCCCAGCTCCTGCCGGCGGTCCAGGCCGAGTTCGCCCGGCAGCACGGGTCCGTCCCCGGCGGCCGCTTCGCGGTGGTCGCCATGGGAAAGCTCGGCAGCCGCGAGATGTCGATCCGCTCCGACCTCGACCTGATCATGGTGTTCGACGTACCCGAGGGCGTCGCCGGCTCCGACGGGCCGAAGCCGCTGGCCCCGACCGTCTACTATACCCGGCTGATCCAGCGGTTCCTGTCGGCGGTGACGGCGCCGACGCGGGAGGGACCGCTCTACGAGGTCGACATGCGGCTGCGCCCGTCCGGCAAGTCGGGACCGCTGGCGACCGGCCTTAGGGCCTTCATCCGGTACCAGGCCGACCAGGCCTGGACCTGGGAACGGATGGCGCTGACCCGGGCCCGTCCGATCGCCGGCACGCCCGGTCTGATGGCCGAACTGACGGCCACCTTCCAGGCGATCCTGACGGGTCCGGTCGACCGCCGGGCCTTGTTGCGCGACGCCGCCGACATGCGGCGACGGATCGCCAAGACCTATCCCGGGGACGATCTCTGGACCGTCAAGCACATCCCCGGCGGGCTGGTGGATGTCGAGTTCGTTGCCCAGGCCTATCAGCTCATCTGCGGCGCCGCACACCCCGACACCCTGGATCCGTCGACGACGGACGCCTTGCGGAAGCTCGGCGACCGCGGCCTGCTGCCGGACGATGCGGTATCGGCACTGGTCGGTGCCCACACGGCCTGCCAGGCGGTGCAGGCCTATCTGAGGCTGACGGTCGACGGCCGGTTCGAGCCGGCGACCGCATCCTCCGCCCTGCAGGCGGGGCTGGCGCGGGCCCTGCTGCCCGACCGCCCGGCCAGCACTCCCGACGCGCTTGACAGGGCCGAAGCACGGCTGCGCGCGCTGACGCATCGCTCGGCCGTCTGGTTCAGCGAACTGGTCGGCCGGTTTGCCGCGTCGGGCGATCCGCCGGCGACGGGGGAGGGTTGATCCGTCTCAACGCCGGCGATCGGCCGGCACCGGTAGGCTCCACCATGCCGCTCTCATTACGGCTGATTGGGGCAGATATATTACATTCTGATATATATCAACTTGACGATCACGAACGATCCCCGTAAGACCACCATCCTGACTGGATCGACCTGCGTTCAGATGGACTCGTCTGAACGCAAGCAAGGTGATCGACTTCCAAGAGTGGGAGCAGCTTGCGTCCGTTCGGACGCAGGATGCTCCAGAACGGGATGGCGTTAGGTGCGATCGCTTTCGCGATCGCAGGTGACGTCTCAGTCCCGCTCTCACTCTCAATCTTGCCCTAGGGTTCCGTGACGGGGCGACCCACACCAGGTGACGGCCCGGCACCGCGACGCCAGGACCCACGTTCATGCATGTGAAGACCTTGTGCCTCGGCGTCCTCAGCCATGGCCCTGCCTCCGGCTACGAGATCCGCAAGGCGTTCGAAGACGGCCCGTTCTCGTATTTCCAGGAGGCCGGGTTCGGGTCCATCTATCCCGCCCTGAAGCGCCTGGTCGAACAGGGGTCGGTGACCTTCGAGGAACAGCCGCAGGATTCGCGGCCCGACAAGAAAGTCTACCGGATCACGCCGGCGGGCCGTCAGGCCCTGTTCGACGCGGTCAACGGTCCGGTCGGGGAGGACAAGTACCGGTCGGACTTTCTGTTTGTCCTGTATTTCGCCCGGCTGCTCGGTCCACGCCACCTCGATCGGCTGATCGGTCAGCGGATCGACCGGCTCAAGGCGGCGCTGGCCGAGTTGAGCCCGACTGTGACGTCGCCGACAGCCGGCAGCCGGTTCGTGTGCGAGTTCGGTCGCGTGATGTTCGAAGCCGAGATCGCGTTCCTGGAATCCAGGCGGCACGAGATGGTCGGCGCGCTGATACAGAGTGAGGTGGCAGACTAGCACCCTGCGTCCTAACGGACGCAGGGTGCTCTAGTCCCGCGACACCGTGTTTCCCGGCCTGGCCGGGCGCAACCGCCGCGCGGGCCGTCTACGGACCGGCCCGCCGTCAAGGAGAGGCTCCGACGGACGATGTTACGGTCTTGGATCATCGCCCTGGTGATTGCGGTTCTGGCTGCCGGCTGGATCGCTTCGGGGCTACTGGCCGATGGCGAGGCGGCCCAGAGCCCGCCCCCGGAGGCCGAAGCGCCGGCCCGTGCCCTGCCCACCGTCCGCATCGCGGCCTTGATCGCCGAGCCGATGACGAGCGAGCTGGCGTTGCAGGGCCGCACATTGGCCGATCGCCGCATCCTGGTGCGGGCGGAGGTCAACGGGGTGGTCGAGAGCGTCGCGGTCGCGCGGGGCGATACGGTCGAGCCCCGCCAGCACCTGCTGCAGATCGAGACCGGCGACCGGGCCGCCGCCCTGGCCGAGGCCAGGGCTCTGTTGCGGCAGCGGCAGGTCGAATACAATGCCGCCGCCCGGCTGAACGAGCAGGGCTTCCGCGCCGACACCTCGCTGGCCGGCGCGCAGGCCCTGCTGGACAGTGCCCGGGCGATGGTCGAGCGGGCGGAACTGGCGCTCGAGGACACCAGCGTCGAGGCGCCGTTCGCCGGAGTCATCAACGATCGCCTCGTCGAAGTCGGCGACTATGTGAGCCCCGGCGACCCGCTATACGAACTGGTCGATCTCGACCCGCTGCGGATCGCAGGCCAGGTTTCCGAGCGCTATCTCGGTCAGATCGAGCGCGGGACGCTGGCCAGCGCGACCCTGGTGGACGGCAGCGACGTCGACGGCATGGTCAGTTTCGTCGGCACCGTCGCCGATCCCAACACGCGCACCTTCCGCGTCGAAATGGAGGTGTCGAACCCCGATGGCCGGGTGATCGAGGGCCTGTCGGCAGCGATGATGCTGCCGATCGCCGAGGTGACGGCGCATTATGTGACACCGGCGATCATCAGCCTCAACGATGACGGGGTACTCGGGGTCAAGACGGTGGATGACGACGGGATCGTCCGGTTCCTGCCGGCACAGATCGTCGGCGGGGATTCCGACGGGGTCTGGCTGGCCGAGCTGCCCAGCAGGTTCGACGCCATCGTCGTCGGCCACGAATTCGTCACCGAAGGCACGCGGGTCGAGACCCGACGCGTCGAGCTGACCGACGGGGGGTTCAACTGACATGAATGCGATCATCGCTGCCGCCGTCAGCCATGCCCGCACCGTCATCGCGGTGATGGTCCTGCTGCTGATCGCCGGGGCCTATGCCTATGTGGCCATCCCCAAGGAGTCCGAGCCGGACGTCGACATCCCGATCATCTACGTCTCGATGCATCTGGAAGGGATCTCACCCGAGGATGCCGAGCGCCTGCTGGTCCGGCCGATGGAGTCCGAACTCAGCACCATCGAAGGGGTGAAACAGATGGACTCCACCGCCTATGAGGGCGGTGGCAACGTGATCCTGGAGTTCGAAGCCGGGTTCGATGCCGATCAGGCCATGGACGATGTCCGCGAGGCGGTGGATGTCGCCCGGCCGGACCTGCCGGCCGAGGCCGACGAGCCGTCGGTCAACGAGGTCAATCTCAGCCTGTTTCCGATCCTCAACGTCACCCTGAGCGGCGACGTGCCGGAGCGCACGCTGGTCCGCCTGGCCCGGGATCTTCAGGATTCGATCGAGCAGATCCCCTCCGTGCTGGAGGCTCCGATCGCCGGTGACCGGGAGGAGGTGGTCGAGATCGTCATCGACCCGCTTGTGATCGAAAGCTACGGGCTGACCGGCAGCGACGTCGTCAATCTGGTCGCCCGCTCCAACCAGCTGATCGCCGCCGGCACGATCGACCCCGGCGAGGGCCGCTTCCCGGTCAAGGTGCCGGGACTGTTCGAAACCGTCGACGACATCCTGAACCAGCCGGTGGCGGTCAACGGAGACGCGGTGGTGCTGTTCCGGGATGTCGCCGAGGTACGCCGGACCTTCCGGGATCCCAGCAGCTTCGCCCGGTCGGACGGGTTGCCGGCCGTCGTCCTGGAAGTCTCCAAGCGGACCGGCGAGAACATCATCGAGACCATCGAAGCGGTCAAATACGTGGTCGGCCTGTATGAGGAGCGATGGCCCGAGACGGTCGAGGTCACCTTCTCCAACGACCGGTCGGAAGACATCCGCACGATGCTGTCCGATCTGCAGAACAACGTGATCAGCGCGATCCTGTTGGTGATGGTCGTTATTGTGGGCGCGCTGGGCGTGCGGTCGGCGGGCTTTGTCGGGATCGCGATCCCCGGATCGTTCCTGACCGGTCTGCTCGTGCTCTACCTGATGGGGCTGACGGTCAACATCGTCGTCCTGTTCGCCCTGATCCTGGCGGTCGGGATGCTGGTCGACGGCGCCATCGTGGTGACCGAATATGCCGACCGCAAGAAGGCAGAGGGGCTGAGCCGGGTCGAGGCCTATCGCCAGGCCGCGCAGCGGATGGCCTGGCCGATCACCGCCTCGACCGCGACCACGCTCGCCGCCTTCGCTCCGCTGCTGTTCTGGCCGGGTATCGTCGGCGAGTTCATGAAGTTCCTGCCGATGACGCTGATCGCGACGCTGACCGCGTCGCTGCTGATGGCGCTGATCTTCATCCCGACTCTGGGCGCGGTCTTCGGGTCCGCCGGCGGTAACAAGGATGCCAGGACCTTGCGGGCGCTGGCCGCCTCGGAAGACGGGGACCTGTCGCAGATCGGCGGCTTCACCGGCGCCTATGTCGGCTTCCTCGGCGGTGCGCTGCGGGCCTGGTGGCTGGTCATCCCCGGGGCGATCGCAACGCTGGTCGGGGTGTGGATCTATTTCGCCACCCACGGCACCGGGGTGGAGTTCTTCCCCGACGTCGAGCCGGAGCAGGCGATCGTCCTCATCCATGCGCGCGGCAACATGTCGGTGTTCGAGCAGGACACCCTGGTCGGCGAAGTCGAGCAGCGGGTGCTGCAGTTCGGAGACGAGTTCGACAGCGTCTACACCCGGACGGGCAGCGCCAGCGCGACCAGCGATGTCGCCGAGGACGTGATCGGCCAGATCACCATCGAATTCGCCGAGTGGGACCGGCGCCGCGACGCCGACGCCATCATGGACGATATTCGCGTCGCCACGTCGGATCTCGCCGGCATCACCGTCGAGACCCGGGAGCCCGATGCCGGCCCGCCGGTGGGCAAACCGATCCAGATCGAACTCCAGTCCAACGACCAGGCCGCGCTGACCGAGGCCGTCGAGATCGTGCGTGGCCACCTCGAGGGGATCGAGGGGCTGGTCGATATCGAGGACAGCCGTCCGCTGCCGGGCATCGAGTGGCGGCTGGAGGTGGACCGTGCCGAAGCGGCGAAGTACGGGGTCGACGTGACCGCGGTAGGAGAGGCGGTGCGTCTGGTCACCAACGGCCTCAAGATCGGCACCTACCGTCCCGACGATACGGATGACGAGATCGACATCCTGGTCCGCTATCCCCAGGCGTGGCGCTCGATCGAGCAACTCGACGCGGTGCGCGTGGTCACCAATGCCGGTGCGGTACCGATCACCAATTTCGTCGAGCGGTCCGCCGAGCCGCTGGTCTCGGCCATTCACCGCACCGACAGCACGCGGATCATGACGGTCAAGGCCGATGTCGTACCGGGATTGTTGCCGGACACGATCGTCCAGCAGTTGCGGGAGTGGATCCCGACCGCCGGCCTGCCGCTGGGCGTCGCTTACGGCTTCGCCGGGGAAGACGAGGAGCAGGTCGCCGCGCAGGAGTTCCTCGGCAAGGCCTTCGGCGTGGCGCTGTTCATCATGGCGATCATTCTGGTCACCCAGTTCAACAGCTTCTATTCGGCCTTCCTGATCCTATCGGCGGTGATCATGTCGACGATCGGGGTGACCGTCGGCTTGATGGTCACCCAGCAGCCGTTCGGCATCGTGATGACCGGGATCGGGGTGATCGCCCTGGCCGGCATCGTGGTGAACAACAACATCGTGCTGATCGATACGTTCGACCGTCTGAAAAGGACCTCCCGCACGCCGATGGAGGCGATCCTGCGCACCGGCGCCCAGCGGCTGCGGCCGGTGCTCCTGACCACGGTGACGACCATGCTGGGGCTGATGCCCATGGTGATGAGCACGAATATCGACTTCCTGTCGCGAGATGTGTCGATCGGTGCCCCCTCCACCCAATGGTGGGTGGGGATCTCCACCGCCGTGGTCTGGGGGCTGGGGTTCGCGACCATCCTGACATTGGTCGTCACCCCATGCGCATTGCAGATGAAGGCCGATCTCGACGCCCTGTTCGGCCGCGGTCGCCGGGACCGGGACACGCCGGCTCCGGTGCCGATCACGCCGATCGACCTGCCGCCTGTCGGTACGGCCAAGGGGCTGCCGCAGGCCGCTGAATGATTCCGGAGGCGTGATCCCGGGACCTGCCGTCTCGGCCCCGACCGGGTCGGAGCGGGCTTCCCCTTCGAGAGCACGGTCAGACATGAGGGTGCGTCACCCTCATGTCATCCTGACCCTCATGTCATCCTGGTCTATTGGGCGGCCTGGCTCTGGAGTTCCATGCGCCGCCGGTTCGCCGGCAGGGTCAGCCGGGCCCGGGTGCCCTGGCCCCCCGGTCGGTCGAGCACTTCGAGGTTCCCGCCGTGCAGCACCGCGAACTGGCGCGACAGGGGCAAGCCGAGACCGGTCCCCTCGGCCTTGCTGTTGCTCTGCACGCATTGGTGGAACGGCTCGAAGACCCTGTGCCGCTGATCGATCGGGATGCCGGGACCGGTATCGTCGACATCGACGATGACCGATCCGTCCGGACGCTCGACCACCCGGACCGCGACCCAGCCGCTGTCGGTGAATTTGAGCGCATTGCCCAGCATGTTGATCAGCACCTGACGGATCCTGCGTGGATCGGCGATCATCGGCAGCGATCGCCCCGGCAAGTCACTGACCAGGAGCAGGCCCTTCTGTTGCGCCCGTTCCCGCAGCATGTGGACCGCGGAGATGACGATTTCGACCAGGTCGATATCCTCGTCCTGCAACTCCGCCCGTCCGGAATCGATCCGTGCGTAGTCCAGGATTTCCTGGATCACCTGCAACAGGTGGCTGCCGCTGGACTGGATGTCGCCAATGTACTCGCGATAGCGCGGGTCACCCAAGGCCCCGAACGGCTCATGCAGGATCAGGTCGGCAAACCCGATGATCGCGTTCAGCGGCGTGCGGAGTTCATGGCTCATATTGGCCAGGAACTCGGCCTTGGCGGCATTGGCCCGCTCGGCGCGCTCCAGAGCGCTGCGCAGCCGGTTGACCAGCCGCACCTGTTCGGTGATCTCGCGGACCGTCCCTTCGTAATACAACAGCCTGCCCTTATCGTTCCGCACGGCCCGGGCATTCTCGGAAATCCAGATCCGCTCGCGCGATCGGTGGCGGTAGATCTCCGAGACGAAGTCGGTGACCTGCCCGTTGGCTGCCAGGATGGTCTTGAACTGCTCCCGGCGACCGGGGTCAACATACCATTCTCGGGCGATGTCGTTGCACGCCTCGATCAGCTCTGCCTCGGTCTCATAGCCGTTCAATCGAACCAGTGCCGGGTTCGCCCGGATCATCCGGCCGTCCAGGGAGGAACGGTAGATCCCCTCGGTGGTGTGCTCGAAGATGGTGCGGTAGTCGCGCGTCACTTCGTCGAGCTTCTCCCGGGTCCGCAGCAGATCGGTGACGTTCTCCGCCGTGCCGATATAGCTGTGAATCGTGCCGTCCGGATTGCGCACGGCCTGGGCGGTTTCGCTGACCCAGAAGGTGGCCCCGTCGCGGCGCCGGTACTCCGTGACCATCCCGGTGACGGTATCGGCGACCGCCATGCGTCGCTTGAAGTCCTCCCGGACGGAAGCATCGACGTAGACCTGGTGAGCGATATCGTCGACCGCCGCGATCACCGCCTCGGGATCGGTGAAACCCAGCATGTCGGCAAGGGCTTGGTTGACCCGCAGGAACCGGCCGCCGGGCGTGGTCTGGAAGACCCCGATACCGGCCCGGTCGAAGATCGACCGGAAGGCGCTGGCCTCCGGTTCGGCGCGCATGCTTCCCGTCGGCGGGCCGTCCTCCGGGGAGCCTCCGCGGTCGAAGGGAGAAAGCGTCGGTCCAAACATCATGTCGACCACATGACCTCATATCTTGATACGCCGCGTTAGAACGCATCTAACGACGTAGCGCAATATTTAAGCATTTCCCCTTAATTAATTGTTGCCGCATCAGCGCGACGAACACGGGTTTAGCACAACCAAGAAGCGTAGAAAACAGCTATTTTTGAGCAAGAAAATCCGGGCTATCCGCAGGCTTCGGTTGCTTGCCGTGCCGGCGACGGGAAGTCGTCGATGCGGCCCACCGCGCCCGTCACGGTCTCGAACGCATCGGGCTCGAGCGCCATGGCCTGAACCCGATCCGGGGACTCGCCCTCGACCGTGATCCCGAACCGGGCCGCCGGTTCGAACCCCAAGGGCCGGTAATAGGCCGGATCGCCCACCAGAACGACCCGCCGGTAGCCCAAGGCGCGGGCCAAGGCGAGGGTCGCGCCCACCAGCGTTCGACCGATCCCGTGGCCGCGCAGCGTCGGATCCACGGCCAGGGGGCCGAGCAGGAGAGCCTCATCCCCGGCGGGCCCGATCGCAACGGGCGTGTACGCGATCGAGCCGACCACCCGGCCCGACGCATCCCGCGCGATCCGAGACAGGGCCGGTATGGCCGGAATGCCGTCCCGCAGCCGGTACGAGATCCTGCGCGCGCGATCCACGCCGAACGCCCGGTCGAGCAGCGCGGTGATGGCGGTCCCGTCCCCGGGGACCGGCGAAGTGATCGTATACACGGGATCGAACCTGCTTGTCCGGATGCGGGGGCGACGCCACCGCCAAGGGAAACCGGGTGAGAGCCTGTCGACGACACGGCTCCGCGACCGTCTGGCCCTGGAACGGGCCGATCAGCGTCGTCGTCGGTTCACCATCCGAATACAGCAGGTCATGGGGTCCACAGATCGTCCGAAGGTACCGGTGTACTGCACATCGAATACGCTACTAGCCGCCGAAACGCGTCGGCCTGTCAAGAGGCTTTGAGCCTTGGCCGGCATCACGGCCGGGGCGGCGGCTCCGGCCGCGACCGGGGTGACGGTCCGTCGCCGCGCGGGAGCCGCACCTCCCGGTTCTGCCAACTCTCCGCCCAACGACGGCGCGCCTCCACCGGCATGGCTTCGATCGCATCGGCCAGGGCGTCGTGCAGAACCGCTTGGGTGCGGTCGGTCGTGGCGCGCACCTGGACGAACGCGGCCTCCAGGGCTTGCCGATCGAACGGTTCGCCGGCCAAGGCCTGGGCGACCGCCCGGCGGGACTGCCTCAGCCCGCGAAGCTCGCCCATCATCGCACCGGTCCGCCGTTCGACATGCGTCCGCAGATACGAGCGCACTTCCGGCGGCACATCGAGTGTCGCCCGCACGAAACCCTCGGCGATCGGCGCGACACCGTTGGGTGGCGGCATCGGCGCCCCGCGCCGCTGGAACACCTCTCCGGCGATCAGGCCGGCGCCGAACAGGTTGAGGCTGACGGAGATCACCAGCACCGCGATCAGGATCACGGATGCCCGGCCGGACAGGATCATGACGCGTCCTCCTCGAAGAAGACGGCCCCGCCGAACATCAGCAGTTCGAGTTCCCCTTCGGTGATGTATCGATCGTTCTCGACGATGGCGACGGCGGTGTCCGCCGAGGGGTCGAGCGGCACCAGATCCGTCACGCCGACCCCGAATCCCAAAGCCGCGGCCATCGCCATCGGCGCCCACGCAAGCCGCAGGCCGCGCAGCACCCCCCGAACCGACACATCGGTGACCACATGACGCGGATGCGCGAGCGGGATCCGCAAGACGGTGTCGCGCAGACCGGTCGATGCCGGCGCGGCGGTCTCCGCCCACGCGGTGTCGAGGGCGGCGGACAGCATCGCATCGTCCGCCGCGCGTCGGTGTTCGGGTCGGTCGGTCGACCCGACTGGTCTGCCGGTCATGGTCCCCCTTCCCCAGATCGCCGTCCCGTGTCGTGAGTGCTTCAGTCAAAACACGGGAGGACGATCGATTCCAGAAAGTCAGAGCCCCTGGAGCAAGATGACATGAGGGTGTCTCGCCCTCATGTCATCCTGCTCTTCAAGGTGAGAGTCAGAGTAAGATTCAAACGTCATGCGCGATCGCCCCTGACGTCATCCCGCTTTGGGTCCAGATCGTCCAACGCCACCTTGAGCGTCCGTCGCGCCCGGGCCAGGAGCGACTCCAGCGCCCGGACGGAAATCTGCATCGTCTCGGCGGCTTGCTGCATCGACATCTCCCGGTCGTAGAACAGGGCCAAGGCCGCCCGCTGCCGATCCGGCAGCCGGGCGACCGCGGCCCGTACCGCCTGCGCGCGCTGGGCGGCGTCGACGAGATCCTCGCCGCCGGCGGCCGGGTCCGCCACCTCGACGGCCTGATCCAGGTCGACCGGTCGCACGCGCCGGGTCCGGTCGATGGCGAGGTTGATCGCCACCCGGGTCAGCCAGGTGCCGACCCGGGCCTTGCCGGGACGCCACGCTTCCGCCTTCTTCCACAGCCGCAGGAACGCCTCCTGCGTCACCTCTTCCGCTTCGGCCCGGCGGCCGATCACCCGTGCCGTGATCGCTACGGTCCGGTCCAGATGCCGGTCGACCAGCCGGGCGAAGGCGCGGCGGTCGCCCCGCCCCGCGGCCAGCATCGCCTGATCATCCAGGTCCGCTTCCAGCGCCTCGGAGTCCGATCCCCGGCCGGTCCGGGCGGGTGCCGATCCGATGAACGGCAGACGCATGGCCATCCCTTGCTAGATCATCCTGCGTTCAGATGGACTCATCTGAACGCAGATAAGATGATCTAGTTTAAAGAGTTAGAGCATCTTATCTGCGTCCGTTCGGACGCAG
>JANQKE010000002.1 GCA_028281265.1 Alphaproteobacteria bacterium | reverse complement strand
GGTCCGACCCCGCCTCCAGCGGTGAGAGGCCTCTCACCGCTGGAGGTCCATCTTCCACCAATCGACCACGATCCTCATAAGACAAGCATCCTGCGTCCTAACGGACGCAGGATGCTCTAACTCTTTAAACTAGATCAACTTATCTGCGTTCAGATGAGTCCATCTGAACGCAGGTTGATCTAGCCGGCGGGAGCGACCACTCTCTCCTCGTCCCCGATCGCTCCCGCCGTCACCCGCTTTCCCCGCCCGCCTTCCCCCGGCCGAGCACCGATGCCGGCCGGTGACGGACACCGACGACCATGAGCACCGCCCCCGAACCCGTTCCATCGGCGTCAACCGGCCGACGCGCCGACGCCGCCGAGCCGACGGCCGTCCCGCCGCACGCGCTGGGCCTGGATGCCGTGCTGGACCGGTTGGCCGCGTCGGCCGCCGGCCTGACGGGGGCGGCCGCGGACGATCGCCTGGCCACCGTCGGCCCCAACCGGCTGCCCGAACCCAAGGGCCGCGGCCCGGTCATCCGGTTCCTGGCGCAGTTCCGGAACCTGCTGGTGCTGGTGCTGATCGGTGCGGCGATCGTCACGGCCGCGCTCGGGCATTGGATCGACACCCAGGTGATCCTGGCCGTGGTGGTGGTGAACGCCGTCATCGGCTTCGTGCAGGAAGGCAAGGCCGAACGGGCCCTGGCCGCGCTACGCGGCATGCTGGCTCCGCGGGCCACCGTCTTGCGCGACGGCAAACGCCAGACCGTGCCGGGCGAAGATGTCGTGCCCGGCGACGTCATCCTGCTCGAAGCCGGGGACAAGGTGCCGGCCGACGCGCGGCTGCTGACCGCCCATGGTCTGATGGTCCAGGAAGCCGCCCTGACCGGCGAGAGCGTACCGGTCACCAAGGCGACCGACCCGGTGCCGGCCGATGCGGGGATCGGCGACCGCACGTCCATGGTGTTCAGCGGCACCCTGGTGGCCACCGGGCATGCCCGGGCACTGGTCACCGCGACCGGGCCCGCCACCGAGATCGGCCGCATCGGCACCATGCTCAGCACGGTCGAGACGCTGACCACGCCGCTGATCGCCCAGATGGACCGGTTCGCGAAATCGCTGACCGGGGTGATCCTCGGCGTGGCGGCCGCGGTGTTGGCGATCGGCGTGCTGCTGCGCGACCAGCCCTTCGCCGAGGCGTTCATGGCCGTGGTCGGCCTGTCGGTCGCCGCGATCCCGGAAGGATTGCCGGCGATCCTGTCGGTCACCCTGGCGATCGGGGTGCAGGCCATGGCCCGCCGCCATGCGATCGTCCGCCGGCTGCCGGTCATCGAAACCCTGGGTGCGGTGACCACGATCTGCTCGGACAAGACCGGCACGCTGACCTGCAACCAGATGATGGTCGCCGCCGTGGCCTTGCCGGACCGGCTGCTGCGGGTCGACGGCACCGGCTACCGGCCCGAAGGACGGTTCCTGGATGCCGACCGCACACCGGTCGATCCGGCCGCGGATCGACACCTTCAGGCGCTCGCACGGGCCGGACTGTTGTGCAACGATGCCGATCTCCACCCCGCTGCCGATGATGGCTGGGAGGTGTCCGGCGATCCGATGGAAGGCGCCCTGACCGTGCTCGGGGTCAAGGCCGGCCGCAAGGTCGCGGCCGACCGCCATGCGTGGCCCCGAACCGATCTCTTGCCCTTCGACAGCGCCCATCGCTGGATGGCGACCCGGAACCAGCCCGCCGACGGCGGCCCGGGCTGGGTCGTCGTCAAGGGCGCACCGGAGGTGGTGTTGGGTCGCGTCACCGCCGTCGGGGTCGACGGCGACCGTGGGTTCGACGCCGAGGCTTGGCACGAACGGGCCGAGCGCATCGCCCATGCCGGCCAGCGGGTGCTGGCGATCGCGATCCACCCGGTCGCCCCGGCGGAGACCGCGCCGATCGGCGCCATTGCCGATCGCGGACTGCATCTGCTGGGGTTGGTCGGGCTGATCGATCCGCCGCGTCCCGAAGCCATCGCGGCGGTCGCGGATTGCCGGGCGGCCGGGATCGATGTGAAGATGATCACCGGCGACCACGCCGGCACGGCCGCGGCGATCGCCCGACAGCTCGGCCTCGCCCGGCCGAGCCGGGTGCTGACCGGTGCCGATCTGGCTGCCATGGACGACGTCCATCTGCGCCGCCAGGTGATCGAGGTCGACGTCTTCGCCCGCACCAGCCCCGAGGACAAGCTGCGGCTGGTCACCGCCCTGCAGGCGCGCGGCCAGGTGGTGGCGATGACCGGCGACGGCGTCAACGACGCCCCGGCCCTCAAGCGCGCGGATATCGGCATCGGTATGGGCCATGGCGGCAGCGAGGCCGCCAAGGAAGCCGCCGACATGGTCCTGGCCGACGACAATTTCGCCACCATCGCCCAGGCCGTGAAGGCCGGCCGCACGGTCTACGACAATCTCAGCAAGGCCGTGTCGTTCCTGCTGCCGGTCAATGGCGGGGAGGCGATGAGCCTGATCGTGGCGATCCTGTTCGCGCTCACGCTGCCGATCACGCCGCTGCAGATCCTGTGGGTGAACATGGTCAGCTCGGTCGCCCTGGCGATGGCCCTGGCGTTCGATCCGGCCGCCAAGGGCGTGATGCAGCGCCCGCCCCGGCGGCCCGGGCAGGGGTTGTTGAGCAAATTCGTCGCTTGGCGGGTCGTGTTCGTGTCGGTCCTGTTTTCGATCGGCATCTTCGGCAAGTTCACCCTGGCGCAGGCGCAAGGCGCCAGCGTGGAAGAAGCCCGCACCATCGCCGTCAACACCTTGGTGGTGATGGAGATCTTCTACCTGCTGGCGATCCGCGGCGGGCTGACGGCGGGCTTGAAGGCGCTGGTCACCCCGGCGGTGGCGATCGCCATCGCGACCGTACTGGTACTGCAGGGGGTCTTCACCTATCTGCCGGCGATGGAAGCGTTCTTCGACACGCGGCCGCTGTCGGGGTTGCAGGTCGCCCAGATCCTGTCGGTCGGTGTGGGCGTGCTGCTGATCCTCGAGCTCGAACGGCAAGTCCGGCGGCGCTGGTTCGAGCGCCCCGCCCGGTCAGCGGCCCTCAACCGCCAAGCGACGGAGGGGTGACGGACCATGATCGACCAGCTCATCGCCCAGTCGGTATTCTACGAGATCGCGCTGCTGCTGGCGCTGGCGGCCCTGATCGGCGCCATCGGCCAGGCGCTCCGCCAGCCGCTGATCGTCAGCTTCATCGCCGCCGGGGTGCTGGCCGGCCCGTCGCTGCTCGGCATCGCCCGGACCAACGAGTATCTCGACCTGTTGGCTAGCCTCGGCATCGCGGTGTTGTTGTTCCTGGTCGGCCTCAAGCTCGATGTGAAGCTGATCCGCAACCTGGGTGCGGTGGCGGTCACCACGGGCCTGGGTCAGGTCGGGTTCACCGCCGGGGCCGGGTTCCTGATCTGTCTGGCCCTCGGCCTGGACGTCGTCACCTCGGTCTACGTCGCGGTGGCCCTGACGTTCTCCAGCACGATCATCATCGTCAAGCTGCTGTCCGACAAGCGGGAGATCGACAGCCTGCACGGCCGCATCGCGCTGGGGTTCCTGATCGTCCAGGACATCGTCGTGGTGCTGGCGATGGTGGTGCTGTCGGCGATCGGCGTCGGTGCTGCGGCCGAAGGCGGTTGGACCGACATCCTGCGGGTCATCGCCTCGGGACTGGTGATGGTCGGCCTGGTCGCCCTGTTCATAAGGTACGGCGCCAACCGTTTGGTCGGCAGCTTGGCGAGGAGCCCGGAGCTCCTGGTCTGCTTCGCCATCGGCTGGGCGGCGCTGCTGGCCGCCGTCGCCGACTATCTGGGCCTGAGCAAGGAGATGGGCGGGCTTCTGGCCGGGGTGTCGCTTGCCTCCACCCCGTTCCGGGAGGCTCTGGCCGCACGGCTGTCGAGCCTGCGGGACTTCCTGCTGCTGTTCTTCTTCATTGCGCTGGGGGCCAGCCTCGATGTCGGGATCCTGGGCCAGCAGCTTGTTCCGGCGTTGATCCTGTCGGTGTTCGTGCTGGTCGGCAATCCGCTGATCGTGCTGTTGATCATGATGGCGATGGGCTATCGCCGCCGCACCGGCTTCCTGGCCGGGCTCACGGTGGCGCAGATCAGCGAGTTCTCGCTGATCTTCATCGCGGTGGGGGTGTCGCTGGGCCACCTCGCCCCCGATGCGATGGGCCTGGTCACCCTGGTCGGGCTGATCACCATCGCCCTGTCCACCTACATGATCCTGTACAGCCACCAGATCTGGCAGCGGATGGAGCCGCTGATCGGCCGCGGCGACCGGGGCCGCGCGAAAGCGGAGCAGGCCCCGCCCGAGGCCCCGCCGGGGGCGGAGATGATCGTCTTCGGCCTGGGCCGCTATGGCGGTACGATCGCGCGGCTGCTGCGCGACCAGGGGCACCGGGTCCTCGGCATCGACTTCAACCCCACGGCCGTGGAGCGCTGGCGGGACGAAGGGCTGCCGGTGCTGTACGGTGACGTCACCGATGCGGAACTGATCGGCCATCTGCCGCTCGACCAGGCGCGCTGGGTCATCTGTGCGGTGCCCGACCACGATATCGGCATCACCCATTCCGATCCGCGCAGGACCCTGGTCGACGCGCTGAAGGAGGCGGGCTATCGCGGCCGGGTGGCGGTCGCCAGCCAGCGGGACAACGGGGAGGACGCGCTCGCCTCGGTCGGCGCGGACCTGGTGTTGCGGCCCTACCGGGATGCGGCGCTGTATGCCGTCGAGGTGATGGCCGAGACCGAACCGGCCGTGCCACGGGTGTCGATGATCGATCCGCAGGATCAGCGGGAGCTTGCGGTATGATCGCCCGGCTGCTGGTCGGCAGCGATCTCCGCCCGCGGGCCGGCCGGGCGGTCGACCGGGCGCTGGAGATCGCCGACCGGTTCGGCGCGGCGGTGCGCATCCTGTCGGTGGTCGACGAGGATCTGCCGATGGGGATCCGCGATCGCCGCATCGCGGAGACCGACGATCTGCTCCGCACGGCGGTGACCCGCGACGACGGCTCCGCCGCGGTGACGATCCGGGTCGAGGCCGGGGCCGACCATGTGACGATCGTCGATCATGCCGCGGCCTGGCCGGCCGACATGATCCTGCTCGGCACCCATCGGGAGCGGCCGGTCCTCGATCTGTTCATCGGGACGACCGTGGAACGTGTCCTGCGCCGGGGTGACCGGCCGGTCCTGGTGGTCAAGAACCCGGTCGCCGGGCCCTATCGGCGGGTGCTGGTCGCGGTCGACTTCTCGGTCTATTCCCGGCGGGCGCTGCGCTTCGCCGCCGACCTCGCCCCCGATGCGGAGGTGCGGGCCGTGCATGCCTACGACCTGCCGTTCCTGTCCCAAGCCGGGACGGCCGCGCTCGACCGTGCCCAGGGGCTGTCGACCGAGATCCTGGAGCAGCTCGACACGCTGGTGCGGGCGACCGTCGGCGACGGCCGGGTCGACTGCGCGCTCAGGATCGGCGGGGTGATCCCGGTGATCGGCCAGGAAGTCGCGGATTGGGCACCGGATCTCCTGGTGGTCGGGACCCATGGCCGGGCCGGCGCCTCCCACGCGCTGCTGGGCAGTGTCGCCGAGCGCTGCCTGAAGGACCCGCAGACCGACATCCTCGCGGTCCAGGCCTGGTAGCGGAGGCTCGTAACCCGCTTTCTCCCCATCTTCCCTGACGCTCTTGCGGGTCCGTCTTTGCCGGGCGTTCGAGACGTCAAGAGTGACCCTCGGCCCGGTGGCTTCGCCGCCCCGGACGTCCCCAACGTCTGGAGGAAGCCCCGATCCGGTATTCCCTGAAAACGCTCTAGATCAACCTGCGTTCAGATAGACTCATCTGAACGCAGATAAGTTGATCTATTTCAAAGATCTAGAGCATCCTGCGTCCGTTAGGACGCAGGATGCTCTAGATCAGCCGTGCCCGGACGACCGTACGGGCATAGTCGATGGTGAGGGGGACCGTCTCCCCTGCCTGGACCGTCGGCCGGCCGTCCAGGCGCAGAAACGGCTCCCACCAATGATTGTCGTAGGTGTCGGGGTGGGTGGAGAAGGTGACGCCGGCGCTCAGGTCCAACTCGAACCAGCATTGCACGGCGTCGGCCCGCCCGGCCTGCAGAACCGGCAGGTCCAGCGCGACCGACCCGGTCAGCGGCACCGGCGCGCCGAAATCGAAGGAGAACAGCAGGGCCGGGTCGGTCAGCGGCCGGCCGGTCCCGCGGTCGGAACGGACCTGCTGGGCGAGACCGGTCGACAGCGTGTTCAGGGCGGACAGATCGAACCCTTCGACCGGCCGGTCGAGCGGCCCGCCGGCAACCACCCGGTCATGTTCCACCAGCCGGCCGTAGAGCCGGGCCCGGGCCGGGATCACCCGGGCGTCGCGCCGGCACAACCGCAGCTTCGCATCCGTCAGGGTGTGCAACGCATCCTCGCCGATCAGCAGGCTGTCGAACATCTCGGCGATCAGCACGGTGGCCCTGTTCTTGATCTCCTGGCCCAGCTTGGCCTCTGTCGACACGGTGTTGATCACTCTGACCCGGTCGGCGAAGCCGTTGTCGGCCACCGACCGGCGGGCCGCCGCGGCGAGCACCGGCTCCATCTCCAGGGTCGTGACCGATTTCGCTCCGGCACGGGCAGCCATCAGCGCTAGGAGCCCGCTGCCCGCACCGATCTCCACCACCTCGTCGTCGGGGCCGACCATGGCCTCGATCGCCGTCCGGTAGGCCCAGTTGCGGGCGTCGTCCCGCACCATCTGCAGATGCCAGGACAGTTGCTGGGTCGAGGACAGGCGGTTGACCAGGTCCCGGGCCATCGGGTCCCGCGGTGCCTGGGCGCTGAAGGCTGCCGCGGCCGCGATCGCGTCGTCCCGGCGGCCCGCCGCCATAAAAGTCAGGGCCAGCGCCTTGGCCGCATCGGTCCCGCCGGCTGCGAAAGCCGCGCGCAGCTCTTCGGCCAGTTCGTGCTCGCCACCGTCGATGGCCGCGATCAGCCGTGCGGCCTTGACGTCCCAGCTCTTGGGATCGAGGGGGGCCGCCCGGTCGATCAATCCCCGCGCACGATCGGTCTCCCCCAGACTGAGATGACACATCGCGGCGTTGACCAGATAGGGTGCGAAGTCGTCCTTGAGGTCCCGGGCGCGGCCGATCGCGGCCAGCCCCGCGCGTGGCCGTCCGGTCTGGAACAGCACGCTGCCCAGCAGGTTATGGGCGGCATGATCGTTCGGTTCGGCCATCAGATGGGTGCGGTAGAGCCGCTCGGCCTCTTCCAGCCGTTGCTCCTGATGGGCGGCGACGGCGGTTTCCAGGCCGCTCCGGCCGGGCTTGGCGGCACCGAAGGACGGTTTGGGCATGGGGAGAATCCGATGGCGGCTTCGCGCGGTACGATAGGGGGATAGGCGATGCGGTCGGCCGCGCCAACCCGCCCGTCAGAGCCCGGGGGCCGTGGCCACGGCCTTCGGGGTCTGCCCGTCCGCAAGCACGCGTCGCACCAACTCGGCTCGACTGTGCGGCGTCAGGTGTGCATTCTTATGGATGTCCATTCGGCTCTCCTTGGAAACGGATGTGTCAGCAACATCAGCTTCCTCGGTCCAGGCCGAATGGACAACCTATCGAGAGATCACATCTGGAGCGGGATGGGGTTAGGTGCGATCGCGTCCGCGATCGCACATGACGTCTGAATCCCGTTCTTACCATAACCTCGGAGAGCAAGATGACATGAGGGTGCCTCACCCTCATGTCATCTTGCTCTAGCCCGCTCCGCCTGACTGTGGGGGACGCACGCCCCCAGCCTGATGCTGCAACTCTACCTGCCGATCGCCGAGTTGTCGGTCAGCCTCCCCCTGATCCTGCTGATGGGGGCGGCGGTGGGTGTGCTGTCCGGCATCTTCGGCGTCGGCGGCGGGTTCCTGATGACGCCGCTGCTGATCTTCGTCGGCATCCCGCCGGCGATCGCGGTCGGCACCCAGGCCAACCAGCTGGTCGCGGCGTCGGTGTCCGGTGTGCTGGCGCATTGGCGTCGGCGCAATGTCGATTTCACCTTGGGCCTGGTCATGCTGACCGGCAGTGCGCTGGGCACGGTGATCGGCGTCTGGCTGTTCAGCCTGCTCAAGCGGCTGGGCCAGATCGACCTGGTGATTTCACTGTCCTATGTGCTGTTCCTCGGCGTGATCGGCGGGCTGATGCTGATCGAGGCGACCCGGGCGCTCCGCCGCCGCTACCGGCCGTCGGCCCGACCGCCCAGGCGGCATCATCATAGCTGGCTGCACCACCTGCCGTTCCGGATGCGGTTTCCCCGCTCGGGTCTGTACATGAGCGCGCTCCTGCCGTTGGGGATCGGCTTTCTGGGCGGCGTGCTGGTGGCGATCATGGGGATCGGCGGCGGCTTCTTTCTGGTCCCGGCGATGATCTATCTGATCGGCATGCCGGCCAAGCTGGTGCCCGGCACCTCGCTGTTCCAGATCATCTTCTCGACCGCGATCGCGACCTTGCTGCACGCCACCGTGAACCACACCGTAGATTTCGCCCTGGCGCTGCTGCTGCTGCTGGGAGGGGTGTTCGGGGCGCAATGGGGCACCCGGATCGCCGGCCACCTGTCGCCGGAGATCGGGCGGCTGTCGCTGGCGATCCTGGTGCTGGCGGTCGGTCTGGTGCTGCTGATCCAGCTGGTCCTGCCGCCGGCGGACCCGTTCAGCCTGACCCTGGTGGAACGGTAGAGCGATGCGCACACCGGTGTTGGGACTGATCGCCTTGATCCTGACGGCCCTCGGCAGCCTGGGGCAGCGCGCTGCCGCGCAACCGCTGATCGCGGATCTCTCCGACCACGTCATCGCGATCGAGGCCGATTTCACCGGCGACGAGGTCGTCCTGTTCGGTGCCATCGGGCAGCCCGGCGACGTCGTCGTGACCGTCGCCGGGCCGGACCGCAGCATTCTGGTCCGCCGGCAGGAACCGGTGGGCGGCATCTGGATGAACCGGGAAGCGATCCGGTTCGACGACGTGCCGAGTTTCTATGCGGCGGCGGCGAGCGCGGAGCTGGCCAGCCTCGGCCCCCCCGTGATGCGGGAGCGGCATCGGCTCGGCGTGGCGAGCCTTGCGCTGCGCCCGGCCGATCCCGCCGTCGACCCGGAAACGGCGGCGGCGTTCCGCGCCGCCCTGGTCCGGCAGATGCAGAAGGACGGTCTCTACGGTCAACGACCGGGGGTTGTGCAGTTCCTGGGATCGAGCCTGTTCCGGACGACGATCGCGTTTCCGTCGACTTTGCCGACCGGGGCGTACACCATCGCGGTCTACCTGATCGCCGACGGGGCGGTCGTCGCGGCTCAGACGACGCCGCTTCTGGTCAGCAAGTCGGGCTTCATGAACGAGTTGTTCCTGTTCTCCCGCCGGCATGCGGTGGCCTATGGCATCGCCTGCGTGGTGATCGCGGTGCTCGCCGGCTGGCTGAGCAGTCTGGTGTTCCGCCGGGCGTGACGGCGTAAACTGGTCTACACTGCGGGGCCTTCCCCGTCCTATCGTCCGCGGAGTGCAGGAGGTCGACAAAGCCGCCGTGACGGAGAACCCGCCCCCAGCATCGGAGGCCACACCCGTGGGCGACAGCGAGCGGGTGTTCCTGGTCGTCGTCGACGAGAGCCGCGAATGGCGGGCGGCCTTGCGCTTCGCCTGCCGCCGGGCGCAGCGGACCGGAGGGCGGGTGGCCCTGTTCACCACCACCGACCCGGTCGATTTCCAGCACTGGATCGCCGTGGAGCAGGCGATGCGCGAGGAACGCTGGGAGGAGGCCGAGAGCCGGCTGCGGGCGGTCGGCGAGGAGGTCCAGGCGATCACCGGCCGGCTGCCGGTCCTGCATATCCGGGAAGGCTATCCGGTCGAGGAACTGCTCGCCCTGCTGGCCACCGAGCCGGCGGTTTCGGTCCTGGTCCTGGCGGCCTCGGCCGAGGGGGGCGATCCGGGACCCTTGATCCGGGACCTGACCAGCCGCCGTCTTGGCTCTTTGAGGCTGCCGGTAACGATCATCCCCGGCCGGTTGAGCGACGCGGATATCGATGCGATTTCCTGATTCGCTACTGTGGTTTTGCAGCGCTGTTGCGGGCGGGTTGTCGGCGGATCGCCGCGATGGCGCTGTTCTTGGCTTGATCGGTGCTCGGAAAAACCCCATCTTGGTAGTCAACTATGTGCCGGGTTGCCGCGGCCGACATGACAGCGGCCCCCTTGCGGGCCGGCATCGGGCCGTTCGGCCGGTCCCGAGTCGCGCCCGCTGATCGATGGAGATGGTTTCCGATGTTCATCCAGACCGAACAGACCCCCAACCCGGCCACGTTGAAGTTCCTGCCCGGCCGGGACGTGCTGGAGACCGGGACGGCCAACTTCACCAGCGCCGAGGAGGCGGCCCGCTCGCCGCTGGCCGAGCGGCTGTTCGGCATCGACGGCGTGACCGGGGTGTTCTTCGGCGGTGACTTCGTGACCGTGGCCAAGGCCGAGGACAAGGACTGGTATCTGCTCAAGCCCTCGATCCTGGGGGTGATCATGGAGCATTTCGCCGCCGGCCGGCCGATCCTGCTGGAAGGCGCCGATGAGGCGGCGGGCGGTGCCGGGGCCGGGGATGACGACGAGATCGTCGTGCAGATCAAGGAACTGCTGGACACCCGTGTGCGCCCGGCCGTCGCCATGGACGGCGGCGACATCGTCTTCCACAAGTTCGACGATGGTGTGGTCTACCTGACCATGCAGGGCTCGTGTTCGGGCTGCCCGAGTTCGACCATGACGCTCAAGGCCGGCATCGAGAACATGCTGCGCCACTACATCCCCGAGGTGCAGGAAGTCCGCCCGGTGATGTGATCCGGGCTGCGCCGGCGATCGCGACGGCGGCCGGCGTCTGCACCCCCTCTTCAGTTCGGCGGGCCGATCGGGTCCCAGGTGTGCTGGGTCCGAGCACCGTCGTGTTCGACCACACCCGCAAACGCCCGAGGACCGACCCGTGCTCAACGATGCCGGCTTGGATCTGGTTTTTCGTCACGCCCGCACGCACAACGCCTGGCAGGACAAGCCGGTCGGCGAGACGCTGCTGCGGGCGATCCACGAACTCGCCAAGATGGGGCCGACCTCGGCCAACACGTCGCCGCTGCGGGTGCTGATCATCGTCAGCCCCGAGGCCAAGGAGAAGCTCGGGCCCGCGCTGTCGGGCGGCAACCGGGACAAGACCATGGCGGCCCCGGCAACCGCCATCTTCGCCCACGACCTGGAATTCTACGAGCACCTGCACACGCTGTTCCCGCACAATCCCGATGCTCGGTCCTGGTTCGCCGGCAAGCCTGACGTGATCCGGGAGACGGCCTTCCGCAACGGGACGCTCCAGGCGGCCTATTTCATGCTGGCCGCCCGGGCATTGGGGCTCGATTGCGGGCCGATGTCGGGTTTCGACAAGGACATGGTGAACCGACTGTTCTTTGCCGACGGCAAGTGGGAAGCCAATTTCCTGTGCAATATCGGCTATGGTGACGCGGGCCAGTTGTTTCCGCGGTCTCCCCGGCCGGCGTTCGACGATGTCTGCCAGATCCTCTGACCCCGTGCTGGCTCGCGGCAGGTGCCGATGACCCCGGTCCACCGGACGATCCTGGCGATTGATACCAGTGCTGAGCGCTGCGGCGTCACCTTGTGGCGCGGTCGGCCGGGGGAAACGGGTACGGTCCTCGCCGATGCGGTGGCGGAAGGGGCCCGCCTGCACGCCGAACGGCTGGTGCCGATGGCCGTTGAGGTCCTGCAGGCGGCTGGCGCCGGCTTCGACGATGTCGAGCGCTTCGCGGTGGTCGTCGGACCCGGCAGCTTCACCGGGATCCGGATCGGCCTTGCCGCGGTCGCTGGCTGGATGCTGGCGGCGGGCCGGCTGGCCGTCGGGGTGTCCGCCTTCGACGTCTTGGCGGCGCGGGTGCCCGAGATGCCGCGCCTCTTGGCGGTCGACAGCCGGCGCAGCGCCCCGTTCCTGCGGTTCGACTCGGGCGCGGGCATCGGCCGCCCCTTCTGGGCGGAACCCCGGGCGGTCGTCGAGCGGATCCCGCCGTCGCGTCCGGGTGGGGCGCCGCCGGTGAGCGTGGCCGGTACGGCTGCCGACGCGGTCCTCGAAGCGCTGGCCCGGGCGGGATGCCCGGCGCGGGCCGCCGACGATCCGACCGGGCTGGGCTGGTCGATCGATGGTGCCACGGTCGCACGGCTCGCGGCGTCCCGCACCGCACCGGTGTCCGACGACCCGCCGGCGCCGCTCTACATCCGGCCGCCCGACGCGGTGCCCGCGGGACCCGCCCGGGCGATCGTGTGAGCGGGGAGCGTCATCGCCTGATCCCGGCCGGCCGGCCGGCCGCCGCGGTGATCGCCGACGTGCATGCCGATTGCTTCGCCGATCCCTGGTCGGCCGACTCGGTAGCGGCCCTGTTCGCGGTACCCGGCACGCTGGCCTGGCTGGCCGTGGATCCCGACGGCCGCCCCGACGCGACGCTGATGGTCCGGGTGCTCGCCGGACAGGCCGATATCCTCACCTTGGCGGTGCGCCCCGGTGCGCGGCGTCAGGGCCTGGCCGTTCGGCTGCTCGGCGCGGCGGAGTGGGCGGTTTCCCCCGCCGGACCGGTGGAGATCTTCCTGGAGGTGGCGGAGTCGAACGCCGCCGCGATCGCCCTGTATCGGGCTGCGGGTTTCGCCGAATCGGGGCGGCGCCGGAACTACTACACCCAGGCAGGAACCCCCATCGATGCCCTGGTAATGTGCAAGACTGCCGCCGGTCAGGCCCGCTCGATCCACAAGAGGTAGCTGGTCTCGCCATCCTCATTGTCTTCGGCTTGTGGGCCGGTCACCGTGTGACCTTCTTCACGTGCCGCGCGTGGCACGTTGTCGAGCGGTTCCCCGCCGGACAGACGGATTTCCGCCACTTCACCGGGCTGCATCCGCTCAATAAGCAGCTTCGTTCTGACAAACGTCAGCGGGCAAACCTCTTGACTGATATCCAGGAAATGCGAGGCAACCTTTGCTGGTTTGATCATTTCTCTTGTCCGGGGAAAACGATTGTCATTGCCAACCCTAGTTCGCATGCGTATACAGCGATTCACCTTTTCTTTGGAGTTGGGGAAATGAGCGAAGAGTCGCAAGGAAATGAGCTGCTCGGCCTGACGACCCAAATCGTCGCGGCCCATGTCAGCAACAATACCGTGGCGGTGAACGATCTGCCGCAATTGATCGAACAGGTATACAAGACGCTTTCCTCGGTCGGCGAAGAGGCGAAGCCGGAACCCGAGCGTCCGACGCCGGCGGTCCCGATCAAGAAGTCGATCCAACCTGACTACATCGTGTGTCTGGAGGACGGCAAGAAGCTTAAGATGCTCAAGCGTCACCTGAAGACCGCATACAACATGACACCCGAGGAATATCGGGAGCGCTGGGGTTTGGCGCCGGACTACCCGATGGTAGCACCGAACTATGCCAAGCAGCGCAGCAAGCTGGCCAAGGAAATCGGTCTGGGTACCCGGGCGCGCCGGTCCTGACCCGTAGCGGCCCGGCCTTCAGGAGAAGCGGAGCGCCTGCCGACTTCGCCGGGAATGAGGGGCCGGAGGCGTTGGCCCCGATGCGGTCCTTCAACACGGTGTCGCCCGACGCGATCGCCCGGGCGGGTACGTCAGATGTTTCGTCGGCCCAAAGTAGGCTGAGTAGAGCGTGGCGAAGCCCGGCACGGCGCTCGTACCAGGCTGAGTTTCGCGACGCTCTACCCAGCTTACGCATTCTCGGAGGCCCGTCTTTTCCCGGTGTTCGAGACGCCAAGGGCGGCGAAGCGGCCCTGCGTCGCGGTTCACCCTTGACGTCTCGAACGCTGGGAAATGTTCTAGATCGACCGGCGTTCAGATGGGCTCATCCGAACGCCGGTCGATAGACTTCGAAGAGGGGGGCCTCTTATCTGCGTCCGTTCGGACCCAGGATGCGCTAGCCGGGAACAACCCGGGTGCGGTTCCGCATCGGCTGGACCGCTCATCGACCGTCGGGACGCGCTCACCCGCGCTTGCCCCGACCGGACCCAATCTCTACCTTTGAGTGACCGAAAAAGCGGCACCGGCGGGGACGTATCTGGCATGGGCCAGGATCTCCGCGACCGGTCGGGCCGCGGGTGCTCATGAGAACGATGCCGGGTCCTTCGCCTTCCTCCCATCGACAGTCCGTCGCGCATGCGTCTCCGGCCGGCGAAACGGCGACGGTCCTGCACGGTCCTCACGCGGGCGAGTCGATCCTGCGGCGGGCCGCTGAGACCACGATCCGGAAGACCGGCCGCCCCTGGTCGCTGCGGGCGGGCAGTCTCGAAGTCCGGATGGCGGTCGACGAAGCCGAGGTGGCAGCCGCACAACGGCTGCGCTATGCGGTCTTCTACCGGGAGATGACCGCCCGTCCGACCGCTGCGATGCGGCACGCCGAGCGGGATTTCGATGCCTTCGATCCGGTCGCCGACCATCTGCTGGTGATCGACCATGGTCGCGACAGCGACCGCGTGGTCGGCACCTACCGGCTGATGCGGCGCGGCGGCGCGGCGCGGATCGGCCGGTTCTACTCGGCCGACGAGTATGATATCGCCTGCCTCCTGGCGTTCCCTGGCGAAATCCTGGAACTGGGCCGGTCGTGCGTGCTGGCGCCCTACCGCACCGGCACGGCCATGCACCTCCTGTGGCGCGCGATCGCCGCCCATGTGTTCGAGCGGCAGGTCGGGCTGATGTTCGGCTGCGCCAGCATCGCTGGCACCGACCCCGACCGGGTGGCCGAACCGCTTGCCTATCTGCACCATTTCCACCGTGCGCCGGATCCCTGGCGACCGGCCGCCCTGCCCGAACGCTACACCGCCATGGACCGTCTGCCGGTCGACGCGATCGACCGGCGGGGTGCCCTGATGCGTCTGCCGCCCCTGATCAAGGGATATCTGAGGCTGGGCGGCGGGGTCGGGGACGGCGCGGTGATCGACCCGCAGTTCGACACCACCGACGTCTGCATCGTGATCCGGACCGATTGTCTCACCAACCGGTACCTCAGGCACTATCTTCGACAGGAAGGCCATCTGTCCGGCATCCCGGCCGCCGCGGTGTGACGGCCGTTCCGGCCGACCGCCGCAGGATCCGGACGGTACCCGCCGGCCCGCTCCGGGCTGTGGGGCGGTTGACGGTCTATCTTCTGGCGACCGTCGCGCTGATGCCGGTCCAGTGGCTGGCGCTGGGTCTCGCACCCCGGTTTCGGGTGGTCTTTCCGCGCCTGTACCACCGTTTCTGCGCCCGGCTGCTGGGCCTCGACATCCGGGTGCGCGGCCGAATGGTGACCGGCCGGCCGGTGCTGTTCGTCTGCAACCATCTCGGCTACCTCGACATCACCGTGCTGGGCAGCGTGATCGAAGGCAGCTTCGTCGCCAAGCGCGAGGTGGCGGGCTGGCCCCTGTTCGGCTGGCTGGCCAGGCTGCAGCGCACGGTGTTCGTCGAGCGCCGCTCCCACGGCCCGACCGCCCGCCGTCAGGGCGATGCGCTGGCCGCCCGGCTATCGGCCGGCGACAGCCTGATCCTGTTTGCCGAGGGCACCAGCGGCGACGGCCGCCGGGTGCTGGCCTTCAAGCCGGCGCTGTTCGCCGCCGCCGCCGCGGCCATCCCGGCCGGGCTGGGGCACGACGGATCGGACCGGGTCACCGTGCAGCCGGTGACGGTCGCGGCAACCCGGCTCGACGGTGCGGCGATCGGCCGGTTCCTGCGACAACGCTACGCCTGGTTCGGCGACATGGCCTTGGGCCCGCATCTGTGGACGTTCCTCGGTCTGGGCCGGGTGACGGTCGACGTGACGTTCCATCCCCCGGCCTGCCTGGACCCGGTGGGTGGACGCAAAGCCCTGGCCGCCTACTGCCATCGGCATGTCGCCCAGGGCTTGGCCGTCTCCAACACCGGCCGCGACCAAGCCTGAACGGCCGGCCGCTCGGTTCCGGCCGTGACGATCTCGGTCATTTTCTCGGTACTTGGCCATGTCTTTGCAACACATTGCTGCTAGAGCGTTTTCGGGGACTACCGGGTGGATCTGTTGGCGGGCGGCGCCCCGGGTCCGGCGGACCCCGATATGCCGCCGTCGGGGGTGCACCCGGTCATGGAGCCGGCTCCGCCGCCGGCGGAGCACCGGCGGGATGCCTGACCTGCCGCCGTCGAATGGCCGGGACCGATGAGATCCAGCTTGACCGCTACCGACCATATCCTGATCTGGCTGCTGTTCGCCGGGCCGGTGGCGATCGTCCTCGGACTGGTCGTTTGGCTGGCGGGCCTGTCGCCGGTGGCGGCCCTGCTGGCCTGGTTCGCCATCGCCGTCCTGGTCGCCCTGCCGGTCACCTATTATCTGCGGGAGGCGAAGGCGGTCGCGGGCTATCTCGACCAGCTCGTGCAGTTCGACCGCACCGGGGATCGCCAGGCCCCGATGCCGCGGCCACCGCGGGGACGGTCCGACTTCACCCGCGCGCTGGTCGGGACCATCGCCGCCCTGTACCACCGGCCAACCCAGCGCGAGCGCGCCCGGGTCCAGGAGTTGGCCCGGGTCATGACCATCATCCGGGCGCTGCCTGATCCGATCATCACGGTCGGTTCCGACCGGGTGGTGCGGGACCTCAATCCGGCGGCCAAGGCGATGTTCGGGGATTGGCCGCTGAACCGCGATCTGTCGGAGCGGCTGCGCCATCCGGCGATCCTGGAGGCGGTGGAGGAAGTGGTTGCCGGTGCGAAGGGCAGAAGCGTTGCCTACAGCCCGGCCGGCCCGGTCGAACGGGTGTACGAGGTTCGCATTCAGCCCTTCGACGTCGCCCGGACCGGTCCCGATGCGGACGAGGGGGCCGATACCGGCGCCCTGCTGAGCCTGCACGATGTCACGGCGAGCAAGCGGTCCGAGCAGATGCGGGCGGACTTCGTGGCCAATGCCAGCCATGAGCTGCGCACGCCGCTGTCCACCCTGGTTGGGTTCATCGAGACGATCCGCGGCCCGGCGCGGGACGATGCCGAGGCCCGCGACAAGTTCCTGGGTATCATGGCCGAACAGGCCAACCGGATGAGCCGTCTGGTCAGCGACCTGTTGTCCCTGTCCCGCATCGAACTCGACGAGCATACGCCGCCCGTCGACACGGTCGATCTGGGCAGCGTGGTCGCGTCGGTGGTGCGCTCGCTGGACCACAAGGCCAAACGGCGCGGCATGGCGATCGAACCGACGATCTCGGCCGATCTGCCGCGGATCACCGGGGACGGGGAGCAACTGACCCGGGTCGTGCAGAACCTGATCGACAACGCCATCAACTACGGCCGCGACGGCACCCGGATCCTGGCGGGGCTGTCGGAAGGGGGCCCCGGCGGCGACCGGCAGGGCGGCATCACGTTGCGCGCCACCGAACAGGGGGACGGGATCGCCAAGGAGCATCTGCCCCGGCTGACCGAGCGGTTCTACCGGG
>JANQKE010000192.1 GCA_028281265.1 Alphaproteobacteria bacterium | reverse complement strand
AGCGTCAATTCCGCCGCAGCATTCCTCTATGCCGCATCCGCAATGATCCTCATTCGACGATTGGCCCGCTCGTCATGACTTTCGAAACCGACTCTAAGTGCTGCGTGTACCGAGCAGGAACCGGGCGGGCGCTATGAGCATCCACGCCCCGACGCCAAGCATCGTCCCTCCCGCCACGTTGCCACCCCAGAAAGACAGTCCTTTCGATCCGAAGCGCCTGACTATCTGGGTTTTGATGGTGATGGCACCCGATGCGAGGATCACCAGACAGACCAGGCCGTTCAGATACAGGAAAAACCCAAGGACCAGGATCTGGGTGCTGATATTGCCCATTTCGACCGCAACGAATTGGGGAAGAAACGATGTAAGCAAAACGATAATCTTCGGGTTTCCAAGAGTGGTGAGCAGTCCTTGAATGTAGGCAGCCAAAAGCGGTTCCTGGGATGGCGTTGAAGCTCTATCCGCTCCCGGAGCGTGCTTTCCCCGCAAGGCGAACGCCGCACGCAGCATCCTATAGCCCATATAGATCAGATAGACCGCGCCCGCGGCGCGGACCGCCATCCAGATTGCGGGAGACAGGGAGTTCACGAGATCCATTGCAAACGCAATCGCAGGCACAAGCACAAAACCCGCTGAGACTATGCCAAGTATCGCGGCAAGAGCGTGCCGTATCCCTTGAGAGGTCGCCCGCGAGATCACGACGATGCTGTCGGGACCCGGGGTCAGGAACATCAACGCATGTATCCCCACCATCAATAGAACCAGGTTCCAATCCATCACCATAAACCTCCCGCGTCTGCCGACTTCCGCGTTTGTCGAACGCTCACAGCTAAAGCGGGATGGCGTTCGGTGTGATCGCGCCTGACGTCTCGTATCCCACTCTCGTCGGAACTCCTCAGGTGAATGCCCGAAGCCTGTGCACCGGCCGCCGGCTTGTCAATCGGGCTGCCTCCGCGCTGCGACCCGAAACACGAAACCCGTGATCCCCGAAACCGCGTTGGTCCCGAACCCGCGCGTGTGGTCGCATCGGTTGAAAACGGAGGACCGCAGGATGAAGCCGAAGAGCCAAGGAACCATCGCACCGGTATTGATCGCTGGGAGCGTCATCCTTTTCGCCGGTTTTGCGATCAGGGCGTCCTTCGGCGTTTTTCAGATTCCGATCGCGACCGAATTCGGCTGGCTCCGCTCGGAGTTTTCCTTCGCCATCGCCATTCAGAACCTGTTCTGGGGCATCGGAACGCCGATCTTCGGCGCCATCGCCGACAAGTATGGCGACCGTAAAGCCGTCATCGCCGGGGCGCTCTGCTATGCGGCGGGGCTGGTGCTGTCATCCTATGCCGTCACCCCGGCGCAGCACCAGATGCTGGAGATGCTGGTGGGGTTCGGCATCGCCGGCACCGGCTTCGGGGTGATCCTGTCGGTCATCGGGCGCGCTGCGAGCGATGAGAACCGCTCCATCGCCCTGGGCATCGGCACGGCGGCGGGGTCGGCCGGTCAGGTCGTCGGTCCGGTCGCGGCCGACATGCTGATGCGGATCATGCCGTGGCAATCCGTCTTCATCGTCTTTGCGGTCTGCATTCTTGCTGTTCTGCTGCTGCTGCCGATGCTGCGCAGCCCGGCCGCGCCAAACAGCGGCGCACCGGAACCCATCGGTGCGGCACTGAAGAGGGCTTTCGCGGATCCGAGTTATGCGCTGATCTTTCTGGGGTTCTTCTCCTGCGGCTATCAGCTCGCATTCATCACCGCGCATTTTCCGGCCTTCATCGCCGAGATATGCGGTCCCATCGCCCATAACGGGGTGTTGTCCGCCATGGGGATCACCACCACTTCGGCCCTGGGCGCACTGGCGATCGCCGTGATCGGGCTTGCCAATGTCGCGGGCACGCTTGCCGCCGGCTGGCTGGGGCAGAAGTATTCGCGGCGCTATCTGCTTGCGGGGATCTATACCGCGCGGACCATCGTCGCCACCATCTTCATCGCCTTGCCGATCACACCGGCATCGGTGCTGATCTTTTCGGCGATCATGGGCACGTTGTGGCTGGCGACCGTGCCTCTCACATCCGGGCTGGTGGCCCATATCTACGGCCTGAAATACATGGGTACGCTCTACGGGCTGGTGTTCTTCTCCCATCAGCTCGGCGGTTTTCTGGGGGTCTGGCTCGGCGGCAGCATGTACGATCTCTACGGCGACTACACGGTCGTCTGGTGGGTCGGCGTGGGCGTCGGCGCGTTCTCGGCCCTCGTTCATCTGGGCGTCGACGAGAGGCCGGTGTCGGGCCGCACGCCACCGGCGCAGGGTGCCGCCGCATGATCTGTGTGGGGCTGGCCGGGGTCACCCGTTTTCATGCCGGCCCGGCACCATATCGACCTGCGTTCACATGGACTCCTCTGAACGCAGGTCGATCGACGTCAAAGAGGCTCTAAAGCGGGATGGCATTCGGTGCGATCGCGCGTGACGTCTGCATCCCGCTCCGACACGCGTCTTTGAGAGCAGGAGGCAGACCTGGGGGTGAGCCACCCTCATATCATCTTGCTCTATCGGCGCTCCCTGCGGGCCGTCCGAAAACCAGCAGAAGCAAGATGAGCTGAGAGGCGGCGGTGGTGGCGAGGATGGCCGCAATCCACGGCCATCCCCACATGGATGCGAACCAGCCGAAAAGCGGCGCCCCGGCAAGCGCCCCGACACTGCCGAGCTGTGTCAGAAGTCCGTTGGCGACGCCAACCCGCCCGGCATCGCCGAACAGCTTCGGCACCGCCGCGAAGGCCTGGGCAGCGATCAAGCCCAGCATGAAGAAGGCCACGGCGCAGCCCGCGATCGAGACGATCGCCAGGTCCGGCCCGACGGCGTAGATCGGCACCCCCAGCGCGAGCAGCGAGAGGTTCGCCACGACCGCGAAGACGCGATCGGACAGCCAACGGGATAGCACGCCATAGCACACATTCCCGACCAGGCTGGCCAGGGCGACCGATCCGGTCGTCAGGCCCGCCGCCGTCTGAGAGAACCCAAGCCGTTCGATCAGAAAGACGGGCAGCGTCGCCGGCATCGACGCCGACAGCAGGACGATGCCGAAAAAGGCGATGGCCAGGCACCAGAACGCAAACGGAAACCGGCGCACGACCGGTTCATGGGCGGCCTCGGGGGCCGCGTCAGCCTCACCGGGAAGCCATATCCATGCGCCTGCGGCCACGACCAGCATGCCAAAGCCGCAGAGCAGGAACCATAGGCGCCAGCCATACAGATCGGCCATCCACCCGCCGATCACCGAGGACAGACTGAGACCGATGAAGAAATAGGACCCCCAAAGCGCGAGCAGGGTGGTCCGCACCGCGGGGCGTGCGGACAAGGCGATGACCGTCGGCGCGGCGACGACGATCAGCAGATAGGCAAAGCCCTCCACAAGGCGCAATGCCAGAAGCAGCGTCAGGTTGGCGGTGACGGCGGAGGCCAGGACGATGGCCGCCAGCGCAACCCCTGCATGGCACAGGGACCGCTTGAGCCCGTATCTGACGGCAATGAACCCGGCCATCACGCCAAAGGCAGCCGGGGCCGCATTGATCAGCGACACCAACCAGCCGAACGCATTCAAGCCGACCGGGAGGTCGTCCATCACGGTTTCGGCTGCGGGCGCGAAGCGTCCGAGCTGGACGGCCGCCAGCACACTCAAGGCATAAGCGATCAAGACGGCTGTGCCCGCCTGAGCGTGGGACGGCTTGCGCACGCCATGTTCCTTTTGTCGGTTCGACACGGCGTGATGCAAAGCCGGTTCGCATCACCCCCCTCAAACGGTACGAGCGCGGGAGCGCCGGGCAGCACCCGAGATGCGCCAATTATTTAAAGTCGATCAATTCATCTGCGTTCGGATGAGGCCATCTGAACGCAAGGTCGATCGAGAGGTTCTCAGGAGGTACCGGGCGGATCGGCCCTGCCGCGGCGTCGCCCGTCGTCGCAGAGGCTTGGGCATGTCTTTCCTCCTCGCTCCTGACAGCAGGGCCGATCCCCCTCGGCGGATCGGCCCGGTACTCCCTGAAACCGCTCTAGACAAGACTAGGCGTTCCGATTATCAGATATTGAAGATATCCCAATTTAGGAATTCGAATGTGATCCGGAATTTCGATATCGACGCTCTGCGCACCATGGTTGTCGGGGTCGAGCTTGGCAGCTTCACCCGTGCGGCCTCCGAGCTTGGCCGGTCGCAATCCGCGATCAGCATGCATATCAAGAAGCTTGAAGATCGGGCCGGCAAGCCGCTCTTCATGCGTCGGGGCCGCGGGCTGGTGCCGACCGAAGCCGGTGAACAGTTGCTGTTTTATGCCCGCAAGATCGTCGCGCTGAATGACGAAGCCGCCATCGCGCTGGGCGTCGGTGAGGCCGAAAGCACGGTGAAGCTCGGCCTGCCGCAGGACTTCTTCGACGTTCTGCTGCCCCAGGCGATATCGGCTTTCTCATGCGATGCACACAATGTGCATGTGGATGTGCGGGCGGGACGCAATTACGGCCTTGAAGATGAGGTGCATGCCGGGCGCCTCGACGCCGCCCTGGCGTTTTTTCCGGTGGGCGCGAAAGGCCATGGCGAACTGCTGGCGACCCTGCCGACTGGCTGGTTCGCGGGCCGCGGGATGGTCGGGCTGTGCGACACTGCGGGTAAGCTGCCCGTCGTGCTGCATGACCACCCCTGCCTGTTTCGCACCAACGCCTTGAATGCGCTGGAGGAGGCTGGCCGGGTCTGGCGCGTGGTGCTGACGACGCCGAGCCTTGCGGGGGTCTGGGCCGCCATTGGCGCCGAACAGGGCGTTACGTCGCGAACATTCTACCGCGTGCCCGACGGTATTGAACCCGTTCCTGCACGATATGGACTGCCGAACACGGCGCCGGTGGAGGTACGGCTGCTTGTCGGCGATCAGGCATCGCCGGCCACCCTTGCGCTCGGCGCGGCGCTGCGGAACGTGGCCTTGCGCGAGTTGGCCCCGCTCCATGCGAGCGACCAGGCCGCCTGATCGGCAATCGGCAAGGTGACAGGGGTAGGCCCCGGTGCCGCAATCCGTCGGCAAAAGTCCGGGTTTCGAAAAACGGTGACGTTGAACGCCGCAAGCCGTCGTAACAGAGCGCCGGCATCAGCAGGTGCGCACCACGGCGCCGCCGGTTCTGAAAAGGACTTCGCCCATGAACGGCGCCTCGGTTCCCGTGTCCGGTTCCAGCGGCCGGCTGTCCATCACCGGCAGAGCGCGATTTTCGGGTATCGACGCCGACATCCTTTTGGGCGGATCGAGCGCTCCGCTGACGGTCATCTCAATGACCGTGGCACCGGGAATGGGCGCGCCTCGGCCGCGACGGGGCCGGCGGCTGACCGGCCGGCAAACGCGCCGGTCGCGCGACGATCGGCGGAGGCCGGATCGCTCGGGTGTGAATTCCAGTCATCACGTGGCCAGCATCCGTTCGATGCCGTCGAGAACGATCTCGACCATCATCTCGTAGGCGCGGCCCGCTTGCTGATCGGCGAAAGTCGGAAGCAGTGTGGTCATCACCGGGAAATCCGCCGATGGCAGGCGATCGATCTCGGCGATGATGTCCGGTGTGGCGGGCTTGAGAAGGCCGCCGACCTCCGCCGCGGCGAGCCCCAGAAGGCTCGCATACCAACCGAAACATATGTCCACCATGTCCCGATCCTTGAGGCCCGCGTCGGCCAGCGCCTGACAGACCATCTCCGCGTTGCGGTAATCCGCCGGGCCGGTGATCCAGAAACGCAGCAGCAGTGGAAACGTCAGAGGGTATTTGCGTGCCAGGCCCCGGTACTGGAACGCGATATCGGCCAACCGTGCGCGCCACGATGCGGTCGGGTCGACCGGCGTGATCTCGGCGTTGATCGTATCGGCCATGGCGCGCTCAAGGCCCGTTTTCGATTTGAAGTGATAGAGCACCGCCATCGGATCGCAGCCGAACTTGGCGCCGAGCTTGCGGACGCTGAAGGCGTCCGGACCTTCTTCTTCCATCAGTTCCAGTGCGGTTCTGACGATTTCGTTCGGTTCGAGGCCCTTGGGACCGGATCGCACAGCTTTTTTCGACAACGTAGAAAACCCTCTTGACGTTTCTTCAGCGTAGAGATTATATCTCTTCGCCGTAGAAATCAATGCCGGCATCGATGCGGAACCACCGGATCGGACCGCATGATCGTCATAAGGATCCCGCCAATGTCCCCCGCCACTGCCTCATCACTTACGCCGCGCCAAAGGACGCTCAGCATCGTGGCTGTCATCGCCTCGACCGTGGGCGTCGGTGTCTCCTATGGGATCGGTTACCCGATCACCGCGCTGACGTTGGAGCAATGGGGCGCGCCGTCCTGGTTGAACGGGCTGGTGGGCAGCGCGCCGGCCCTGGCGATCCTGATCTGTCTGCCCTTCTTTCCGAAATTGGCCGGGCGGCTCGGCACGATCCCGGCCATGGCCTTGGGCTGCTGTCTGGTCGGCGCGGGCTTCCTTCTGATGCCTTTGTTTCCCTCGCCGGAGGCCTGGCTGGTCCTGCGCTTCATCATGGGTGCCGGGCTCGCACTGCCCTGGCTCGTTGGTGAGACCTGGATCAACACGGTGGCGAGCGACCAGACGCGCGGCCGCATGCTGGCGCTTTACGCCATGGCGCTGTTCAGCGGTTTCGCCGTCGGGCCGTTCATTCTGGATCAAGTGGGGATCGACGGATGGGTGCCGTTTCTGATCGGTGCAGGCGGTATATTCCTGGCGGTCGTCCCCCTCGTCCTGGCGGCTGCGCTTGCCCCGCGCATGCCCGAGCATCCCGAAACCGGCGTTCTCGGTGCCATTCTGCTGGCGCCGGTGGCGATGATCGCCGGCGTCGTGGGCGGTGTTCTCGAATTCGGGCATTTCGTTATGTTGCCCGTCTACGCGCTTCAGACCGGGGCAGGCGAAACCGAGGCCTTGCGTCTCCTCACGATCTTCATCGTCGGCGGCATCGTGCTGCAGCTCGTTGTCGGATGGCTGGCGGACCGGGCCTCCGCGCGCACCGTCTTGATTGGATCGGCGCTGCTGTTCGTGCTGGTCGCGGCGAGCCTGCCGATCGCATCCGACCCCTGGCTGCGTACCGTCGCCGTGTTCGTCATGGGCGGTCTGGGGGTCGGCTTCTATACACTCAGCCTGACGCATATCGGTCAGCGCGTGCGTGTCCATGACCTCGCTGTCGCCAACGCCGCCTTCCTGATCACCTATCAGGTCGGCGCCATGGTCGGACCGACCGTCAGCGGGGTGGCCATGGGCATCTGGCAGCCACACGGCTTCGTCGCCGCGATGATCGCCGCCGCCTTGATCGGCGCGCTCGCCATGGCGTTGGTGCGGCGCAAGCCCGCCTCCACCGCTGCCTCGGTTCAAGCTGGGGAGGGCTGATCTGAGCGGAAGGCCGACCCCAACAGCACGCGCGCCTGCACCCGGCGCTCACGAACCCATCGCCGGCGGAGCTTGCACAGAAGATCAGGCTTCCTCGGAAGGCCACCCGACACCTTCAGATCAACCCACAGGCTCCACCCTCTCGCAGAGGCAAAAAGCGGCTCAGGTCAGCGGTTCTTTGATCGTCCTGATCGGTTTGACCCCTCCCGCTTCCTGACCGAACCGACCTGGCCGCAATACGCCTGTCTGCCGTTCGGAGCGGGACCACGCGTGTGCATTGGACAGAATTTCGGCTTGATGGAAAGTTGCCTCGTCGCAGCGACAGTTCTTCAGCGACTGGCGCCTGTCAGGATGGAGGCGCGTCCACAACCCGTTCCAAAGTTCTCCTTGCGGCCAAGGGGCGGGCTGCCGATGGACTGGCGCCTACTCTAAGAAGCGATGACGTTGCTCCGGGGCGGGCAGCAGGCAGTCTTTTTGCTCGCCGAACCAGCGCAGGCGATGCTTTGCGACCACATCGTAGACAGCATCTCTAAGGAAACGCGGTATCAGATGCAAAACGCGGAGCCACGACCATGGCGCTTTCAGTTCACCCAGGAGCACAAGCGATGCATCAGACTTGGTGAACGCCTTGTCATCATGGACAACCAGGTAGGTCAGATCGAGATGTTCCGGCTCCAAGCCAAATCGGCGCGCCAGCTCCCTGCCAACGGGTTTTCGCGACGACGCAAAACGTAACCGCTGGTTCGCCTCATGGCGCAGAAGAAAACGAACCCAATGGCTGCATAGAATACAATCGGTGTCGAAGACAACCGTTATGGTTTGGTCTCGGCTCATGGTCTTGGGCATGCAGTCGGTCTCGGAAACAGTGCCATGGTGGAGTTGGAGTTCCCCCAGTTTGATGGACGGTTATAGGCTAGCAGATTCTAGAGCATCCTGCGTCCGAACGGACGCAGATAAGATGCTCTAACTCTTAAAACTAGATCATCTTATCTGCGTTCAGATGAGTCCATCTGAACGCAGGTTGATCTAGTTGCTCGGCCGCCTGCTCGACCCTGCGGTGCGTTTCCGCGCTGACGTCGGCGTAGCCGTTGAGCGCGCGGCTGACCGTCGAGACGGAAATGCCGACTTGGGCCGCGACATCGCGGATGCTGGCCCGTCGGACGGCGGGTTCGGTCATGTCGCCTCCGCGATCGCATAGCCGTCGGCGGGCAGGGTGCCGCCGTCGAAGCCGCCGGCCAGGACCCGGCCGATGCCGCCGTGCCCTGGTTCTGGTCCGACCAGTACGATCTGACCCTACAAGTCGCCGGCTTGTGGAACGACGCCGACCCAGGCATCCGCCGCGATATCGGCCCAGACGCCTTCGTGCTGTTCCAAGTCGACAGCGACGGCACGCTCGCGGCGGCCGCCGGGATCGGGCCGGGCAATGCCGTCGCGCGCGACATCCGGGTGGCGGCGAGGCTGATCGAGCGCCGGCGGGCGCCCGATCCGGCCGCGCTCGCCGACCCCGCGGTGCGGCTGAAGTCGCTGTTGTAGGACGACACCGATAGGCGGTGGCCGCGCCGCCGATCGCGCCATCCGGCGGGAACGCCGGCCCCGTGATCCCTCAGAAGAACGCATTCAGCCCGGTCTGCGCCCGGCCCAGGATCAGGGCGTGGACGTCGTGGGTGCCCTCGTAGGTGTTGACCGCTTCGAGGTTCATGGCGTGGCGGATGACGTGATATTCGTCGGCGATGCCGTTGCCGCCATGCATGTCCCGGGCGACCCGCGCGATCTCCAGCGCCTTGCCGCAATTGTTGCGCTTCATCAGCGAGATCGCCTCGGGCGCGGCCGCATGCGCGTCCATCATCCGGCCCAAGGCCAGGGCCGATTGCAGGCCGATGGTGATCTCGGTCTGCATGTCGGCGAGCTTCTTCTGGATGAGCTGGGTCTGCGCCAGCGGCCGGCCGAACATGGTCCGGTCGAGGGTGTATTGCCGGGCGGCGTGCCAGCAGAACTCGGCCGCCCCCATCGCCCCCCAGGCGATCCCGTAGCGGGCGTTGTTGAGGCAGCCGAACGGGCCCTTCAGCCCCTTGACGTTGGGCAGGATCGCGTCGGCCGGCACGCGCACCTCGTCCATCACGATCTCGCCCGTGATCGAGGCGCGCAAGGAGAACTTGCCGTCGATCTTCGGGGCCGACAGGCCGGGCATCCCGGCCTCCAGGACGAAGCCGCGGATCGCGTCGTCCTCGTCGGCAAGCTTGGCCCAGACGACGAAGACGTCGGCGATCGGCGAATTGGTGATCCAGATCTTCGAGCCGGTCAGCACGTAGCCGCCATCGACCTTCTTGGCCCGGGTCTTCATCGACCCCGGGTCGGATCCGGCATCGGGTTCGGTCAGCCCGAAACAGCCGACCCATTCGCCGGTGGCGAGCTTGGGCAGGTATCGCTGGCGCTGCGCCTCGGTGCCGTAGGCGTAGATCGGCCACATGACCAGCGAGCTCTGGACCGACATCGCCGACCGGTAGCCGCTGTCGACCCGCTCCACTTCCCGCGCGACCAGCCCGTAGGCGGTGTAGTTGAGGCCGGCACAGCCATACGCTTCCGGCAACGTCAGGCCGAGCAGGCCGAGCTCACCCATCTCGGTCATGATCTCCCGATGGAAGATCTCGTGCCGGTTGGCCTCCAGCACCCGCGGCATCAGCTTGTCCCGGCAATAGGCATGGGCGCTGTCGCGCACCATCCGCTCTTCCTCGGTCAACTGGCCGTCGAGGTTCAGCGGGTCCTGCCAGTCGAACCTCGCCCAAACGGTCTTCGGGGCGGCGGATGCATCGGGGACGAGGCTGACGGCCATAGGCTAACTCCTTCAAACAATGACGGGGATACCAGATCAGCCGACAAATCTGTCTGCTATCCCATACAGCATGATCTCCGACACATAGCGCAGATCGGTGCGGGGAGCGAGCCTTGCGGCCGGCATGGCCGGGTCTTGCCGCCGGGTTGCGACGACCGGTCCGGTTGGCCATATCAGCCTCGGCCGTCCGTCGGCCGCGCATTGTACACCAAGATCATTCAGGAGCGTGTGAAGTCGCCATGTCGGATGCCGATACCGCCGCGCAACCCCAGACCGAGACCCTGGCGTTTCAGGCGGAAGTCAGCCGCCTGCTCGAGATCGTCGCCAAGAGCCTGTACAGCCAGAAAGAGGTCTTCCTGCGGGAGTTGATCTCCAACGCCTCGGACGCGTGCGACAAGCTGCGCTACCGCGCCCTGACGGAGCCGGGTCTGCTGGATGGCGACGCGGCGTTCCGCATCACCGTCACGCCGGACACCGCCGGAAGAACCCTGACGATCGCCGACAACGGCATCGGGATGAACCGGGACGATCTGGTCCACCTGTTGGGGACGATCGCCAAGTCCGGCACGCTCGACTTCGCGTCGCGGCTGACCGGCGACGCCAAGAAGGACATCGCCCTGGTCGGCCAGTTCGGGGTCGGCTTCTATTCGGTGTTCATGGTGGCCGACAGGGTGGACGTGCGGACCCGCAAGGCGGGCGAAGAGCATGGCTGGCATTGGTCGTCGGACGGCAAGGGCACCTTCACCGTCGAGGCGGCGGACGGGGTCGGCCGCGGCACCGAGATCACCCTCCACCTGTCCGAGGCGGAGAAGGATTTCGCCGAGCCGACCCGGGTCCGGAACGTCGTCAAGACCCATTCCGACCATGTCGCCATCCCGGTGGTGCTGCTGAGCAAGGACGCCGACGGCAACCCGACCGACGAGACGGTCAACCGGGCCTCGGCCCTGTGGACGCGGCCGAAATCGGAGATCACGGCGGAGGACTACACGGAGTTCTACCGCCATGTCTCCCATGGCTTCGATGAGCCTTGGCTGACGGTGCATTACCGGGTCGAAGGGGTGTTGGAGTACACGGGCCTGCTGTTCGTCCCGTCGACCGCGCCGTTCGACCTGTTCCACCCCGACCGCAAGAGCCATGTGAAGCTGTATGTGCGGCGGGTGTACGTCACCGATGATGCCGAAGGGCTGCTGCCCCCGTATCTGCGGTTTCTTCGCGGTCTGGTCGACAGCGAGGACCTGCCGCTGAACATCAGCCGGGAGATGCTGCAGCGTGACGCCCGGCTGGCCAAGATCAAGCAGGGTCTGACCAAGCGGATACTGAGCGAACTCGCCAAGAAGGCCGAAGCGGATGAGACCGCTTATGCGTCGTTCTGGTCGAGCTTCGGCGCGGTGCTGAAGGAAGGCCTGTACGAGGACATGGAGCATCGCGATGCGCTGACCAAGCTGTTGCGGTTCCACACCACGACCGCCGGCGACGAGCTGGCCTCGGTCGACGCCTATGTCGGCCGGATGAAGCCGGGCCAGGAAGCGGTCTACTACCTGTCCGGCGAGGATCGGGCGACCCTGGCGAAATCCCCGCATCTGGAGGGGTTCCGGGCCAAGGGGGTGGAGGTCCTGCTGCTGACCGACCCGGTCGACGAGTTCTGGGTCGGTGCCGTCGGTACGGTGATGGATAGGCCGCTGAAATCGGTCACCCGCGCCGGGACCGATCTGAAGTCGATCCACGCGGACGGGTCCGAGACCGATGGGCATGACGGCGGCGACGAGGACGAGCTGGCAGAAAGCCAACCGGCCGTCGACGCGCTGATCGGGCGGCTGAAGGAGACGCTGGGCGAGGCGGTCAAGGATGTCCGGCTTTCGGACCGGTTGACCGAAAGCCCGGTCGTTCTCGTCGCCGACGACGGCGATCTGGATCTGCATCTGGAGCGGCTGCTGCATAAGCACCAGCAGATCGACAAGGCCGCACGGCGGATCCTGGAGATCAACCCGACCCATCCGCTGATCACCAAGCTGGCCGGCCAGGTCACCGATCCCCTGATCGAGGATATGGCGTGGCTGCTGCTCGATCAGGCCCGGATCGTCGAAGGGGACCCGGTGCCGGATCCCGCGGCGTTCGCCCGGCGCTTGTCCACGGCCCTGGTGCGCGGGCTCGCGTGACCGGCTAGAGTCTTTTCTCATCTGCATCCGGCCGGACGCAGATGAGAGGGCTCTCCCTCTTTGAAGTCGATCGCCTTATCTGCGTTCAGATGAGTCCATCTGAACGCGGGGTTGATCTAGGTTGGCATGGGTGGCGGCCACGCCGCCTGTCCTTTGGCAGTTCGGACCGCACCGATGGCCCTGGCCCCCGACGCGCAAGCCTATCTCGACGCCGCCCTCGCCTATATGGCGGAGCAGGGGGCGCCGTTCTACCGTGACGCACCGCTGCTGCGGGCGCGGGAGATCAACTGGCATCGCGCGGTGCGCCAGCGCGGGCCGGTCGGCGATCCCGGCCGGATCACCGACATCACGGTTCCGACCCGGGGCGGCGGCCGTCCGGCCAAGCTGGTGCGCCCTCGCGCTGCCGCCGCCCGTTCCGCGCTGCCGCTGATCGTCTATTTCCACGGCGGCGGCTACGTCATCGGCGGGCTGGAGGAGAGCCTGAGCGAGGCCGAGCGCCTGGCCGACGCGACCGGCGCGTCGGTGGTGTCCTTCAGCTACCGGCTGGCGCCGGAGCACCCGTTTCCAGCCTTCCTCGAAGACGGGCTCGATGCCTTGGACTGGGCGCGGTCGGAGGCGTCTTCTCTAGGTGCCGATCCCGCCCGGATCGGCCTGGCCGGATGCAGTGCCGGGGCGGGGCTGGCCGCCGCCGTAGTCCGCGCGTGCCGGGTGCACGGACGGCCGGGTCCGCGGGCGGTGTATCTGATGACCCCATGGCTGGACCTGACCTTCTCGACCGATGCGGTCAAGGCGGCGTTCGCAGCACTCGGCCGGCCGACCGATCTGCAATGGTTCGCCGATTGCGCGACCGCCGGCGGAGCGGAGGCCGCCGACCCCTATCTTTCCCCCGCCCTGCATCCGGCCCCGGCGGGGTCTCCGCCGACCGTCGTCCTGACCGCGGCGGAGGACTTCCTGCGGGAGGAGGCGTACCTGTTCGTCGATCGGCTCAAGGCCGCGGGTACGGACGTGCTGAGTGTCGAGGCGCCCGGCATGCCGCACGCCTATCACGTGTACGTCTCCCTGATGCCGTCGGGCCGCCCGCCGCTCGACCTGGCCGACCAGGCATACGCCCGCCGCCTCGCCGGCTAGATCAACCTGCGTCCAGATGAGTCCATCTGAACGCAGGTTGATCTAGAGCCTCTTTGAAGTCGATCAGCCTGTGTTCTGCGAGACTCTACCCCAGGTTGAAGACCACACCTTGTGCCAACGGCAGCGCACGGCCGTAGTTCACCGTGGCGGTCTGGCGGCGCATATAGCTCTTCCAGGCGTCCGAGCCGCTCTCACGGCCGCCGCCGGTGTCCTTCTCCCCGCCGAAGGCACCGCCGATCTCCGCCCCGGACGGGCCGATATTGACGTTGGCGATGCCGCAATCGCTGCCGGCGGCCGACAGGAACGCTTCGGCCTCCCGCACGTCGTTGGTGAAGATGCAGGATGACAGGCCCTGCGGCACCTCGTTCTGCAGGGCCACCGCGGTGTCGAAGTCGCTGTACGCCATGACGTACAGGATGGGGGCGAAGGTCTCCTCCCGGACGATGGCGGTCTGGCCCGGCATTTCCGCGATCGCCGGCCGGACATACGTACCCCCGTCCGGCACGCCGTCGGTCACGCGGTCCCCGCCGGTTACGACACCGCCTTGGGTTTCCGCCTGGGACAGGGCCTTGTACATCCGCTCGGCCGCGACCGCGTCGATCAGCGGGCCGACCAGGGTCGACGGGTTCAGCGGGTCGCCGACCGGGATGCTGGCATAGGCCGCCTTCAGCCGGGCGACGAGATCGGCCTTGACGTCGCGGTGGACGATCAGCCGGCGCAACGATGTGCAGCGCTGCCCGCAGGTGCCCACCGCCCCGAACAGGATCGCCCGCACCGCCATGTCGAGATCTGCGGTGGGAGCGACGATCATGGCGTTGTTGCCGCCGAGTTCGAGGATCGACCGGCCCAGCCGGGCGGCCACTTTCGGGGCCACGGCACGGCCCATCCCTGTGGAGCCGGTGGCGCTGATCAGCGGCAGTTCGGGGCTCTCCACCAGCCGTTCACCGACCGCCCGGCCGCCGATGACGAGTTCCAGCAGACCAGCCGGCGCCTCCTCCCCGAG
>JANQKE010000190.1 GCA_028281265.1 Alphaproteobacteria bacterium | reverse complement strand
ATCGGGGATCTCCTCTGGCCAGGGTAAATCTTTGTTGGCGCAGTGATTTTCCCAGATCCAGAGCCCCGATGCACCCACTGTTTGAGATATACGGGCTAGGCGTAGCAAGGCACCGCTCACGTCTTCGATTGTTTGGAGGGTTTTGGCGTGGGCGCAGGCGGTCGGGCCGGCGGGTGCGCGGGCGCGGAGTTGGCCTGGGGCGGTGTGCTCCGGATGCCTGGACCGGCGGTGCCCAATCCCTTCGTTTCCGTTGGTGCCGGTGGTGTGCCACCGGTCACGACGGGGGGTCAGGACGAGGCGCCCTCGTCCGGCGGTGCGCCCGCTTTTACCCGTCGGCGCCGCGCGCTCTCCCGCAGACGGAACCCCCAATGGTTGACGAGGAACGCGGCCATCAAACTGGCGAGCATCAGCGCCAACCACAGCGCGCTTTCGAGGGTGGGCGACGCGGAATGCCGCATGAATGCGCTGGAGCACAGCCCTGAGGCCCCCAGGAACAGCACGCTGACGCTGATCGGCAGCCACCATCGCCAGGCCCACATCATCGCTCTCCGCCGTTGTCCTGAGATCGGGAACTCAACCAAATGGCCGACCGCACCGTCAACATCCGCCTGCCACTGCGGGATGGGGAGACCGTCAGGCGCAGGCCGCAGGTGCTGGCCCGGATCGAACGGGCCAGCCGGCGGTAGGATCGGGTCGGTCAGTCCTGGTTCTGGTCGGCGGGGCAGATCCGGGTCGGCGGGCTCGGCCCGATGATCGGCATCGACCTGGCCGCCTGGCAGGCGGTCGCCCAGGCTCTGGGGTGGAGCTGGACGTGGTCACCCTGGCCACCGAGCGGGGATTGGTCGAGGGGCTGGCGGAAACCCAAGATACGAGAGATTCGGCGTGATCCGATCTCGCTGGAAGGACCAATACTCGTCACTGCGGCTTCCTCCCATGAACACTAAATGTCCCACATCAACCCGCTGACTTGGTGGGAGAACTGCGGCAAACTGCGGTACAGAGAGGGTGTTCAGTCCCGCCTTCGGCCTGATGCCGGGCCTTCACCACTGCCAAGGCGGCCGCCAGGTCCGACGCGGACCCCTGGTTGTCGGACGTGACCCGTTCAGCGACCGCAGCCCTTGACCGGCTTGCGGGCCGTGCTCGACGATGTAGATACGGGTGATCTTGTGACCGTCGCGATAGGCGGTGCGGTCGGTGGCTGGATCGCCACCGGGCAGGCCGGTTAGTCTGTGGGTGTATCCGAGCCCAAGGTATCCTCACCGCCGGCGGGACCAACGCGGGGCCGAAGGGGGGAAGATGGTCCCGCGCGAGTTCTAACCCCTTGAAATCATGGTGCCGGCGCGCGGATTTGAACCGCGGACCTACTGATTACGAATCAGTTGCTCTACCCCTGAGCTACGCCGGCGCGCCGATCGATCCGGCGGGAAGCTACTGTCCCCCATCGCCTCCGTCAAACCCTACCGATCCGCAGCCGATACGTCCCGGGATTGCGGCTGTATCGGGTCGTCGCCCGTCCCCGGCGGTCGCCCGCAGAGGTAAGGGCACCGTTCCGGGTCCCCCCGCCCGATCGGAGAATCCGCTCGCCCGGGCTACGGATCGAGTTCCCGGCAGGGCGGTCGTGGTCCGGGCTCTCGATCGACCCTGCGTTCAGAGGGACTCGTCCGAACGCAGATAAGGTGATCGACTTCAAAAAGTGAGAGCGTCTTATCTGCATCCGTCCGGACGCAGGATGCTCTATCCTGCGGCGAGCCGCCCCTCACCCCGTCGGTCCGCGGCGGCGGTCGCCTGTCGTCCCACACCTCGTGCCTGCCCCATGTCGACCCCGAACACCGCATCCGTGTTGACCGGCGCCCTGTCGGTCGTTCTGGCGGCCGCACTGTGGGGAACGAGCGGGCTTTCCGGCAAGGCGCTGACCGAGGTCGCGGCGGCGCATCCGCTTGCGATCGGCTTCTATCGGCTGGCGATCGCCGGTCCGATCCTGCTGCTGGCCGTCCTGGCGGGACCGGGGCCGGGTGCGCTGCGCGTCCCGCGGCGGCACTGGCCGGCCTTCGCGGTGCTGGCGCTGTCTCAGGCCCTGTACCAGGCGCTCTACTTCACGGCCGTCACCGAGATCGGTGTCAGCCTCGCAACGTTGATCGCGCTGTGCGGGGCGCCGGTGCTGATCACCCTGCTGGCTGCCTGCCTGTTGCGGGAGAAGGTGACCGGGACGGTCGTCACCGGTGTCGCGATCGCGGTGGCCGGGGCGGCGCTGCTGGTCGGTCCGGTCGAGGAGGGGGAGGCCGGAGGTGCCGTCCCGGTGGTCGGGCTGGCGGCGGCGGCCGCGGCGGCACTGTGCTATGCCGTGTTCGCGCTGCAGGCACGGGCGATCGCCCCGCACTACCCGGTGACGGTGCTTGTCGCGGTCGCCTTCTCGCTCGGGGCGGCGATGCTGCTGCCGATCGGCATCGTGGCGGGAATGGGTATCGAGGGGCCGCCATTGGCGGTCGGCGCGCTGCTCGCCTATCTCGGCCTGGGGGCGACGGCCTTGGCCTATGCCTTGTTCTTTGCCGGGGTCAGGCGGCTGACGGCGACCTTGTCCGGCGTGCTGGTGCTGGCCGAGCCGCTGACCGCGGCCGTGCTGGCCTGGATCGTGTTCGGGGAAGTCCTGGGCCCGGCCGGCCTGGCGGGGGCCGGTCTTCTGCTCCTCGCCGTCGGCGTGTTGACCCGGGCATCGGCGCGGACGGCCGGGTGACGTCCGGCGGTCACCGGGCGGGCTGACGCAAGGTGATCCGCATCATGCGCGGCGGCCCGTCATCGCGGACGACCAGGGACGCGGCGCGGAACCCCGGCGGGAAAGCGTCGAGCACCCCCCCGGGCATCGTTGCCGAAGCCATAAGGTTCTCGCGGGATCCCGAGCACGGTGACGTCGAGGCGCCGGTTATGGTTGACGTCCTGAAAGGCGGCGACGGCGTAGCGTCCGGCCGGCACGCCGCACAGGCCGATCGACAGGTCCGGTGCGTCGGCGCGCAACGATACCGCGAGCCATTGCTCGCCCTGGGTCGGAAAGGCGTCGACCTGGTCGAACAGGGCGACCAGCACCGGCCCGCTGCCGGGGATGACCCCGCTGACCTGCAGCGTGAGCGGACACGCGGTGGCGAAGGCCCCGCCGGCGACCAGCAGCATCGCCAGCCCCAGCGCGGGGGGCAGAGGCCAAGCCGGCCGGCGCCGTCGGCGGCCGAACGGCCGGGTCGGATGGGCTCGGATGCGCATCGTCGCAGTCTCCAGCCGTCGGGGCCATGGCCGGCCGTGGCCGGTCACCGGCGCTTGAGCAGCACGTCCTTGGCCTGGTTGATCTTCGCGGCGAGATAGTCGCTGCCGCCGTGATCGGGGTGCACCTGCTTCATCAGTTTTCGGTGAGCGGCTTTGATCGTCGGTTCGTCGGCGTCGGGGCGCACGCCCAGGACGGCGCACGCTTCCTCCACCGTCATGGTCGCGCTTCCGCCACCGGCCGATCGGCGTCCGTCGTCATCGGTGCCGCCGCGGCTGCCGGGCTGGTGCGTGCCGGCCCGTTCCCGCCAGTCGGGGCCGAGCTCCCGGTCCAGAAAGGTCTCGACGATGCGGGCGGATTGCGGATCGGTCTGCGCGGTGTCGGACAACAGGGACAGCAGCTCGTCTTCGGACAGGTCGGTCAGATGGCGCCCGGCCAGCGGCCCGCGCTTGATCGCGGCGTCCATCCGGCCCGTATCGTGATCCAGCGCCGCGGACAGCCAGCCCGTTTCGATGCGGGATCCCTGACCGGGGCTGGCGCCGCGCGCGGCCTTCATCCGGTTGCTGATCATCCGCCAGTTGCGGAGCAGCGGCACCAGCAGGAAGGCCAGCGGCAAGAGCAAGCCGAGCCGCCCGGTGACCGCCAGCGTCAGAACCACCACCACCAACAGGCCGCCGCCGATCCATTTCAGTCCCGCGATCACCTGGCGCGGCTCGGCGGTGGCGAACCAGCGCAGGATCAGCCATACCGCCAGAAGCAGCACGATCCCGGCGATCATGGCGGCGAAAGTCATCGGTGGCGGCTCGTCGATGCTCGGGGCGGGGCTCGGGATCCGGGCCTACCGGCTCAACGCCGGACCTGGTGGGTCAGCCGGAGGGCGTCCCCACCCTTGGATCGGCCGTAGGCTTCCAGAGCCTGGTAGCCGCCTGCGGCATAGGCCGCAACGGCTCCGAGCAGCGCCCTGAGTTGATCGGCCGAGCCGCTGTCGAACGGACACCAGGCGCCTTTGGTCAGCGTGGCGATCTGCTCGAACGCCCGTCTGGCGATCGGGTCGCCGCCTTCTTGGAACATGAACGCCGGCACCCCGAGCAGACCGAGCTCCCCGGCCGTCCGGCAGACGGCATCGATATCCTCCTCGAAGGCGTCGCCGACGAACACCAGCGCATCGACCTTGCCGGTTCGAGCCTGCTTGATCGCATGACCCAAGACCCGGCCGATCTGGGTCTGGCCGCCCAGGCAGCGTACGCCGGTCATCGTGCGCAGCAACGCCCGGCTGTCCGCGACCCATCTGCTCGCCTTGCACTCGCCGAAGCCGCGATAGAACACGAGCTGCACTTCCAAGCCGCCGAGGCCGGCGGTGGCGGCGAACATCTCCCCCTGCAGATGCATCGCCCGGTCCCAGCTCGGCTCCCGGCTGGCGGTCGCATCCATGGCGAAAATCAGCCGGCCCCGGGAGCCGCGACCGGCGGCGCGCTTCGGCGTGGCGGCGACCTGGGCCAGGAACCGGTCCAGCTGGGCATCGGACTTGCCGGCCGGCCGGCCGGCCTCGGGCTTGCGGGTCAGCGGAGCGCGATCCCGATCGGTCATCGTATCGGCGGCCGTCCTCGATCAGATTCAGGCCGACCCGGACGGGTCGGCACCATTTCCCGTCCACGATGTAGGTGCGAAACGCGCCCGGGTAAGGGGGTGCGGTCGTCGCATCCGACGGGCGGGTGCGGTGGCGGGGCGTCAGCCCGTACGGCTCTGGGCCCGGCGCTTCTTCATCCGGCGGGCCCGCTCGGCGGCATCGATCTGCTGCGGGATGTCGATCGTGCCCCCGGAGGCGATCTCCAGCCGGCGGTCTTCAAAGACGTTGTCGGTCCGATGATCCTGCACGAACCGATCGATCGCCTCGTCGCGCCGGTGCAGCAGCGTGACGATCTGCGGGCGGAACAGGCGCAGGATCGCGGTCAGCCAGCGATTGAGCGGCCAGGACGGTCGTGCATGATCGATCGCGAAATGGTCGAGCATCTGCACCACGTCCGCAGCGCCGTACCAGGTCTCGCCGGTGACCCATCGGTTGGTGCTGAACAGCCGGAACGGCATGCCGTACCGATCCATCGACACGCCGATCAGATGGGACAGGGCATCGTTCTCGTTCGCCGGCGGCGTCAGATCGGGCAGGGCCAGGGGCTTGATGCCGCTGGGCATCCCGAATGGGCGCAGGAAGGTGTGGAAATGGCCGTGTTCGCCGTCCACCCGCTCGTCTTTGGGATGCGCGTGGTAATAGTACTGCGAATGGTATTCGGGATCGTACACGTCGCCGACCGGGTAATGCTGCCACTCCACGAACCGGTCCTGTTCGCGCAGCACTTCGCTGACGATCGAGTCGCCGGTCTTGTTCAGCACACGCTGACAGTTCAGCGCCTCGGCACCGGCCTCGAGGATCTGATCGAGCCGTTCGATCGACTCGTCTTCCAGGGCCGGGATTCCGGCAGAAGCCAACATTGCTCATCCGGCTCGTCGCTACCGTGGCGCAGAGGATCATCCCCCGGGGGCAAGGGGTGAGCCACGAAGTTGCTCGGCGATCCCGTGCGGCATTCCTGGCTGCGGCCGGCGGGAAGGGGTCGATCCGATCGGTCGGATTGATCCAGCCACCGGTCCGGAAGGATCATCGAGCCTGCCGACTATGGCCTGGCATCGGGAAAGGAAAAGTCGAAGGCCGGATTATTGCGATAGATCAATCAGGCAATGCGAATACGCCCGCCGTCGACGAACGCCGGAAGCGGTCACCGGAACTCGCTGACCACGTCGTCGAGGACGGGGCGGGCCCGCTCCTGCGGCGCTTCCCGGGCGGTGCCCAGATACAGGAAGCCGACGATCCGGTCATGCTCGCCCGCATGGCCGAGGAATGTCCGCACTTCGGGCCGATAGGCCGGCCATTCGGTCAGCCATTGTCCGGCATAGCCCTGGGCATGGGCGGCGATCAGGATGTTGGTGCATACCGCGCCCACCGACAGTAGCTGTTCCATCTCGGGGATCTTGTGCGGGATCCGCGGCTTCGACGTGACGACCAGGAGCAGCGGTGCCCGCTGTGGCCGGTCGCGTTCGAACGCGATCTGCTTGTCGTTGGCGTCGGGGATCTCCTTAGCGAACAACTCGGCCAGAAAACCGCCGAGCCTGGCCTGTCCAGGTTTGTGCAGGACCTGAACATGCCAGGGGGTGAGCTTGCCGTGATCCGGGACCCGGGTTGCGGCCCTCAGGATCGCGTCCACGGCGCTCGCATCCGGTCCCGGCTCGACCAGATCGGTAGCCTTGACCGATCGACGGGTGTGCAGAAGGTCCAGGGTCGCGTTCGTCAACGGGCCGTCTCCCAAGCTGTCGTGACCGAAGTGCCGGCAGCGCTGCGACGGTCGTCGAGACCGCCGTGCCGCTGCCGCCGGACTCTGCAGATGCGAATGGATCGCATGTCCGGACCCGGTACGACGTGCCTCGGGGAGCGTCGGACGGTCAAGTCGACGGATCGGGTGTCTGACCGGCGCTGCCGGCACGATTGCCGCCGATCCGATCCCACCAGCGGCCCAGACGGGACGGGACCGGGATGACGACCTCCGTCCGGGCGCCGAGCCGCAACGCGAAGAAATCCTCCGGCCGCAAGCCCTCGATGGCGATATCCACGGGGATGTACTGCTGCCACTCCGGGTTCTGCCAGAAATACCGCGCCAGTTGCGGCGGCAGCGCCTCGTACCGGCTGCGAACGGCGATGACGGTGCCCGACAGGGGCGGCAGCGGGCCACTGACCTCCAGGTTCGCGCGCATTCCGGCCGATACGCGGCCGATATCCTGGGGACGGACATAGGCTTGGACATACGCGGTCCGGTTGCGGAACAGATCGAACACCGGGTCGACCGCCTCGACCGCCTGGCCTTCGCGTGCCAGGCAGTCCAGCAGCGTGCCGTCATGAGGGGCGACGAGGAAGCTTTGGCTGACCCGGGCACGCCGCCGGTCGAGCTCGTCCAGTTCCCGCTGCATCCGCGCGATTTCGACCGTCTGCGCCTGCACCAGACGATCGTAACCGGCCTGGGCGCGGCGGATCGCCGCCTGCGCTTCGCCGATCCGGACGCTTTGGGTGCGGAATTGCCGGACCGCATTCTCCCAGGCGTCGCGCGTGATCGCCCGGTCGGCCAGCAATCGGTCGTAGACCTGCCGATCGCCGTCATACTGTGCCGTCAGCGTCCTGACCGACGCCAGACGCTCCTCCGCGGCCGCGATCTCGGCGCGGGCGACGCCGCGATCGACCTCGATCAGGGCTCGGGCACCCTCGAGGGCGTCCTGCAAGGCGGCATAGTCGAGATCGAGGGTTTGGAGGTCGAGTTCATTGCCGATGGCGGCCAGGACGTCGCCGCGGCCGACCCGGTCGGTGCATCGGACGTAAATCTCCTGCACCCGGGATCGGTGGATCGGCCCGATCTGCACGACATCGCCCTGGACCACCCCTTCGCCGACCACCCGGACGTCGTTCGCCACGACGAACGCGCCGATCACGCCCAGGATCATGAGGATCAAAACGATCCGCGTCATCGGAAGGCGGCGACCGCGTGCCGCCGCCTGGGCCGGAGCAGGCTCGCTTGATAGGTGCTTGGGCGTACGACGCAATCGCATTTCCGGCATCGACCTCGCCGACTGGCCCTTGTCACAGGATTGTGGGGCGCGCGCAGGGGTTTTGGCTAAATTGCTTTAGTGAGCTTGAGAAGAGAGTCTAGCATCGGCTTCTACGAATTTGCAATTACTGCACATCTGCGTCATACGAATCTCCTCGCCCGACATCTGTCGGGCTCCGAGCCATAGGCGAACCCCAGTTGCGGATGGGCGATCGGCATCCACAGTTCGGTACCGGGATGTGCGGTGCCGGCAATCGCGGCCTTCCGCGACGGGCGTGCCGTCTCGCCCGGCGGGTGCTGGTCGGCCTGGTCGCGGTGCTGGGCGTCGTCCTGTCCGAGCCCGCCGCCGCCCAGTCGACCGGACAGTTCACTGCGGGCGCGATCACCGCCGATGCGTCGCAACAGGTGTTCGCCGTCTCCGGCCCCGTAGTCGCGGAGTTCGGGCAGCAGAGCCTTCAGGCGGGCCGTGTCGTCTTCAACCGGGCAACCGGCCGATTGCTTGCCCGGGGCGGCGTGACCTTGCGCACCGGCTCCGGCACGTCGCAGAGCGAGGTGATGGAGATCACCGGTCCGATGCGGGACTTCGTGGCGACGGCAATTCTCAGCCGGGGGGCGAGCCCGCAGCAGCTTGCGATGCAAACCGGCCCCGCCCGACTGCCGGCCGGTGCGCCGGCCGCGCCCCTGGCGGGCGGGGCCTTGGTCTCCGGCGGGGGCTACGTGATCGTCCCGATGCAGACCCAGCCGGTGCCGACGGCCCCGGTTCTCTCCGGCCAGGCGATCATGCCCGGGCCGGTCGGCGTCGTATCGGGTGGGGTGGCGGCACCGTCGGCGCCGGCGGTCTCCGGGCCGGTGACCACCCAAGTGCCCGTCCCCCGCGCCGTTGGCGCGCCCACACCCCTGGTGGCGCAGCGGTCCCAGCAGACCACGACGACCGTCGCCGTGCCGCCCGCGGCGGCGGTCCAGACCCAGCGCGTGCCGGTTCAGACCGCACCGCTGCCCCAGGCCGGACCGGGTGCCGCCGTCCCGCAGCTCACCGCCTTGCAGACCCCCCGCCGCGCCGCGCCGCCGATCTCGCAACTGCTCGACGAACCGTCGGTCCCCGGGCCGGGCGGCCCGTCGGAGCCGCGCCGCGCTCCGACACCCGCTCGCGTAGCGGCACCGTCGCCGGCACTAGTCACGCCGAACCCCAACGAACCGCCACGCCCGGTGCCGTTCCCCGACACACCCGCCCAGGCTCGGCAGGCCGCCGCCGTCACCCCGCCCGTAGCGCCGCCGGCACCGGCCGCGGCCCGGCCGACCAGCCGGCTGACCGACCCGGCCCGACCGGGTGCCGCATCGTCGATCCCGGCTCCGTCGAGGAGGCCATCCTCCGCGGGAGCGACCGTCGATCCGCCGCGTATCCCGCCGCGGGTCGCTGGCGTGCGGTCCGGCCCGGCCAGCGTGCCCGATCTGTCGGCGCTTGGTGATGACCGCCCGGATGGCCGGACCCGAGCCGGCACATCGCAACCCGATCCGATCCTGCTGGACGAACCCGCCGCCGACTGGCTGTCCAGCCGTCCTTCCGCCGTCCGTCGGGCCGCGCCATTGACGGACGGCCCGGTCTCGGACGCCGTCGGACCGCCCACGGCGACACGCGTTCCGACCCCGCCGTCGACACCGGCACGTCCGTCCGGGCCTGTCTTGCGGGAGCTGCCCGCCAGCGTCATTGCCCGGCCCAGCGCGCCCGTCTCGGCTCCGGTGGCGCCCCTGTCGCGGCCATCGCAGTTCCCGGCCGCCCCCACCGACCCGCCGATCTCGGTACCGCTGCCGGCGAGCCGGCCGGGTGTCGACATCGCCGGACCGGTGGCGGACCCAGCCGGGCCGGCCATCCGCTTCGCGCCGCCGGCCCGGCCGGCCGGCGTCGACACGAGCCGGGCGGAGCCGCCTCCGCCGGTCTTCACCCCGCCTCCGCCCGGTTTGGGGGAGACAGGGGCGCTCAATCCGGGCTCGCCGACCGTTTCGGCAGCCGTGCAACCCAGGCAGCCGAGCTTCCGGCCGGCCGTGCCGCCGCCGAGTGCGGCGGCTGCTTCGGCCGCGAGCGGGGGGGTGCTGCCGCGGCCGGACTTCCTATCCGGTCCGGCCGGTGCCTCGTCCGCGACCACCGGCGTGCCCCCGGTATCGATACCCGGCACCGCTGTACCCGGTGCCGCTGTACCCGGTGCCGATACCGGGGCGGGATTCCCATCGGCGACCGGGGCGGCGACGTTTCGGCCGCCGCGGCCGCTGGTGCCGGCGGGCAGTGCGGAACCGCCGCCGGCATCCCGCTTCACGCCGCCGCCCGCCGCGGGGCCGGTGGCCGAGGACTTCCTGCCGCCGACCCTGTCGTCTCCGGCATCGTCGGGAAGCCGTATCGTGCCGCCAGCGACGCCCGTTCCGCCGGTGCCCGTGGGGCCGAGCGGGTTCGATGCCGGCGACCTCGACATCATAGGCCCGAACCCGGTGCCGCTGCCCGCCACGGCGACGGTCCCGCCACCACCCCCTTCCGCGGTGTCCGCGCCGGTACCACCGGTGCCGCCGGGGTCCGGAAGGGCCGGCGACCCGGCGGTGCCGTCCGCTGCCCAGGATGTGAGCCGCTTCCTGCCGCCGGGCGCGGTCGGGCCGGGTACGTCCGCACCCGCCGCCGACGCGCAAGCGTCGTTCCGCTGGCTGGAGACGGCGGGGAGCCTGCCTCTGGTCCGTGCGAGTGTCGCACCGGCCGGGTCCGCCGGCCGGCAGATGGTCCAGGCGCTGTCCTGGTCGCCGTCCGGACAAGGTATGGGGAGCGGAGCGGACGATCTGCCGCTGCGGCTCGCGCCGCCGCCGTCACCGGCGCCGGCCGCTCCGGTTCCCCCGCCGGCCGCTGGACCGCAAGACATCGCCCGGTTTCATCCGCCGGCCCCGCCGGCCCCGCCCCGCACGGCCGGGGCGGCCGCGTCCGCGGTCGCTTCCGACAGCGAGCCCCGTCCCCCATCCACCGTCCCGGGCACGCCGGCCGCCGCGGTTTCAGATCGGCCGGCGGGCCAGGATCGGGAGCGGACGGACAGCCCCGCCACGGTGACGGGGCTCGGCACCGTGCCATTGCCGCCCCGTCGGCCCGACGCTCCGACCCTCCGGTCGACCGCAATGGCCGCGGACCGCCCGTCGCCGGTAGCCTCCGCCCCCGCCCCCGCCCCGGCGGCCGTCGATCCGCCGTCGGGGCTGAGACTGCCGCCCAACTTCAGCGATTTCGGCTTGGGCGACGGCGACACGACCCCCCTGTTGCCGATGCCGGAGAGGCTGGCGCCTCTGGCCATCACAGCCTGGACGGAGGCGCCGGTTCTGACCGGCGGTATCGACGCGGCCATTGCCCGTGCGCCCCAGAGCATCGTGCACGCCCGCGAAGAACAGGCGGCGCTGTTCGACACCGAGGCGGCGCGGCGCGAGCGCTGGAACCCCGATCTGGAAGGCTTCGGCTCCGCCGGGATCCGCTACGGCCGGCTGGAGGACGATGGAACGGTCCGCCGCAGCGGCGCGGTCACCACGCCGGTGTTCGGCGGTGTACGGGCGCAACTTCCCTTGTACGACAGCGGCCGGCGACAGGCGCGTGAGCAGGTCGCCGCCTTGGGTATCGGCGAAGCCCATCTGGCGCAGAGTGAGAGTGCCGCCGAAACGGCGGCGGCGGTGCGGATCGCGTTTATCGAGTTTCAGGCGGCGTCGGCCTATATCGCCTCCCTCCGGATCGTGGAGGAGCGGTTCGTGGCGATCCTGGGGGATGCCGAGCGGCAATACGCAGCCCGGCAGGTGACCAGTGACGCGATGGAGCAGGCCCGCGCGTTCGCGGTAACGTTGGCGACGCGGATCGACGGCCTGGAGCAGGAGCGGGCTCAAGCCGATCTGACCTGGCGTTCTCTGACCGGGCTCGGAGCGATCGACAGTTCGGGACGATGGCCGACGCTGCCCGCGGCCTTCTCCTCCGGGGCGCTGCAAACGGGGATCGGCGAGAGCCCTCGCCTGGGTCTGGCGCTGGCCGAACTGGAGCGGCGCGGCCACGAACGGACGCTGACCGAATCCGCCGGCGGACCCCAACTGGGTCTGGCCGGTCGGGCGGCGGCCGGGACCGAGGGTGAGGGCAACCTGTTCGTCGGTCTCGTGGCGACCGTACCGCTGTTCGACAACGGCGTTAACGCAGCGCGTGTGGCCGCGGTCGACGAGCGTATCGGTGCGGCCGAGGCGGCGGTCCTCGCCCAGCGCGACGCGTTGAGCCGGGTGGTGACCGATCGTAATGCAACCCTGCGCCGGATCGGGGATCGGGACGTCGCGCTCAACCAGGTGCTTAATGCCGCTCGCGAGCACTTCAACCAGGCGCTGCGCCGGGCCCGCGGCGGTATCGGCGAAATCAGGCCGATCACCGCGGCCGGCGGTGAGGTGGTGCGTGCCCTGCAGCAGCGCTACGACGCCACGCTCGCCGCCGCGGATGCCCATGTAGACGTGATCCGCCTGCTCGGACGGGTCACGGCACCGCGCTAGATCAACCTAGGTTCAGATGGACTCCTCTGAACGTAGATAAGTTGAACGTAGATAAGCTGGTCGACTTCAAAGAGGGGGAGCCTCTCGTCTGCGTCCGCTCGGACGTGGGGATGCTCCAGATCGTGTTCCCGTGTTTCGAGTGGCTCAGTCAAAACACTGAAACCGCTCCACACCGGGCGGACGGCAGCATCGCCTCGGTGCCGTGTCGTGCCGGCCCGTCTCGGTACGGAGAGTACGGCGGAAAACAGGCAGCCGATCGCCCTGTGCAGCCGTCGCCGGGATATCCGGCGGGTCCGGGGTGCGGGCGATCCCCGGGTCGGCCGCAACGCGCCCGTGCATCGCTTTCGGGCTCACCGTTACCCGTGAGTCCCCTTGATCCGACTATCCGGAAGGAAGGGGTGAAAACACCACGTTTGCCCTATAAGCTCTATTGAAATACTTCGTTAATTAGCGGGATTGGCCGCAGGTCAGCGCGACGACATCAGCCGCTTGCCGGGACGTAGGAGAGGGCCATGCGTATCTGTATACTGGGCGGAGACGGATATCTCGGCTGGCCGACATCGATGCATTTCGCAGCCCGCGGCCATGATGTCCTGACGATCGACAATATGGGCAAGCGGTTGTGGGAAGCCCGGGCCGGCGTGGCCCCGCTGATGCCGATCAAACCGTTTCCGGACCGTGTCGCCGATTGGAACGCAAGCTATCAAGGCAAGCCGATCCGCCATGCGGTGATCGACATCGCCACGGACTATGCCGGCCTGCGCGACGTGCTGACGGACTTCCAGCCCGACGCCATCGTGCACTATGCCGAGCAGCCCTCGGCCCCTTACTCCATGGCCGGTCGTGCGGAAGCCGTCGACACCCAGCAGAACAACGTCATCGGGACGTTGAACCTGATGTTCGTGATCCGGGATCATTGTCCCGGAGTGCATCTGATCAAGCTGGGCACGATGGGGGAGTACGGGACCCCGAACATCGACATCGAGGAAGGCTGGCTCGACGTCACCCACAACGGGCGACAGGACAGGGTGCTGTTCCCGAAGCGGCCGGGCTCGCTGTATCACCTGACCAAAGTCCACGACAGCGCCAATCTCGAATTCGCCTGTCGGGTCTGGGGTTTCCGGGTGACGGACCTGAACCAGGGCGTGGTCTACGGGATCGAAACCGACGAGATCGCCGCCGACCCCGCGAACCGGGCGACGAGTTTCCACTACGATTCGGTGTTCGGCACGGTGCTCAACCGGTTCGTCGTGCAGGCCGCGATCGGCCAGCCGCTCACGGTGTACGGCAAGGGAGGGCAGACCCGGGGCTACCTGAACATCCGGGACACCCTGCGCTGTGTCGAGCTGGCGGCGATGAACCCGGCCGACGAAGGCGAGTTCCGCGTCTTCAACCAGTTCACGGAGCAGTTCTCCGTGCAGCAACTGGCCGATCGGGTGGCTGCGGTGGGGCGGTCGATGGGCTTGTACGTGACCACACAGCACATCCCCAACCCGCGCGCGGAGATGGAAGAGCACTATTACAACGCCAAGCATTCCGCCTTGCCGGCGCTGGGGTTGAAGCCGAACCTCCTGACCGACGCGATGCTGCGGGACATGATCGCCAAGGTTACGGACAATCGCGATCTCGTCCTGGACAGTCACATCATGCCGTCCATTCGCTGGGATCAACGGCCGGCGAGGCCGAAGATCGTCCGCGGCGCCGCCTGACGGGCGGCGCCGGTGCCGGACACTGCCGACGTTCGGCCTTGGCAAGGCCGATGAATCGTCGCAAAGCTGCCGGCGATGAGCGATCTATGGACGGCGCTGATCCGCCTTCAGTCCGGATTGGTTGACGGTCTTTCGACGATCGTCGAAGGGGCTCTCAACCGTGTCTGGATCCTGCCGGCGCTCCTGGTGTTCGTGTTCGCTGCGTATAAGAGTTGGGAGACGAGACATCGACGCCGCCGCCAGGACCGCGCGGCGCCGATGCCGCAGCAGGGGCGTCGCCGATGATCGACATCGTACCCGGCAAGCCGTCGAGACCCGGCGCATCGCGGCAAGGCGAGCGTCGTGCCCAGACCCCGCGTCCGGCCACCATCCCGAGCCCTATTCCGGTCAGGCCGGGTGCGTCCCGTCCCCCGCCCGGCCGTAGCGCCACCGATCCCGGGCCGCCCCCGGGGCGTGCCGGCGAAGCGGCCACCCGATCGGATGAGCCCGCAGCGGAAGGCCGGCGGCGGAGCCCGTCGCCGGCCGCCGCCCCCGCCGGCGACTCTCACCCGCCACGCGCTCCGGCTCCGTCCGATCTGCCGATCGACGAACGCCGCCTGGGCGTGCTTCGGCAGGTCGCCCGGGACGGCGGGACGCTGGAACCCCGCTGGGCGCCGCTGCTGGCCACGGGGTACAGCTATTTCGACATCGCCGAACCGGGGGCGGTTGCCGCCCTGTTCGATGACCTCGCCTATCTGGCCGACCGCGACTATCTCCGCCGCGAGCACTTCGATCGCCTGGTCCAATGCGGCCGGTGTGCGAGCCACCATATCAACGTCCGGGAAGTCTGCGGGGTGTGCCGGTCGTCGAACATCGAAGGCTCGGCCCTGCTGCACCATTTCCGCTGCGGCTATGTCGGTGCGGTGGAACGGTTCGAGACGACCCAAGGGGGGCGGGTCTGCCCGAAATGCGACGGTCGGCTGCAGTTCCTGGGTACCGATCACGAGGTGGTGGGGGAGACGTTCGAGTGTCGCACGTGCGGCGCCTCGTTCGACGAGCCGGATGTGGAAGGCGTCTGTCTGTCGTGTGGCCAGAAGGCGCCGGGCGACAGCCTGTCGTTTACGCCGGTGCACAGTTTCTCGATCACGAGCCTGGGGCGTAGCGCGCTCCGGTCCGGTCGGTTGTTCGATCTGGAGAACGAGCAGCTGACCGAGGGCGCGTTGCCGCTGTATCGGCGGTCGGTGTTCCTGGGCATGGCGCGCGACGAGTTGCGCAAGCAGCAGCGCTACGGGATCGCGTTCAGCCTGTTGGTATTGAGCCTCACCCCCAGCGACCCCGACACCGCGGTGCGGGAGGAGCATCAGTTCGTCGCCCTGGTCCGGGACACGCTGCGGCTGGTCGACCAGCTGGGCCGGTACGACGAGCGCACCGTCCTGGTTTCACTGCCGGCGACCGATGCGGCGGGCGCGCAAATCGTCCTCGACCGGTTGCTCGCTCTTCGTCCGCCCGGCAGTGGCCTGACCGTGGACGGAACGGTTGTCGCTACCGCCGCGCCCGATCAGGTCGAACAGGCGGTCATGACCGCTCTGGCGCAACGGGGCCGGCAATAGGCTTGGATCCGGAACGTAAGCGTCGGTATTTGCCCAAGCCTGCGGCCAGGCGCGGTAGACCGAGGCGGCCGATACGGCCATCATGGACAGGCGGCGTCGGATTTACCCGTGATTCTGGTGTCGTACAGTCCTCCGCCCTCTTCAGTTTCAGTCAGACCGTGCCGTCGCAGCGCCCGGTAATCGGCAAGCCGGTGCCGGAGCCTCATCCTCGCTCGCCGAAAGCTGTTCCATGCCTCGTCGCATCATCATCGATACCGATCCCGGTCAGGACGATGCCGTCGCCATTCTGACCGCGCTTGCCTCTCCGGAGTTCGACGTGCTCGGGATCACCCCGGTCGCCGGCAATGTGCCGCTGGACAAGACCGTCCTGAACGCCCGCAAGATCTGTGAGGTGGCCGGGCGGCCGGACGTGACCATCGCCCCCGGCTGCCCCCGGCCGATGGTGCGCGACCTGGTCACCGCGGAATACGTACACGGCAAGACCGGGCTGGACGGCTACGATCTGCCCGACCCGACCATGCCGGTCAGCGATCGCCACGCGGTGGACTTCATCATCGAGGCCGCCTTGTCGAGCGGGCACAAAGGGTTGACCCTGTGCACCCTGGCGCCGCTGACCAACATCGCCATGGCGATGGTCAAGGCGCCGCAGATAGTGCCGTGTATTCGCGAGATCGTGATGATGGGCGGCGGGCACTTCGAGGGCGGCAACGTCACCGGCACGGCGGAGTTCAACATCTATGTCGATCCGCACGCCGCCCATGTGGTCATCGGCTCCGGATTGCCGATCGTGATGGCCCCGCTCGACGTGACCCACAAGGCGACCATCAAGCGGGGCTGGCTCGACCGGGTGGGGGCGGTCGGGACGCCGGCGTGCCTGGCGACCGAAGGCTGGCTGTCGTTCTACGAGCGCTACGATATCGAGCGCTACGGCGACACCGGCGGCCCGCTGCACGACCCTTGCGTGATCGCCTATCTCCTGGAGCCCGAACTGTTCAAGGCCAAGCGCGTGCATGTGGCCGTCGAGATCGCCTCGGAGCTGACCATGGGGGCGACGGCGATGGACTGGTGGCGGATGTCCGGCAAGGCCCCGAACGTCTCCGTGCTGCACGACATCGACCGCGACGGCTTCTTCGATCTGCTGCTGGAGCGGATCGCACGGCTGTAAGAACCGGTGGGCGGCCCCCCGGTTACGGCATCGTCCCCGACGATCGCCGCGCCTCGATGAGGGGCCGGACTTGTTTCATGACCATGAAGAGGCGCGCCGAATTGCCGGTGAATGGCATCAATCATCCTTCTCGTGTGGCCTGATGTCGTGCGTTGTACATTACACTGTAAGGATGTGCCGGTCCCCCGCTAAGGCGGTACCGTGGGTTTGGGCGGGCGCCAGCGGATCTGCATGACGGCGACGCCGATCACGGTGACTAGGCCGCCCAGGACTAGGGAACGGGTCATCGCCTCGCCCAGGATCGTCACGCCGCCGATCACGCCGACCAGGGGAACCAGCAGCGTCAGCGGCATCACGTCGTTGACCCTGTTGCGGGACAGCAGCCGGTACCAGATCCCGAAACAGAGGATCACGATCACCACCGACTGCCACACCACCGCCGCCCAGCCGACTGTGCTCGCCGATGCGATGGCGGTCCAGTGGCCGGTCTCGACGGCCAGGCTCAAGGCAAGCAGTTGCGGGGTCGCCAGAACGGCCAGCCAGCCGTTGAGCTGCGTCGCCGGCAGGTCGGAAAACGCCTTCATCTGCAACGTCGCGATCGAGAACAGGCAGGCCGCCGCCATCACGCCGGCCACCCCCCACCAGGGGCTCGACCGCTCCGGCCCGCCGACCAGGATCACCACGCCGACCAGCGCGATCGCCAGGCCCAGGGCGCGGCGCCATCCGAACCCTTCCTTCAGGAACAGCGCCGCCAGCAGCGCGGTCATCGGCACCTGGGTCTGGATCAGGATCGCGGCCAGGGAGGCGTCGAGCACGGCCAGGGACGTGTACATCACCGAGAAATGCAGCAGACCCAGAACGATCGAGTACACCAGCAGGTCCCGCCAGCGCCCGGTCGGCCAGCGCAGGAACGGCGCCAGCAGCACCGTCACAAGGCCGAAGCGCAGCACGAGGAACAGGATCGGCGGGAACTCCTCCAGCCCGATCTTCACGATCACGAAGTTGCCGCCGAAGATGATCACCACCACCAGGCCGAGGAGCAGATCGCGGATGGGCATCGAGACGGGCAGGGCGTCTTGCGGGGCGGCTGTTGGCCGTGTGGATCCCACAACCATAGCGTGGGGGGCGGCTATAGCATCCTGCGTCCGACCGGACGCAGATAAGATGCTCTAAATCTTTGAAATAGATCAACTTATCTGTGTTCAGATGAGTCCATCCGAACGCAGGTCGCTCTAGAGCGTTTTCAGGGACTATCGGGCCGATCTGTTGGCGTGTGCCGGATCGATCCGCAAGGCGCGTCGCGCCGCGCGATGTGGTGCCATCGGGCAAGCGGCGCAACG
>JANQKE010000177.1 GCA_028281265.1 Alphaproteobacteria bacterium | reverse complement strand
TCCTGCGTTCAGATGGACTCATCTGAACGCAGATAAGATGATCTAGTTTAAAGAGTTAGAGCATCTTATCTGCGTCCGTTCGGACGCAGGATGCTCTAGTCGGATCGGCAGCGGCTGGAGCGGGACGGCGTTCGGTGCGATCGCTCTCGCGATCGCGCATGACGTCTGAATCCCGCGCTGACTCTCACCTTGGAGAGCAAGAGTCAGACATGAGGGTAAGTCACCCTCATGTCATCTTGTTTAAGAGCCCGCAGGGGCCGAGCGGCATGAAACGTCACCATCCCCCCGACCGATGCGCGATCCCATGCCCCGCCCGAACGAGTGACTTACACCGACTTGCGCCGAGGTGACCTCATCTCAAGTCGTCCTCGCGTTCAAGTGCCCCGTGAGGCTTGCCTCGCAGACGCTCGGGCGCACCTTGGTGTCAGCGGAGCGGGCGGTCGACGCCACGGTGCGGACCGTGAAAGCCACGCCCGGGACCGTGATGGTGCCCGCGCATCGGCAGTTCATCCTGGCTGATGACGCCGTCTCCGTCCCGGTCCAGCCGTTCCACCATCGTCGCCGAGGCGGTTTCGATTTCCGCCAGCGACACCACGCCGTCGCCATCGGCGTCGGCCCGCTGGAACGGGGTCCGGCGCTGCGCCCGGATCTCCGCCAGCCGGGCCTGGCGGTATTCATCCACTTCTTCGACGGTCAGGAGCCCATCGGCGTCGGCATCGACCTCGGCGAACCAGGCCTGCCGGGCAGCGGCGATCTCATCGGCCGTCAGCAGGCCGTCATCGTCGGCATCGACCTCTTCGAAGGTGACACCGGCGCCCAGAAGGCCGGGTCCGGGGCCGCGCTGAGCGTCGACGGGGGTGGTGGACAGGGCCACCAGAGTTGCGGCCGCGGCAGTCGCCAAGGCGATGGCGGCAGTCAGGGTCTTGGTGCGGAACATGGCTGAGCCCTTCGGCGCAGGCCTCCCCGGGAAAAGAGACCGCCCGATCCAGGGAGGCGTCAGGGGCGGATCGGGCGGGAGCGGGTCCGTTTCGCACCCGCTCATGCCGTCTCACGAACCGGCCGGCAAAACCCGTCGCACGCGCCGGCGCTTTTCTTCGACCCCCGATACCGCTTGGCGCCGAAGCGACCCGATCTGCCGTCGTCCTCGCGTTCAAGCGTCCCCGCGAAGCTCGCCTCGCACAGGTTTGGGCAGGCCGCCCGTCCTCACTTGTACGGGTCGGCCGCGTCCCTCAGACCGTCGCCGAAGAACTGGAAGCACAGGACGACGAGGATCACCGGGATCACCGGGACCATGATCCAGGGCGTGATCGCCACGGCATTGATGTTCTGGGCTTCGGACAACAGCACCCCCCAGCTGGTGATCGGCGGCTTGAGCCCGAGACCCAGGAACGACAGCGCCGTCTCGCCCAGGATCATGCCGGGGATCGACAAGGTGGCCGAGGCGATCAGGTGGCTCATGAAGCTCGGCAGCAGGTGCCGGCCGATGATCCGCCGAGGTTCGGCCCCCATGAGCTGGGCGGCGGTGGTGAAGTCCTCCTCCCGCAAGGACAGCAGCTTCGACCGCACCGCCCGGGCGAGACCGGTCCAGTCGACCAGCCCCAGAATGATCGTGATCCCGAAATAGACCAGCAGCGGGCTCCAATTGGCCGGCAAGGCCGCCGACAAGGCCATCCACAGCGGCAACTGCGGGAAGGACTGGAAGATCTCGATCACCCGGTTGATGACGTTGTCCACCCACCCTCCGTAATAGCCGGCGAGCCCGCCGATGACGATGCCGAGGGTGAAGCTGACGGCGATGCCGATCAGCCCGACCGTCAAGGACACCCGGGCGCCGTAGATGATCCGGCTGAGCATGTCCCGGCCCAGCCGGTCGGTGCCCAGCAGGAAGGCGGTGCCGCCTTCGGCCGGGCAGAACAGGTGCAGGTCGGCATCGACCATGCCCCAGAAGCGGTAGCGGTCGCCTGAACACAAGAACCTCAGGGGCTGTATGTCGGTCCGATCGACCACGTATTCCCGCTGGAACGTCTGCATGTTGAGCCGCTGGGTGTAGCCGTAGACGAAGGGGCCGACGAACCGCCCCTCGTGAAACAGGTGCACCGGCTGCGGCGGGGCGAAGATGAAGTCCGTGTTGCGGGTGTTGAGCTCGTAGGGTGCGAGAAACTCGCTGATGAAGATCGTTGCGTACAGGATGAGCAGGATGCCGCCGCTGATCATCGCGAGCCGGTGGCGGGACAGCTTCCACCAGATGATCCGCCATTGCGAGGCGGTGGCGTAACGCTGCTGTTTGGCCGTCATCGGTTCCCGATAATACGGGTCCCAGCCGGCGGTGTTGACGTAGTGGTTGAGGACCCCGTCCTCGTTCGGGCGGTAGGCGGTGCGGTCGCTCATTTGGTAGCCCCTCCGCCCAGTCGGATGCGCGGGTCGAGCGCGGCCAGCGCCATGTCGGAGATCAGGACGCCGATCACCGTCAGCATCGCCAGCCACATCACGAACGACCCGGCCATGTACATGTCCTGGCTCTGCAGTGCCGTCAGCAGCAGCGGCCCGGTCGTCTGCAGGCCCAGCACCACCGACACGATGGTCGCCCCGGAGATCAGGTCGGGCAGGATGCCGCCGATATCGGCGATGAACGGGTTCAGCGACATCCGAAGAGGATACTTCACCAAAGCCTTGCCTTCGGGCAGCCCCTTGGCCTTGGCGGTGACGAAATACTGCTTCTGCAACTCGTCCAGCAGGTTCGCGCGGAGCCGGCGGATCATCGCCGCGGTCCCGCTGGTGCCGATCACCACCACCGGGATCCACAGATGTTCCAGCACCGACAGGAATTTGCCCCAGCTCATCGGCTGGTCGATGTAGGACGGGTCCATCAACCCGCCGATCGCCGTGCCGAAATAGACGTTGGCTAGGTACATCAGCACCAATGCGAGCAGGAAGTTCGGCACGGCGAAGCCGATGAAGCCCAGGAACGTGAAGAAGTAGTCGCCCAGACTATACTGGTGGGTGGCCGCATAGATCCCGATCGGAAACGCCACCACCCAGATGAACAGCGTCGTTGCGAAGGTCAGGAGGATCGTCAGGAACATCCGGTCCCCGACAACCTCGGTCACCGGTAGATTGTATTCGAAACTATAGCCCCAATCCCCCTGGAAGATGCCGCCGAGCCAGTAGAAATACTGGAGAACCAGCGGTTCATCGAGGTGATAGGTCTCCCTCAGGAAGTTGATGTAGGAAAGATCGGCCGATTCCCCGCGCGCCCGCGCCTCGTTGAGCAGCGTCGTCAGATAGTCGCCGGGCGGGAGCTGAATGATGACGAAGCTGATCGCCGAGATGGCGAGCAGCGTCGGGATCATGATGAACAGCCGACGGACGATGTAGCCGAACATCCGCGCTCACCCCCCGCACCGGGCGGCGAGGCCGGCGGGCGGGCACACCCCGCCCGCCGGCGTGACGATGACGGCGGCGACGGCGGCCCGCATGTTCAGTCCGCCAGCCAGAAGGTGGACGGCTGGTACATGCCGAAATGCGCCCCGGGATCCCAGCTATAGATCCCCTCCGCTGGGACGTTGCGCAGGGTGTTGCGCACCACCACCGGTTGCCGGACGCCTTGCACGATCCCGATCGAGGTCTGCTGCTCGGCGTGGATGTCCAGCATCTCGTCGACGAACGCCATGCGCGCCGCGGTGTCCGGGGTGTCGAGCCAGGCATCATACAGCGCCATCAGCCGGATCGCCCAATCGAGGTCGGGGGCCTCGCCGGCATCGCCGCCGGTCTGCACATACTGCCCCCAAGCCGGATACTGCAGCCAGTTCTGATCGACCGGCGCCAATTCGTGCGGCACGGTCGATGGCGCGAACAGCGCGTTGTCGAAGCCCATCCAGATCGACATCACCGCCTCGCCGCCGAAGATCCGGGTGCGGAACACCTCGCGCTGGCTGTTCGAGGGGAAAGCCGCCACGCCGATGGTGCGCCAGCTCTCGTCGATCAGTTGCAACGCGTCGACCTCGACCACCCGCTCGCCGGCGGTCTCCACGATGATCTCCATCGGCCGGCCGTCGGGCAGCAGCCGCAGGTCATCCTCGTTGCGCTCGGTCAGGCCCATGGCGTCGAGCAGCGCATTGGCGGTCTCGATATCGGGTTCCGCCCATAGCGCCGTGCGCTCGGGATCGTATTGCGGGGAGCCGGGCAGGGCCGTGTTGTTCCCTTCGATCGCCAGACCGTAATAGAAGATCTGGTTGATCTCCCGCCGGTTGATCGCAAGCGACAGCGCGCGGCGGAAGCGGACGTCGCGCAGGACCCCCCGCCAGACCGGGTCGGCGGTGGTCAGGTTCGGGTAGAGGGCCAGCTCCGAGCCGAGGGCCGGGGTCCAGAGATGGACGGTGTAGTTGTGCCGCTCCTCCCCTTCCTTGAGGAACGGGATGTTGCCGAAGGACAGCGACCGGGCCTGCAGATCGGATTCGCCGGAGCCGGTCTTCAGCGGGATCAGCGAGCTGTCGGCGATCGACACCACCACCCGGTCCAGATAGGGCAATTGCCGGCCTTCCGGGTCGACCTGGTGGAAGAAGGGGTTGCGCTCGAACACATAGCGATCGGTCGGCGGCTCCGACACCACGATCCAGGGCTGCAGCGTCGGCAGGCTGGGATCCTGCTGGTCGTAGAGCTTGGCGGCGTTGATATGCAGGGCCGCCCAGTTCCGCGCCCCGGCCTCCTCCACCACCGCCGTCAACGCCTGCATGTCGGCGTAGGCCGCGTGCATCGGTTTCAGGTGGTGCGACGGCAGGTAGACATAGAGCGGCCGGGCGCCGGCCAGGGCCGGCAGGAACAGCGGATTGGCCTGAGACCATTCGAACCGGGCCATCGTTGCGTCGATGATGGTGAGGATCGGCAGTTCACCGTCGACGATCATCCGGCTGTCGGGGCCGTAGGGGCTCAGCTCCTCGTTGCGCTGCACATCCTCCCACCAGTAGCGGATGTCCTCGGTCGTGAACGGCGCGCCGTCGGACCAGCGATGGCCTTCCCGCAAGTGCAGGGTGAAGCGGCGCTCGTCCTCGACCTCGATGGCCTCCAGGATGTCGGGGACCAGGTCGAAGCCGGGCGTATAGCCGACCAGCCGGGCGTAGCCGTAGACGCTCATGATCCGCGCATCGCGCGCGCGCCGCGCGATCCAGTCGATCTGACCGCCGTGCCGGCCGATTTCCCGGTCGGCGAAGTCCATGACCCGGGGCATGGCGGGCAAGCGCTCCACCACCGGGGGCAGGCTGCCGTCGGACACGGCATCCACCAGCATCGGCGGATCGACATAGGTCTGAGCCTGGACCGTCGGGGTCGCCAGAGCGACACCGACGGCCAGCCCGCCGAGCAAGAGCATCCTCATGACGCGAGTTCCAACCTGTTCAGATCGTCGATTGTTGCGTCGGCATCGATGCGGACGCAATGCCCGTCGCCGACATCTTTCATCACCGGCTCCCGGTCGGGCAGCGCGGTAAACGGGTAGGGCCAGGCCGCCGGGTCCGAGGCGCGGCCGTCCATCAGCGCGGTCAGGTCGAGGGGTTTCGCCGGGTCGGGGTGAGGAACCGCGGCCAACAGCGCCCGGGTGTAGGGGTGAAGCGGGTTGGCGAACAGCGTCTCTCGCCGGGCGGTCTCCACGATCCGGCCGCGGCACATCACCATGATGCGGTCGGCGATGTAGTCGACCACCGCCAGATTGTGGCTGATGAACAGATAGGTCAGCCCGAAACGGGCCTGCAGATCCTTGAGCAGGTTGAGCACCTGGGCCTGGATCGATACGTCCAGGGCCGACACCGGCTCATCCAGCAGCATCAGGTCGGGCTTGAGCGCCAGCGCCCGGGCAATCCCGATCCGCTGCCGTTGCCCGCCGGAGAAGCTATGCGGGTAGCGCGACAGGTGTTCGGGCTCCAGGCCCACCAGCGCCATCAGCTCCCCCGCGATGGACCGGCGGTCCTTGGCGGTGCCGATCCCGTGGATGACCAGGGGTTCGGTGACGATGTCGAACACCGTCATCCGCGGGTTCAGCGACGAATACGGATCCTGGAAGACGAACTGCATCCGCGGCCGGAAACCCTTGAGGTCGTGGCCGGACAGGCCCAGCACATCGATCGGGCGGTCGTCCGCGGCGTAGCTGACCGCGCCCTCGTCGGGGGTCAGCGCCCGCATCAGGATCTTCGACAAGGTGGTCTTGCCACAGCCCGACTCCCCGACCAGCCCGACGCATTCGCCCCGGTCGATCTGAAAGCTGACATCGTTGACCGCGCGAACGCGATCGGCCTCCCCCTTGCCGAGCAGGCCGGCGGACTTCTTGATCGTGAAGGTCTTGCGCAGCCGGTCGACCGTCAGCAGGGGACCGGTGGCGGCGGGGCCGCCGCCGCGCATCGTCCCGGAGTCCATGAGCCCGCCCTGCGCGCTCCGGATCTCCCGGATCGGGGTCAGCCGCTCCCCGGCCTTCATGCCGAACCGGGGCACGGCGCGGAGCAGCGCCTTCAGATAGGGATGACCCGGCCGGCTGAAGAGGGCGTCGACCGCCCCGGCCTCCATCACCTCGCCGCGGTACATCACCACCATCTCGTCGGCCATGTTGGCGACGACGCCGAGATCGTGGGTGATCATCAGCACCGCCATGCCCAGCTCTTCCTGCAGATCCTTGAGCAGCTTGAGGATCTGGGCCTGGATGGTGACGTCGAGGGCCGTCGTCGGCTCGTCGGCGATCAAAAGCGCGGGCCGGCACACCAGGGCCATGGCGATCATCGCCCGCTGGCGCAGGCCGCCGGACAGCTCGAACGGATAGGTCTTGAGCGCCCGGGCCGGGTTCGGGAAGCCGACCAGGCCCAGCATCTCCTCGGCCAGCCCGGCCGCCGCCGGGGGGGTGACGTCCCGGTGCAGGCGGACCGCCTCGATGATCTGGTTGCCGACCGTGTGCAACGGCGACAGCGAGGTCATCGGTTCCTGGAAGATGATCGAAACCCGCCCCCCGCGGATCGACCGATAGGTCCTGGACGCCGGCGCCAGCTTGGTCAGGTCGGTCGGCCTGCCCCCCTGATCGGGGTCGCGGAACAGGATCTCCCCGCCGCTGATCCGGGCGTTCTTGGGCAACAGTCCCATGATCGCCTGGCTGAGGACCGACTTGCCGGACCCGCTTTCGCCGACCACGGCCACGGTCTTGCCGGCGGGGATGCGTAAAGACGCGCCCTTGACCGCCTTGACCGTCCCGCCCGGGACGGCGAAGTCCACCCGAAGATCGGTGACGGTCACCAGCGCGCTCACGTCGACGACCCCTCCGTGTCCGTGTCCCGGTCGCGGCTGCGCAGCCGGTCCCGGTCGAGGCCCCATTCCTGATCCAAGGCGGTCGGACCGCGCAACACCCCCAAAGCGGTAAGGTTGTTCTCCGTTGCCGGTTCCAGCTCCAGCCCGCGCGCATGCGCCGCCTCCGCCGCGCGGTCGGCCAGCTCCTCGAAGCGATCGAGCGTGCTTTCGAACCGGAAGGTACGGCCGCTGCCCCGCAAGGTGAGCTGCATCCACCCCTTCTGGCGATCCCGCCGGGTGGAGAAATAGGCGAGCTTGAGCGTCTCCAGCTCCGACCAGCGGATCGACCCGCCGCCGGGACCGCGGAGACTCACCCCGGTATCGTCGGCCTCCACCACCGTCTGCATGCGCTGCCAGGTGCGCCAGGTGAACACCGCGAACAGGGCGCCCGCCCCGCCGAACAGCACGAGCAGCACCCAATGCATCGGCACCAATGCGATCGGCAGCACCGTGATCGCGAGCCCGAAACCGCCGCGGATCAGATCGCCGCGGGCGGCCGAGCGGTCATAGTGAAACCGCTCGGTCATGCGTCCCCCACCCGGCAGGCGGCTTGCGGACCCACCCACCGGACCCGGGGATCGCCCGACAGCCGGTCCGTCAGAGCCTCCAGGAACCGCCACAGCCGCGCATCATGATCGCGGTGGTGGGTGAGAAGCCCGGTCGGCTCCGTCGGGTCGATCCGGTTCAGACGACGGGCGGCGAGGTGGTCGATCAACGGGTCCAGGATCAGGGTCTCCGGCAGGCTGGAACGGACGGGGCTATGGCGGCCCTTCCAATCGATCGGATCGACATGGGTGTTGCACATCCGACCACCGGCGGGCGGCCGTGCCCCGAACCCGCTGACACCGAGGAACCGCGCCGGATCGAGACGGGGCGGCACGCCGTCGGCGATCCGGTTCCATGGCGGGGTCAGCCAGCGGGGCCGTCGCCCGAACAGCGCATCGAGCCGGTCGGCCCCGCGGTCGATATCGGCGATCACCGCGTCGAGCGGCCGGTGATCCCCGAGCTCCGCCTTCTTCTGCCCGGCCGGAGCGTGATCGGTATGGGACCACCCATGCTGTGAGACTGTCGCGTGAGGGGTGCTGGTCAAGGCGGTGGCCAGCGCTTCGGTGGCATCCCGCGGGATCACCGCCACGGTCAGGGGAATGGCGTGCCGGCCGGTCAGCGCGATCAAGCGGCTCAGCGCCGGCCCCGGTGCGACCGCATCGTCGTCGCGCCACCACAGCGTTGCGGTCGTGCCGGCGTCCGCCCAGTGCGACAGCTCGGCCTCCAGCCGCTGCCATGCGGCCGCGGCCGCCGACGGCGTGCACGCGTCGGCATCGCTTGCGACCCATGGGGCGAGCGCGGTGGTCACCGTATCCTGATCCCTGTTCCGCCGACCCGTCGACCGAGGCCGGGCTGTGTTCGTGTTGGGCGACACTATAGCCACGCGGAGGAAGCGGTGGCGACCCCGGGCCGGGAATGGCGGTATCGGTATGCCGCCTCCAGCGCGGCGAGGCTGCCGGCGGCCCCGTCCATCCGGAGGTCTAGGGACGGGGGCGGCGGGCCGGCTGTGACGGCCGTCACCGCATCGGCCAGCACCAGGGGGTCGGCGGCGACCGCCTCGGCCGCCACCGTTGCGGCGACCCCCCGATCGGCCAACAGGTTTGCCCGCACCGTCTGCTCGCTTTCGCCGCCGCCGGAGAACGGGACCAGGACCGACCGGCAGCCGGCCCGGGCCAGATCCATCACCGTGTTGTAGCCGGCTTGGCTGACGGAGAGATGACACCGGGACAACAAAGACAGGAAATCCGGTCGGGCCCGCTCCACGATCACGCCGTCCGGCGCCGCCTGGCGGAGATCGTGGAGGACCGAGTCGGACAGGTCGCGGCCGACCAGCAGCCGCCACACCCGATCGGCACAGACCGACGACGCCCGGGCGGCGATGGCCGCGCGGAGCAGCCCTTCCCCGACCGCACCGCCACCGACGGACACGATCACCTCGCCCGACCCTTGTCCCGGCGGTGCCTCGGGACCCCCGGATGGCGGGGCGATGTAGCCGGTATAGACCAGCCGGTCCCCGATCCGATGCGCCATCGGAAAGGTCCGGTCGAACGGAATGATAGCCGGATCGCCATGGACCAGCACCAGGTCGTAGTACCGGGCTGCCAGTGCTGCCATTTCGGCATTCCGCGCGGCCTTGTCCTTGGCGACCAGGATGTCGCGGACCGAGCAGGCGATCAGCGGGGCGGGGCGCCGGGCGGCCAGCCGGTCGAGCAGCGGCCGCAATTCGCGGCCGAACGGTCGCCGACCGAACGGAAACATCTCCGTGACGACGATGTCGGGCCGCACCGTTTCGGCCAGATCCAGCAGAGTGTCCCGCCGCGTCGCCCAGAGGCGGTCGTCGACCGGGCGGCCATCGGCATCGACCAGCGGGCGCGCAGCCGGCGGTACCGATCGGATCGGCGGCAGGGCTACCAGGCGGGCGCCGCCGAAATCCATGCCCGCCACCGGAAAGCCGCCGAACGCCACGGTGACCGGCCAGCCCGCCCCCACCAAGGCGCCGACCAGCCGGCTCGCCCGGTGCACATGGCCGGTTCCCAGCAGATGCTGGACGTAGAACAGGACGGCGGGCGGGTTGGCCATCAGATCCTGGAGAACGCCTGGTTGAGCCGGTCGACGGCAAGCCGTCCGCCCGGTCCGAGCAGAAAGCCATGCCAGCAGCCGTCTTGCAGCCGGGCCGGCCGCGGGGTCGTCATATCCCATCCGGTGGCCAGGGCCAGGCACACCGTGATCACACCCTTGTGGGTGACCGCAACCACCGGCTGCCCTGCCGCTGCCACGGCACCGAACCACGGTCGCAACCGGGTGGCGACATCGCGATACGATTCGCCGTCGGGGGGGCGGAAGTCCAGCCCCCGGGCCTCCCGCCGGGCCATGCCGACGGGATCGGCGCAGCGCAGTTCCGCCAGGATACGGCCCTCCCACCGGCCCCAGTCCATCTCGGTCAGCGCGGGCTCGGATCGGGCCGGCAAGCCCATCGCCGCGGCCGTCTCCCGTGCCCGGCGTAGCGGGCTGGTGACCGGCCGGGCGCCCCGGGTCACGGGCGCCGGCAGCCGCCATGTCTGCGCCTGCCGTCGTCCCTGGCCGCTCAACGGCAGATCGGCCCGACCCTGCAGGCGGGAGTCCGCCGACCAGGCCGTCTGGGCATGCCGCAGCAGGATCAGCGGGGTCACGCCACCAACCCGTCCAGCACGGTGTCGATCGCCCGGGCGGCCGTCTTCAGCCCGAACCGGGCCCGCGCCCGGATGGAAGCGGCCTCGCCGAGCCGCCGGCGGCGGACCGGATCCGCCAGCATCTCGGCCATGGCGGCCCGAAAGGCCGCCACGTCGCCGACCGGCACGACCCGTCCGGTCCGGCCGTCGGTCACGATCTCCGGCACGCCGCCGGCATCGCCCGCGACCGCCGGCAGGCCGGCGGCCTGGGCCTCCAGGATCGCCATGCCGTAGGCCTCGTTGACCGCCGGCCAGACCATCAGGTCCGCAGCCCCGTAGAGGGTCGCCAGGCGCCCTTCGGAGACCTGGCCGACCGGGACCAACCGTTCGGCGGGAAACCAGCCCTGGATCGTCTCGGCCAGCGGACCGAAGCCGACCAGCAGCAACCGCCAGGGGCGGTCGGTCAGCCCGGCCAGGGCGTCGGCCAGCACCCGGTACGACCTCTCCTTGTCGCCGGACCGCATCATGCCGACGGCCATCAGCACGGTCTCGTCCGCAGCGATGCCGAGGGTGCTGCGCGTGGTCGACCGCTGGCGGACGGCCCGGATGTAGAGCCCCGTATCGAGGAACGGCGACAGCCGGACGATGCGGCTGCTCGGCTCGACGATCCGGGCCAACCCCCGGGCGTCCGGGTCGGTGAAGGTGAACACCGCACCGGCCTGCCGGATGGCGGCGACGCTGGCCGACAGCCCCTGGTCCCACGGCCCGCCGTGCTGCTTGGCGGCATACGAGGCCTCCGCGGCCACATACGGAATGCCCAGGCCCGCGGCCACCGGCGGTCCGATCCAGTCCGGGGCCTTGTGATAGAGATGGTAGGTGAACCAGAGCTGGGGCGGCGCCGGGGCCGTGCGCCAGCGCTTCAGCAGGCGATCGGCCGTCCGCCGGCCGCGCTCGCGGATCGCTTCCTGCGCGGCCCGGTCACCCCTGCCTTCCCAGGCCCGGACCTGGCTGGCGAGGTCGACCTGGTGCCCGGCGGCCCTCAACGCCCGCATCAGCAGGCGCCCCATTCGGCGATCCCCGCTGGGCACCGGATGGGTCGGCGGCTTCATCGGCGCGTAGAAGGCGATGCGCACGGCGCGGGGGCCGCTTCAACCGGACAGGGCGGCGGCGGCATCGGCGCCCCGGCCGGTACCGGTCAACCCGAACCGCCAGGCCAGCCGCTCCAGCCCGCTTTCGAAGCGGAAATCGCGCCGCACGCGGTCGGCGCCGGCCTCGCCGAGGGTCGCCCGCAGGGCCGGGGCACGGATCAGGGCCTCCATCGCGGCGGCGAGCGCGTCGCCATCGCCCGGCTCGACGAGCCGGCCGGTCCGGCCATCGTCGATGATCTCGGGGATCGCCGATACGCGGGTCGAAAGACAGGCCAGGCCGGTCGCCATCGCCTCCATCAGGACGTTCGGCAGCCCGTCCCGATCCCCGTCGGTGGCGATCTTGGACGGCAAGACAAACAGATCGGCGGCGGCGTAGGCGGCCATCACCTCGGCGCGCGGCTGCGGGCCCTGCCAGTCGATCCGGCCGGACAGCCCCGACGCGGCAGCCAGTGCCTTGAGGTCGGCGAGCTGCGCCCCGCCGCCGATATGGGTCCAGCGCCAGGACAGATCCGCCGGCAGCCGGGCCAGCGCCCGCACGAGATCGTCGATCCCCTTCTTCGCCACCGCCCGGCCGACGGTGAGCAGCCGCACCGGGTCCAGGGGATCCGCGCCGTCCCGCGGCGGGCGGGGGGCGAGCGCCGGCACCGCGTCCGCCGCCAGCCCGTGGTAGACGAGATCGATGCTCTCGGGGCGATCGGTCAGGGCGCGCAGATAGGCCGCGTTGGCGGCCGTGCAGGTGGCGACCCATCCGGCTTCCGCCAGCTTCTCCCGCAACTCCCAGGTCGGGGTGGTGTAGATGTCCTTGGCGTGGGCCGATACGGCGAACGGCAGCCCCAGAAGCCGGGCGGCATAGCGGCCGACCGAGCAGGGCGTGTGCAGATAGTGGATGTAGAGCAGGCCGGTACCGGCCGGTATCTCCCGTGCCAGCACGCATGCCTGGCCGAACCGGCGCCAGCGGTTGGGCGTCGGGTCGCGCCGGAAATCCCGCCGGAACAGGGCGTAGGCCGCCCGGTAGGTCGGCAGCGTCCGGGCCCAGTCCCGCGCCGCGGCCACCCGTCCGGGTTCGTCGTGCAGATATTCCGGCAGGTACAGCCGGTCGGCGGTGATCGCGTCGTGCACCGGATGGGTGGCGCGGTCCGTGGGATGGCGCAAGGACACGATCGTCTGCACCTGCCCCAGCCGCTGCAGGCCCAGGATCTCCTGCGCGATGAAGGTCTCCGACAGGCGCGGATAGCCCTTCACCAGGATCGCCACCCGCGGTCGCCCGGGATCGATGACGGCGGCCGCGCCGGTCGGGGACCGCGCCACCCGCTATTCCCCACCCACGACCGCGGCGGCGCGGGCGAAAGCGGGCAGCACGATCTCCCCACCCTCCCGCAGTTCCCGGGCGACCAGCTTGTTGACGCTGTCGAGCCCTTCGAGCAGGCCGGGGATCACCACCTCCGACGGGCGCTTCTGGTACGGCAAGGTCCGTAGCGCCCGGATCATCGCCAGCTCGTCGGTGCCCTCATCCGGCGGCAGCATCCGCACCAGGCCGATCTGCTCCGCCCGGCTGGCCCGGATGAACTGCTCCAGACGCGGGCGGACCCGCGGTACCAGAATGGCCCGCTTGTCGAACGACAGGATCTCGCAGAACGTGTTGTAGCCCCCCATGGCCACCACGCCCACGGCCCGCGCCATGACGTCTTCGAGCTGGCTGTCGAACGTCTCGACCACCACGTCGGACAGAACGGCGGCGCGCCGCTGGAACTCCTGCTGGCGTTCGAGCTGCATGAACGGCCCCAGCACGATCAGCGCCGGATGCTCCATGTTCCGATCGGTCTCATAGGCCCGCAGCACCCAGTCGACCAACTCCTCCCCGTCACCGCCGCCGCCCGGGGTGACCAAGATGAACGGCCCGTCGATCGGCACCGGATGAGGCAGTTCCCGGCCGCTGGCTTCCCGCCGCAGATAGCCGGTATAGACCATCTTGCGGCGCACCGACGGGGGCACGGAGATGCCTTCGAGCGGATCGCAGATCTGCGGCAGGCCGTAGACCCAGATCGAATCGTACAGCGCGTCGAGCGCCGGGACGGCATGCTTGCGTTCCCACTCCGGCGCCAGCAACCTGGCATCGTCCATGACGTCGCGCAGACCCAGCACCGTATGATTGCCGCGGTTGCGCACCAGCTCCAGGGTTTCGCGCACCTCCCCGCGCAGCCCCAGTGGCTCCTTGTCGACGATGAACAGGTCCGGGTCGAAGACTTCGGCGGTGTGCTGGATGATCGAGGCGCGCAACGCCAGCGTTTCGTCGGTATCGAGCTTGAGGTGCTGGGACGTGTACTCCCCGTTGCGCAACTTGATGACACCCGGCACGCGCACGAAATCGACCCGGCGCTTGAAGCCGAAGCTGCCGATGATCGGCGAGCCGCTGAGGATCAGGACGGTCATGTCCTCGTTGCGGTCGACCAGGGCATGCGCGATCGCCCGGCAGCGGCGCAGGTGTCCCAGTCCGAAGCTGTCGTGGCTGTAGATCAGGACCCGGCTGTGATCGCGGCGCTGCGCCATGGGACGGACCTGTTGGCCATGGAAGGGGAAGGGATCGCGCGTGCGGTTCCGGCTGCCGGGGGCAACGGAACAGTGATTTACGGCAAATCCGTACCAGGGTTAAGGTGACCCTCGCTACCACCGATTTGCGTGGCGTCAATCCCCGGCTTAAGGGATAAAGCGGGTCCGATGGATCACAACATCTTTAGCTTCATCTGGCGATATAGCAAGCGACAGCAAATCTATATCACCATCCTGACCTTGATTTCCTTTCCCTTCCTCTATTTCAGCCTGGATCTTCCGAGACAGATAATCGACGACGCCTTGTCGGCCGACGCCGGTCCCTTCCCGGTCCCTTTTGCGGGCATGGAGCTGAACCAGGTCGAGTTCCTGCTGACCTTGAGCTTCCTGTTCCTGGCGCTGGTCTGCATCAACGGCGGCTTCAAGTACTACATCAACGTCTATCGTGGCCAGTTGGGCGAGCGCATGCTGCGCCGGCTGCGCTACGATCTCTACACCCGAGTGCTCAGGTTCAGGCTCCCCCGCTTCAAACGCATGAGCGCGGGGGAGATCATCCCGATGGTGACCCAGGAGGTCGAGCCGATCGGCGGCTTCGTCGGCGACGCCTATGCCCTGCCGGTGTTCCAGGGCGGAACCCTGTTGGTCTATCTGGGCTTCATCTTCATCCAGGACCCGATCCTGGGGGCTGCGGCGATCGCGCTGTATCCGATGCAGGCCTATATCATCCCCAAGTTGCAACGGCATGTGAACCAGCTCGGCAAGCGCCGGATCCGCGCCGTCCGCCAGCTCTCCGACCGGATCGGCGAGACCGTGGCGGCCACCGGCGAGATCCACGCCCAGGATACCAGCGCGTATCACCTGTCGGACGTATCGACCCGGCTGGGCGGCATTTTCGAGATCCGCTACGAGATCTTCCGCCGCAAGTTCTTCATCAAGTTCCTCAACAATTTCCTCAATCAGTTGACCCCGTTCTTCTTCTACTCGATCGGCGGCGTCCTGGTGCTGCAGGGATCGATCTCGTTCGGGGCCCTGGTGGCCGTGCTGGCCGCCTACAAGGACCTGTCCGGCCCGTGGCGGGAGCTCCTGAACTACTACCAGCGCGTCGAGGATATCCGGATCAAGTACGAGCAGGTGGCCGAGCAGTTCGAGCCCACCGATATCCAACCGACCCAGCAGTTGCTGGAGGATGCGGAACTGCCGACCCCGCTGCCGGGGCCGTTGTCGTTCAGCTCCGTCACCTATGTCGAGGAGGACGCGCCGCCGGCCCTCGAAAGCGTGTCGATCGACATCCCCATCGATGCCCATATCGCGGTGGCCGGAGACGGCAATTCCGGCAAGACGGAGTTTCTGATGCTGGCCGCCCGCCTGCTGGTCCCCAGCCAGGGCCGTATCAAGCTCGGGGACCATGACATGGCGGACCTGGCCGAATCGGTCACCGGCCGGCGTTTCGCCTATCTCGGCTCGACCCCGGTGATGTTCACCGACAGTCTGCGCGGCAATCTGATCTATGGTCTCAAGCACCGGCCCCTGGTGCCGCCGCCCCATGACGACGCGCTCGCCCATTTCCTGAAGGAGGCCAAGGCTTCGGCCAACTCCCTCCATCCCTACGATGCGGATTGGGTGGACTACGAAGCCGCCGGCGTCGCCGATACCGACGCCCTCGAGCCGCGTCTGCTGACGCTGCTCGAGGGCGTCGGCATGGGGGAGGACGTCTACCGGATGGGCCTCAACGGCACGATCGACCCCGGCCGACAACCGGACACCGCCGAGCGCATCATGGCCGCCCGGCGGGCGGTGGCCGAGCGGCTGCAGGATCCGGCGGTGGCGGACCTCGTCGAACGGTTCGCCGCGGATGCCTATAACGAGAGCGCCACGGTGGCCGAGAACCTCCTGTTCGGCACGCCCGTCGCCAACGGTTTCGATCTCGACCGGCTGGCCGAGAACCCGCATGTGCTGGCCGTGCTCGACCAGACCGGCCTGACCGAGGATTTCGTCACCATGGGGGTCGATATCGCCCGGACCATGGTCGAGCTGTTCGGGGAGATGACCGGCAACACCGAGCTGCTGGAACAGTTCTCCTTCATCTCGGCCGACGATCTGCCGGAGTTCCAGCCGATCCTGACCAAGATCGACAAGGCCGGGGCGGGCCTGTTGAAGGAGGATGAGCGCACCCGCCTGATGTCCCTGCCGTTCAAGCTGATCCCGCAGCGACACCGGTTGGGGTTGATCGACGAGGCGATGAAACAGCGGCTGCTGGAGGCCCGGCGGGTCTTCGCCGACACGCTGCCCGAAGACATGCAGGACGCCGTCGCATTCTTCGACATCGATGCTTACAACGCTGCGGCCACGCTGCAGGACAACATCCTGTTCGGCAAGGCACGCTACGGCCAGTCGGGCGTGCAGGAGAAGGTGCAAGCACTGATCGCCGAGGTGGTCGACAGCCTCGATCTCCGGGCGACGGTGATGGGTGTGGGCCTCAACTCGTCGGTCGGGCTGATGGGGGCACGCCTGTCGGGTGCGCAGAAGCAGCGGCTGGCGGTCGCCCGTGCCCTGCTCAAACAGCCGGAATGGCTGGTGCTGGACGAGGCGACGTCCCTGCTGGATGGCGGCAGCCAGGCGCATCTGGCCGACCTGATCGACACGGAGATGGCGGGCCGGGGCGTGCTCTGGGGTGTGCACCGCCCCAGCCACGCGGCCCGCTTCCCCGAGGTGATCGTGCTGCACAACGGCCGGGTGGCGGGCCGGGGCAGCTATGACGAGCTGTCCCGACAGGGCAGCGTGCTGGCCAGCCTGGTCGACAACGAGTAGCAATCGACACAAACAAACAAAGGGAGGCGGGATCCGGCAGACCGCGCGCCGGCTCCAGCCCGATCGGACCAACGAGGGGAACTCAGCCGATGAGCCTGGTCGAGGAAGTGGATCTGCTCAAGAAGATCCCGCTGTTCGCCAATATCGAGACGTCCAAGCTCAAGCTGTTGGCCTTTACCAGCGAACGGGTCGTCTTCAAGGCCGGCGAGGAACTGTTTCATCAGGGGGAGATCGGCCAGGAAGCCTACATCGTCATGGAAGGAACGGCCGATGTGATCGTCGACACGGCCGATGGCCCGATGGTGGTGGCACAGATCGGCAAGAACGATTTCGTCGGCGAGATCGCGATCCTGTGCGACGTGCCCCGCACCGCGACCGTGCAGGCGACCAGCGACCTGACCACCTTGATGATCTCCAAGGACCTGTTCTTCCGGCTGGTGACGGAGTTCCCGCAGATGGCCGTGGAGATCATGCGCGTGCTGGCCCAGCGGGTGCAGCAGACCACGCAGCGGGCGGCCGCCCGCAACGGCTGACCCGGGCCCGCCTCGTCCTCCCGCCATCCGTGGATACCGCACCGGCATGAGCCGCCTGGACAGCTTCATCCGCCGCATGCAGGCGCAGCGGACCTGCCTGGATGCCGCCGCCGCGATGATCGCCGGGGTGCCCGGCCCGGTCCTGGAGCTGGGCCTGGGCAACGGCCGCACCTACGACCATCTGCGGGAGATCCTGCCCGATCGGGCGATCTACGTGTTCGACCGGCGGGTCAAGGCCCATCCGGACTGCATCCCGCCTGACGACCGCCTGTTCGTGGGGGAGGTCACGGACACCCTGCCGCGGGCGACCGCCCGGCTCGGCCGGTCCGTTGCGCTGATCCACACCGATCTCGGCACGGGCGAGGTCGCCGCCAACGCGGCCCTGGCCCGAACGGTCGGCCCTCTCCTCCGACCGCTACTACGCCCGGGCGGGATCTGCGTGGCCAACCACGCCCTTCCGGTTGGCGGCTGGACCGCGCTGCCGGAACCCCAAGGGGTCAAGCCGGGCCGATACTATCTCTATCGGGCAGGCTGATGCCGGCTTGCGCTGGAGCAAGATGAGAGCCAGGGCGGGATGGCGTCATCTCAAGCCGTCCTTTTCGTTCAGGCGCGCCCACGAGGGCTGCCCTCGGACACGCTCGGGCGCGCGCCGTCGCGACCCGGCATGAGACGCCGGCCGGGCCTGACGGGTGCCGGTCAGATCGCACCGGCCAAACCCCCGACATCAGCGATATCTGACCGGTCACCTATCGGTGTTCGGCACGATCGCAATCCTTCACCGCCCGATCGGCGCGATACTCGCCCCTTGGATCACCGCCGACAGGAGGGCGCAGCGATGACCGTCGCGATTCCGGCCGCCAATACCGATCACGGTCTGCGCGGGGACTACAGCCGGGTGCGGGACGACTACACCCTGGACCAGGACATGGGCGCCTATGGCGAGGCCGATCACGGCACCTGGCGCACGCTCTATCGCCGGCAGATGGCCCTGATGCCGGGCTACGCGGCCGACGCGTTCACCGGCGCCGTCCGGGCGATGGGGGTGGCCGACGGCATTCCCGATCTCGCCCGGGTGTCGGGCTGGCTGTCCGCCCGCACCGGCTGGACGCTGGTGGCCGTCCCCGGCCTGATCCCGGACGGGGCGTTCTTCGATCACCTGGCCAACCGGCGGTTTCCCGTGACCTGGTGGATCCGCACGCCCGAGGAGATGGACTATCTGGTCGAACCCGACATCTTCCACGATTTCTTCGGCCATGTGCCGATGCTGGCCACGCCGGTGTTCGCCGACTATCTGGCCGCCTACGGCGCCAAGGGCGTGCAGGCCGAGGCCGAGGGCGGGCTGAAGATGCTGGCGCGGCTGTATTGGTACATGGTCGAGTTCGGGCTGGTCCGCACGCCGGCCGGTCTGCGGGCCTACGGTGCCGGCATCCTGTCCTCCAAAGGGGAGACGGTGCATTGCCTGGACAGCCCGGAACCCAACCGGATCGGCTTCGATCTCGCCCGGGTCATGCGCACCGACTACAAGATCGACACGTATCAGCGGACCTACTTCGTGCTCGACAGCTTCGATCAACTGTTCGCGGCGACCGATCGTGACTTCACCCCCCTGTACCGGGCGTTCAAGGACACGGCCCCGCTCGCCCCCGATGCGGTCCTGCCGGAGGATCGGGTGCTGCATCGCGGCCGGCCGCCGCACGCTGCCGCCTGACCGATCCGCAGGCCCTCCGTCTTACCAGGGCGGCCCGACCACCGGATCGAGCTCGCGGTAGTCCGGCACCCTCCGGTCGACGGGCCGGCCGTCGCGCAGGACGATACGATCGCTCTGCGGCCGGGCGAACAGCTCCGAATAGGTTCGGGCTCGCGGGAAGGCGATCAGATCCGCCGGCAGCCCCGGGGCGATGCGGCCGCGGTCCGCGAGCCCCATGGCGCGGGCCGGGTTGCCGGTCACCAGCCGCGCCCAGTCCGCGAACGGCCGGTCGAGCTGGGCGATTCGGGTGACCTCCCGCCAGACCTCGACCATGTCGAGATCGCCGTAGCCGAAGAACGGGTCGCGGGTGTTGTCCGAGGCGGCCGAGACCCGGATGCCGCGGTCCGTCATCTCGTGCAGCAGGGTCACCCCGCGGCGCCGGGGCGTCCGGCCCGGCCTTCGGTCCTGCAGATAGAGGTTGCACATCGGCAGGGTGACCACGGCGATCCCGGCCTCGGCCACCAGGCCCAGGGTCCGATCGACCTCCCCCTCGTCTTGCACCGACAGGCTGCAGCAATGACCGACCTGGATCGGGCCGGTGAAGCCGAGCCTCAGCGCGGTCTCGGCGATGATCCGCAAGGTCACGGAACTGGGGTCGAGGTTCTCGTCGACATGGAGATCGAGCGCCAGGCCCGCCTCCATCGCCAGCCGGAACACGGTGTCGATCTTCGCCGCCACATCGACCGTCGGGTAGGTGACCGCGCCGACGACCCCAGCGCTGCGCGCCGCGCGGGCGACGACGGACCGATAGACCGACGCATCCCCGGCCAGGTCGATCGGCGACAGGCTGACCGCCTGCAGCGTGATCCGGTCCGCCCAGTCCGCCCGCAGGGTGTCGAACACATCCCAGGAAACCGCCGTCTGGGCGTCGATGCTGTCGAGATGGGTGCGGACCGCGACCGTCCCGTGGGCGTAGGCGCACCGCAGGGCGAAGTCGGCGCGGGCGAGCAGGTCTTCGGCCGTCCAGCACTGCTCCCGGTCGGCTTGGGCTGCGGCCAGCGCCGCCGGGAAGGTGCCGTCCGGGTTCTCCCGCCGTGGCCAGATATGGCTTTTGTCGAGATGGGTGTGGCTGTCGATCAGCCCCGGCATCAGCATGCCGCCGCGGAGATCGAGCGTCCCCGCTTCCTCCGCCGTGGCCCCGTCGGCCGCGGCCGACGGGGCGACGGCGGCGATGCGGCCGTCTTCCAGCACCAGGTCGACCGCCACCAAGCCGTCCTTGAGCGTCGGCGCACCCCTGTGGCCGGCACCCCTGTCGACCAGGCAGGCGGGGACGGTGGCGCTGCGGATGCGCGTGACGGGCGCGGCCATGGCTGAGGTCCTCGAGGCGGGGACGATGCGGTAGAACGGAAGGGGCGGCGGCGGGATGGTGCCGTCAGCTCTCCGACCGCAGGGCGCTCTCGTGCCATCTCCGGAGCAGGAAATGCTGCAGGAAATGCAGGGCGAAGAAGATCGCGATGCCGGTCAGCGACATCATCACCAGGGCGGCGAACATGCGGTCGATCTGCAGCCGGTTGCCGGCCTCGATGATCCGCCAGGCCAGACCCGCCGCCCCGCTGGCGCCGCCGACGAACTCCGCCACCACCGCGCCGATCAGCGCTAACCCGCCGGAGATCTTCATCCCCGCCAGGATATACGGCAGGGCCGCAGGCATCTGAAGCTGGATCAGGACCTGCCAGCGGCTGGCCCCGTAGAGCTTGAACAGGTTGATCAGATTGTGGTCGACCGACCGCAGGCCCATCACCGTGTTCGACAGGATCGGGAAGAACGCCACCAGCCAGGCCATGATCAGCAAGGCCAGGTGCAGATTGTCGAACCCGACCCAGATGATGATCAGGGGGGCGATCGACACCACCGGGGTGACCTGCAGGATCACCGCATAGGGGAACAGGGCGAGTTCGATCAGCCGGGACTGGGTGAACAGGATCGCCAGCGCCACCCCGCCGACCAGGGCCAGCACGAAAGCCTGCACGGTGACGGAGAAGGTGACCCACCAGCTTTCCATCAGGGACGCGATATTGCCCGCCATCGCCGCCCCGATGACGCTCGGCGCCGGCAAGACGAAGGAGCGGATCTGATAGTGGTCGACCGCCCATTCCCAGATCAGCAACACCACGACGCCGACCAGGGTGGGGATGCCGGCCCGGGCCCACACCGTTTCCGACCAGTTCCGCTGGCCGCCGGCTTGTGCGGCGGCGAAATCGGCCTGCTCCTTGGCCAGGGTATCGGACACCGGGGCGACCGGGGACGACGGGCCGGACAGGGCGGGATCGCTCATCGGGGCAACCTTTGGAGAGACCGAAACCGACGCGCGGAGCGCCCGCCGGCTTCCGGACGATCGGACGCAGGCCGGGGCCGGTCCGGGGCGCTCAATGCGCGTCCCCGCCCATGGCCGCGCGCAGCTCACCGGACACCTGCCGGCAATGGTCGTTGTAGACCGGCGATGTGCGGAACGCCTCGTCCCGCGGATACGGAGCGTCGACCGCGATATCGGCGATCACCCGACCCGGCCGGGCCGCCATCACCACGATCCGGTTGGACAGATAGACGCTCTCGAACACCGAATGGGTGACGAAGACGACGGTGAACGACCGCTCCCGCCACAGGCCGAGCAGATCGTTGTTGAGCTTGAAGCGGGTGATCTCGTCCAGCGCCGCGAACGGCTCGTCCATCAGCAGGACCTTGGGTTCGGTCACCAACGCGCGGGCGATCGACACCCGCATCTTCATCCCGCCGGACAGCTCCCGCGGGTAGGCGTCGGCGAAACCGTCCAGGTGCACCATCTCCAGCGCATCCATCACCTGGTCGCGCACCGACGCCTTGGGCCGACGCTGCAGCTTGAGCGGCAGGTAGACATTGTCGAACACCGTCGCCCAGGGCATCAAAGTCGGCTCCTGGAAGACGAAACCGACGTCCCGCTCCGGCCGGCCGGCCACGTCGAGCGGGGATTTCGGCCACGCGATGGTGCCGGTGGTGACGTCGCCGAGCCCGGCGATCATGCGCAGGACGGTCGACTTGCCGCAGCCCGACGGGCCCAGCAGGCTGAGGAACTCGTGCTCCCCGACGGTCAGCGCCACGTCGCGCACGGCCACCGTGCCGTTGGCGTAGGTCTTGCCGACCCGGTCGAGCACGACCAGCGGGCGGCGGGGAAGGGCCGCGTCGGCGGAGGCGGCTGGGGCGGCGGGGACGCTATCGGGCACGGATGCGGGCCTCGCGGCAAAAGAGAACCGGGGCGGCAACCGGGCCGCCCCGAAAACCGATCAACCTGTATCCGACGACGGGATCGGCCCGGCTGCGGGGCCGGCCGCCGCCGGAGGATCCGGCGGTCCCGGATGCCGCGGACCGGTCACTGCGGCATCATATCCAGGCCGAAGCCTTGATTGACGAAGTCCAGGGTATAGGCGGCTTGGTAATCCATGTCCGCCGGATAAATGCCGGCATCGGCCATGATGGTGAAGAAGGTCTCCCACCGCTCATCGGTCATCGCCCCGATGCCCAGGGTTTCGGCATCGCCGGACGTCAGAATGCCGAATTCCAGCATCTTGCCGATACCGTATTCGATCTTGTCCGGCGTCATCTCCGGGTTGTCGGCCATGATCAGCGCGTCGGCGGCCGACCGGTCGCCGTGGAGATAGGTGACCCAGCCTTCGATGGTCGCGTTGACAAAGCCCTGCACCGCCTCGGCGTCGCTGTCGATCAGCGCCTGCGGCACCAGCGCCAGGGAGCTGTAGGCCGGGTAGCCGGTATCGGCGATCAGGTAGACCTCCGGGATGATGCCTTCCTGCTCGACCAGATACGGCTCGGAGGACAGGTAGCCCTGCTGGATCGCCGTCTCGTCGACCAGCCACGGCGCCATCTGGAAGGTGTAGGGCCGGATCATGTCCTCGGTGAAGCCGAACCGATAGTCGAGCCATACCCAGAACGTGTTGACCGAATCGTTGGCGATCATGATCGGGTTGCCGACCATGTCCGCGATCGAGTTGATGTCGTCCCGCGGATGGGTCATCAGGATCTGCGGATCCTTCTGGAACATCGCCATGACGGCGACGCTGTCGCCGCCCGCGGCCTGGATGTTCATCGGAAAGAAGCTGTTCGATCCGGTGCCCATGTCGACCGCGCCGGCCGCCAGGAGCTGCTGGATGTTCATCTGCGGGCCGCCCATCTGGATCGACACGTCCAGCCCGTACTTTTCGTACAGGCCGGTCGCCACCGCCTGGTACATGCCGCCATGTTCGGCCTGGGCGAACCAGTCGGTCAGGTAGGTCAGCTCGGTCTGGGCCGACGCGGGCACCGCGGCCAAGGCGATCGCCGAAACGGCGGTGGCAAGGGAAAGGTTCCGCATGGTCAAGCTCGCAAGCTCCTGTTCGTGAAGATGGCCTGTTGCCCCGCCGACGGCCCGGGGCAGGCGCGACGGCACCGATCGCGCCACCGGTCACGGCGCCGATCAGCAAGACCCGTACCATGGACCGGCCGGCCGGCCGAAGCCCCGATACGCTCGTCCCTCGCCACGGGGGGCAACTTAGTCCGCCCATTGGGAAAGCACAGCGCCGATTTTTTGCGCATGCCGCGAACCCTAGATCAACCCCGCGTTCAGATGAGCTCATCTGACCCCAGGTAGGGGTGATCGACTGCAAAGAGGGAGAGCACCCTGGATCCGTTCGGACGCAGGGATACTCTAAATCTTTGAAATAGATCAACCTGCGTTCAGATGAATCCATCTGAACGCAGGTTGATCTAGCCTTGGCCCGGTTGCGTGAGGCCATACCGGCTGAGGACGCGGTAGGTCGATCCCGACGGGCTCGGATGGCTCTGGTACAGCGAGACCTCGGCCACCGGGACCGGACCGGCCAGGAAACCGCCCCGCTGTTCCAGCCAGCGCCGGACCCGCTCGATCGGGCTGCCGCTTAGCCGGCCGACCGTCACATGCGGGCTGAAGCGACGGTCGTCGGGCGGCAGACCGGCGCGGGCGACCGCCGCATCGACCCGCTGCTTGAGTGCCGCCAGGGCCGGGCTCGCGCGCACGCCGGCCCACAGTGCGTTCGGCCGCCGCGCGGTGCCGAAATGACCGACGCCCTCCAGCCACACCTCGAACGCCTCGGTCGACGGTGCGGCCGACAGGGCCGCATCGAGATCGGCCGCCACCGGTTCGTCGACCGCGCCGATGAAGCGCAAGGTGAGGTGCAGGTTCTCCGCCGAGACCCAGCGCGCGCCGGGCACGCCGCCTTGCAGGCCGATCAGCCGCTCGGCGATCGTCGGCGGCAGCGACAGGCCGATGAACAGACGGAGGCTCATGGCGGGTTCGGCTCGTCGACGGGTCCACCTTGCCCTCCTGCCGCCAGGAGCAGGTCGACGAACGGCGGTTCGATCGCCTCCGGATCGTGGGCGATCCTGCGGTACCGGTGCGCGCCCATGGGCGCCTGCTCCCGGCGGTTCAGGGTGCTCCTGACGGCCAGCGGGGCGCAGGCCGCCCGGCGCGCCGCCGACCGGCCCGGAGCCGGGTCGAGCACGGGATCGCGGCGCAGTTCGTCGGGGTCGTTCGGGTCCTCGTAGCTCGCCGCGATGCCCAACATGCGCTGGCCGACGTCATGCTTCGAGTCTGGCTTGTCTTTCAGGAGATCAAGCAAGGTTGGACGCTGCCACGGTCACGTGTGCGGATCCGGCAGCCGGCAAGACGGGGGCCGATGCACATCAGGTTGAGCCCGCAAAGCCTGGATGGCGACGTCCAAATCACCGACAGATCGACCTGGCGTTCGGATGGGCTCCTCTGAGAGTCCATCCGAGAAGTGTTAAGTTGCGGGAAGCGATGTGATTTCAGAGTGTTGCGGCACCTGATCTGGAGCTTCTCCTGTGGACCCCGACCACTCGGCGGCAGCATAGCCGCAAATCTCCGCGATACGAAACCGATACGACCGACGATGAACGGGTGATCCTTTCCCCGTTGATGCCACCTCCGTTGCAGCGCGGCCGCCCGTTGAAATGGGAGATGCGCGAGATCGTGGACGCAATCTTCTACATGCTTCGTGGCGGCATTCCGTGGAGCCTGCCGCCGCGCGAGTTCCCGCCGAAAAGCACGGTGTTCCACGGGTTCTGCGTGTTCCGCGACACCTGCTTGTTCGAGAGGATCCATCATGCTCCGGTCATGGCCGACCGGGAACGGGTCGGGCGAGACGCAAGCCCATCGGCTGCCATCATCGACAGCCAAAGCGCCAAGACGGTCGAGAGCGGTGTGCCGCGCGGCTATGACGCCGGCAAGACAGTCAAAGGCCGCAGGCGACATACCCTCGTCGATACGGACGGACGGGCCCTGCCGCTCGACCCCCATCGTGCCGACATACAGGATCGTGATGCCGGTGGGCCGGTGCTCAAGGCGTCGCGCGCCCTGTTCCCGTTCGTCACAAAACCGTTCGCCGACAGCGCCTACACTCACGGCCACGTCAAGGATGCCACGGATATCGCCGTCGAAATCGTCACCGAAATCACAGCTCGGATCGGCTTCGTCGTGCTTCCAAGACGCTGGGTCGTCGAGCGCTTTTTCGCCTGGATCAATCGCAACAGACGATTGGCCAAGGATGTCGAAGCCACCCTCAAATCAGCACGAGCCTTCCTCTACGCCGCCTCCATCATGCTGCTCATCAGGCGACTCGCAAGACCAGCATGAATTCTTGGATGGACTCTGAGAACCAGCTATCCTGCAATGGCTTTCCGGACGGCTGTCTTGGATCTCGGATTTGGGGCGGCGTTCGCATCATGTCGCCTCCACGGCCGCGATCGGGGAGCGGGGGCCGACCCTTCCGATCAACGGGTTATGGGCCGTCGGCCAGTCGCGATACGCATAAAATTTTTGATGAATTCGTTAGAGTATCTTTTCGGATACTTGTCGATATCTCCGCTTTGTCGTACGCCTTGAATCCGCATGACGTTGGTCCCTCCAAAAGAGGGATACGCTCACACTGCAGGTTAGCGATTATTGATTGCGGGCCCACAGGCCTGCCGAGGTTCAAGCGAAAGGAAGGGGCGTCATGACCGTAGTTGTTGACCTGCTTAAGAGCTTCTCGTTCGTTCTGGTATCGCCCTTTGTTTTCATTTTCTCTTTGCTTTTGCTGGCGATCCGGGCGCCGATCGTGTCTCTTCCAATCATCCTAGTACTGGTCGTCACGTTCCTCTGAAACAACGGCGATGCATCCTGATCCGGAAATCCGCAAGGCCTGTTCGCACCGGTATCCAAAACAAAGTTCATCGTTCTTTGATAAATTCTATATGATAGAGAATGTAGAATGAATCAATACCTGGTCCACGAAACGAAAATATCCTCGTGGAGACTACGGATTTACGAATCTTGTTGGATTGTCTTGGCCGGACGGAGAGCACCTGCAGCCTTGCAGGGCGGACTGCGACGGGGCAAGCGTGCTAGAGCAGGAGTCGGAGCGCGATGGCATCCTGCGTTCGGATGAGTCCATCCGAACGCAGGGTGATCCGACACGCCCGAGCTTATGCGATACGAAGCTGTGCGCGGCGCTCACCCGCGAGGACGACGGGAGATGAGATCATTCCGCCGCCCGCCGGCATCAGTGCCTGATCGACGCCGACGGCACGGCTCGCCCTGAACGACAGTCCATCCAGCGATCACCGACCCATGCTTGATAGCCTCGCCCGCCAGCTCAAGACCATCGAGGCCGAAGCGCTTCCCGAAGCGGAGATCTATCGCCAGGAACGTCTCCATGAAGGCCTCCGAAGGATGCCGGCGCGCGAACGACGCCACCGAGATCCCGGCGGGGTTCTGCAGTGCCCGATCTGCGGCACCCAGGCGCGACGGTTCCTGCCGTTCGGTCTGGCCGGCCGCCGCAATGCGCGCTGCCCGGTCTGCGGTTCCGTCGAGCGGCACCGTTTTCTGTGGCGGTATCTGACCCGGGCCACGGGTTGGCTGCACCAGCGCCTGCGCGTGCTGCACACGGCGCCGGAGGCCTGCCTGGAGCACCGCTTCAGGGCCTTGCCGAACTGGCGCTACCGCTCGGTCGACCGGTTCGATCCGGCGGCCGACATCCTCGCCGATCTGCGGGCGTTGCCGCTGGCGACCGGGAGCCAGGATCTCATCCTGACCTCCCACACGCTGGAGCACATCCCCGACGACCGGGCGGCGATCCGGGAGCTCGGCCGGGTGACCCGGCCGGGCGGGGTCGTCCTGGTCATGGTGCCGTTCGATCCCCGGCTGCAGCGGACCTTGGAAGATCCGGCCAACGACACCCCGGCCAGGCGCATGGCCGCCTATGGTCATCCGTATCACTATCGCATCTACGGGGCGGACCTGATCGACCGGCTGGCCGAAGCCGGGTTCGACGCCACCGTGGTGGAGAGCAAACGCTGGCTGACACCGCACCAGCGGCGGCGCTACCGCATCAACCGGAACCATCTGCTGACCTGCCGCCGCCGGTGAACGTCGGCGCGACGTCCCGGACGCGGTCGGCTGGGAAGGTGACCGTGGCCACGGTCCCGACACCGACCGTGCTGGTCAGATCGAACCGGGCATTCTGCAGGTCGGCCAGGGATTTGACGATCGTCAGGCCGAGCCCGGTGCCGGTCTGGCGGCGGGCGTAGCTGCTCTCGGACTGGGTGAACGGCTCCAACACCCGCTCCAGATCCTCGAGCGGGATGCCGATGCCGGTATCCTCGACCCGCAGTTGCAACCCGTCCTCGGCGACGCGCACCCGGACGATGATCCGGCCGCCGACGCGGCTGAACTTGACGGCATTGCCGAGGAGGTTGATCAGGATCTGGGCGACGGCCTTCTGGTCGGCCCACAGGGTCGGACAGGGGGCGGGCAGATCGGTGTCCAGCATCAGGTTCTGCTGGCGAGCGCTGGCGTCGATCAGGCGGAGGGCCGAGGCGATCACCCGGGCGAGATCGATCCGCTCTTCCTCCAGCCGCCGATGACCGGCCTCGATCTTCGACAGATCCAGGATGTCGTTGATGATCTGCAACAGCAACCGGCCGCTGGCGGCGATATCCCCGGCATATTCGGCCATCCGTTCCGGCGGCAGATCCGCCTGCGGCGCGGCCTGCAGGAGCTCGGCGAAACCCAGGATCGAATTGAGCGGCGTGCGCAACTCGTGGCTCATCAGCGCCAGGAAGTCGGATTTGGCCTCATTGGCGCTCTGCGCCGCCTCGGCGACCTTCTCCAGCGCCACCTCCCGGTCCTTCAGGGAGGTGATGTCGACATAGGTCGCCAGCATGTCGCCATTGGGCAGACGGATGTTGTAGACCCGCACCCAGCGGCCGGCCGGGCCGGTGAACTCGCGCGGGCGGCCGGGATCGCGGAATTCGCCGGTGCGGACCTTTGTCCATCGTTCGGCATCGAGGGGCAGATTGGGCGTATCGCGGGCGGTCATCCGGACCATGTCGGCCAACAGCATCCCGGGCTGTAGATGGCCTGCTTCGATCGGCAGCATCGTCGTCACGGCCGCGTTGCTGAGGATCAGCCGTTCATCCGGGCCGAACAGCAGCACGCCCACCGGAATCCGGTCGATCACCTGCTGCAGCCGTTCGGTCGTCCGCGACAGGTCGCCGGCCAACTGGTCCCGGGCCTGCCGCATCGCGATACTCTCGACCAGCGTCCGATGGGTCGACAAGCTGATGAACCAGAGCCCGCCGATATAGACGACCAGCAGCAGCGCGAACCAGTTGCTGTAGATCACCTCGGAGAGCACCAACCCCGCCGCCAGGCCGCCGACCGTCGGGCCCAGATAGAGCAGCAGGGCCGGCGGATGGTTGGCCAGCGAGGTCGCCGCCCCGGCGCACATCCCGGTCACCACCGCCGCGGCGAAATACATCTCGAAGACGTTCAGGGACGGCACCAGCCAGAACCCGACGATCATCCAGAGCAGGCCGCTGGATCCGACCCCCCAAAGCAACTGGGCACGGTGATCCCCCGACCCTGGCCGGTCCCGTGTGGAGCGGTAGCGATGCCATTGGTACAGCCGCCACCCCGCCAGCCCCCAATGGGCCGCCACCAGCAGCACCAGGGTGGTGACGGGCTGGCTCCCGGCAGCGACGGCGGCAACGATCGGCATGGCGACCACCGATGCAAACACGATCACCGGCATCTGCCGCCAGACCAGCGCCAGTTCCGCCGAAACGGTGTCCTTGACGGCACCGGTGGGTGTTCGCAGTGGATCGCCAGGCATGCCTATCCCCAGTGTGGCCGGACCGGCCGTCCGGGTGCTGGTCTGCCGATCGTACAATATCGGGCCGATGCATCCATTCGTAAGCGACCGTCCCAGCCCCTTCACAGAACGGACACCGCCTTCCGACCGGCTGGACAACCCGCGGTGTTGGCCGTCTGCGGACAGCGATCCTTCTTCATCGCGCCTGACCTTGCGGACCCGCCGCCCTCGGCCGGGAACTATGCCGGCAGGCGGGGTGCATATGCTTGGCCGTCGGCCATCTGCGGCCTTCGGCGGAGGCGCAACGAATTGGCCTCACCCGTCCGGCGCTACCGAGAAAATGCCCCTATCATGGTTAAGTCAATCTTGATCGGCGATCTTCGCCGCACCATATGTATACTCAATACAGAATATATCGATCTGATATAAGGAGATCGACATGACCCTCAACAGGACGCTTGCCGCCTGGGTGGCCGGCCTCGGTGTCTGGGCGGTCGCCCTTGTGGGATTGGCCGTGATCGACAGCCCGCCGGCGACGCTGGAGCGCACATTGGCCGAACTCGAAGGCGGTCTGACGGCGGAAGGGCCGGAGATGCTGCCCCTGATCATCGATGGGGGGCGCGAAGACCGGTCCTCGACCGGTGCCTCGCCTGTGCTGCGAGCGGCGGAGTGGCCGCACGGCCCGGCACAACCATCGGCCCCGCAGCAGGCGCTGCCGCAGTTACGGTTCTGAACCCGGCCGGTGACCCTCGGGACCGACGCGGGACGGCCCGGGTTCAATTCCGTAAAGCGGAAGCCTTCTTCATCTGGCGGAAGGACCATCGACCCCCTACAGTCCCCCATGCCCCGTCGATCCTGGGGAGGAGGCGGCGCGGCAGCGGACCAACAGTCCTGGGATCGAAGGGGAGCCGAGAGGATGCCGACTGCGCCGACGTCGCATGCGCGCCTATTGAATTGGGTCGACCAGATGGCCCGCCTGTGTGAGCCGACGGAGATCGTCTGGTGCGATGGCTCTCAGGCGGAGTGGGACCGGGTCACCGGCCAGATGGTCGACGCCGGAACGCTCGTCCGGCTCAACCCCGCGCTACGTCCCAACAGCTTTCTGTGCCGGTCCGATCCGCGCGACGTCGCCCGGGTTGAAGATCGGACCTTCATCTGCTCGACCAACAAGGACGATGCCGGGCCGACCAACAACTGGGTCGCACCCAAGGAGATGCGCGGTCGGCTCGACACCCTGTTCGACGGCTGCATGCGCGGCCGGACGATGTATGTGGTGCCGTTCTGCATGGGGCCGATCGGCTCGGACATCAGCCAGATCGGCGTGCAGCTCACCGACAGCCCCTATGTCGTGGTCAACATGCGGATCATGACCCGGATGGGCCGGGACGTGCTCGACATGCTGGGGCTCGACGGCGACTTCGTCCCGTGCATGCATTCCGTCGGCATGCCGCTGGCCGAGGGTTCGGCCGCCGACGGTCAGGTCGATGTCGCCTGGCCGTGCGATCCCGACCATATCGTCATCGCCCATTTCCCCGAGGAACGGTCGATCTGGTCTTACGGATCGGGCTACGGCGGCAACGCGCTGCTTGGCAAGAAATGCTTTGCCCTGCGGATCGCCTCGTGCATGGCGCGGGACGAGGGCTGGCTCGCCGAACACATGTTGATCGTCGGGGTCGAGAGCCCCGAAGGCGAACGCACCTATGTCGCTGGGGCGTTCCCGTCGGCGTGCGGCAAGACCAACTTCGCGATGATGGTGCCGCCCCAGGGGTTCGAGGGGTGGAGGCTGCGCACCGTCGGCGACGACATCGCCTGGATCAAGCCGGACGCCGAGGGCCAGTTGCGGGCGATCAACCCCGAAGCCGGGTTCTTCGGCGTGGCGCCCGGCACGTCGACCAAATCCAATCCGACGGCGATGCGGACGCTGCACGCCAACGTCATCTTCACCAACTGCGCCCTGACCGACGAGGGCGACGTCTGGTGGGAAGGCATGACCGATGACCCGCCGGCCCATCTGACGGATTGGCGGGGGGAGGATTGGACACCCGGCTGCGGCCGGCCCGCGGCGCACCCCAACGCGCGCTTCACCGCGCCCATCGACCAGTGCCCGACGGTGGATCCGAACTACGACAACCCCGACGGGGTGCGGATCGACGCGTTCCTCTTCGGCGGGCGGATGAGCCGGACCGTGCCGCTGGTCTACCAGGCCTTCAACTGGACCCACGGCGTTTACTCCGCCGCCACCATGGGATCGGAAGCCACCGCCGCCGCCCAGGGCCAGGCGGCGATGCGGCGCGATCCCATGGCGATGCTGCCGTTCTGCGGCTACAACATGGCCGACTACTTCAATCACTGGCTGAATATCGGCCGCAAACTGACCAATCCGCCGCGTATCTTCCGGGTCAACTGGTTCCGCAAAGACGACAACGGGACCTTCATCTGGCCCGGGTTCAGCGAGAACATGCGGGTTCTGAAGTGGATCGTCGACCGGGTGCGCGGGCAGGCCATGGCGGTGGAGAGCCCGATCGGCTGGATGCCGCACCACGCCGACCTGCATTGGCACGGGCTCGATTTCCCCGCCGACCGGTTCCATGCGCTGATGGAGGTCGAGCGCGACGCCGGCCAGGACGAGGCCCGCGCCCATGAGGAGCTGTTCGACCGGTTCTTCGACCGGCTGCCCAAGGAGTTCATCTACGAGCGCGAACTCCTGCGATCCCGGCTGTGGCGCTCCCCCACCGTCTGGCGCCAAGCCGCCGAACGGTAGCGCCGCCTTCGTCCTCGCGCGGGTGCGGGCGATCTAGAGCATCCTGCGTCCTAACGGACGCAGGATGCTCTAGATCTTTGAAATAGATCAACCTGCCACCCTCGGCCGGACCCGGTCGGCCGAGGGTGGTGACACCCACCGGACCGGGACGCGGTCCCGGTCGTTCCGCCGTCCTCAAACCCGGACCCGCGGCGACGGTGGTCAATCGGCTCGGCCCCGCCTCACGGGGCCGGAGCCGGCGACGGCGCCCAACCGGTCCGGCCGGCCTCGGCGCCATGGCGATCGGTATGGGGGGTGTCGCGCTATCCGCCCATCGCCTTGAGCATGGTGCTGCCGAGGCTGGCGGGGCTGTCGGCGACGTGGATGCCGCAGGTCTGCATGACCTCGATCTTGTGGGCGGCGGTGTCCTTGCCGCCGGAAATCACCGCACCGGCATGGCCCATGCGCTTGCCAGGCGGGGCGGTGCGGCCGGCGATGAAGCCCACGACGGGCTTCGCGTTGCCGGTCGCCTTGACGAACTCCGCCCCCTTGACCTCGGCGTCGCCGCCGATTTCCCCGATCATGATGATCCCTTCGGTTTCCGGATCGTCCATGAACATCGTCAGGCTGTCGACGAAGTCGGTGCCGTTGACGGGGTCGCCGCCGATACCGATGCAGGTGGATTGGCCCAGGCCGGCGGCGGTGGTCTGCGCCACCGCCTCGTAGGTCAGGGTGCCCGAGCGGCTGACGATGCCGATCTTGCCGCGGCGATGGATGTGCCCCGGCATGATGCCGATCTTGCACGCGTCCGGGGTGATCACGCCCGGGCAGTTCGGCCCGATCAGCCGGGTGGCGGCACCTTCCAGCCGGCGCTTGACCGTGACCATGTCGAGCACCGGGATGCCCTCGGTGATGCACACCACCAGCTCGATGCCGGCGTCGATCGCCTCCAGGATCGCGTCGGCGGCAAACGGCGGCGGCACGTAGATGACGCTGGCGTTGGCGCCGGTCGCCTCGCGGGCATCCTCGACGGTGTCGAACACCGGCAGGTCGAGGTGTTGGGAGCCGCCTTTACCCGGGCTGACGCCGCCGACCATGGTGGTGCCGTAGGCGATCGCCTGTTCGGAATGGAAGGTCCCCTGCCGGCCGGTGAAGCCCTGGCAGATCACGCGGGTGCTGTTGTCGACGAGAACGGCCATGGCTCACGCGGCCTCCTTGACGGCCTTGACGATCTTCTCGGCCGCATCGGCCAGGTTGTCGGCTGAGGTGATCGGCAGGCCGCTCTCGGCCAGGATCTTCTTGCCCAGGTCGACATTGGTGCCTTCGAGCCGCACCACCAGCGGGACATGCAGGCTGACCTCGCGCGCCGCGGCCACGACACCTTCGGCGATCACGTCGCAGCGCATGATGCCGCCGAAGATGTTGACCAGGATCCCTTCCACGTTCGGGTCCGACAGGATCAGCTTGAACGCGGCCGTCACCCGCTCCTTGGTCGCGCCGCCGCCGACATCGAGGAAGTTGGCCGGCTGTCCCCCATAGAGCTTGATGATGTCCATGGTCGCCATGGCCAGACCCGCGCCGTTGACCATGCAGCCGATATTGCCGTCGAGCTTGACGTAGTTCAGCTCATGCTTGGCGGCTTCGAGTTCCGAGGCGTCCTCCTCGGTCTCGTCGCGCAGCTCCTCGATCGCCCTGTGCCGGAACAGGGCATTGTCGTCGAACGCCATCTTGGCGTCGAGCGCGATCACCGCGCCGGCCCCGGTGACGACCAGGGGGTTGATCTCGATCAGGGCGGCGTCGAGTTCCGTGAACGCCTTGTACAGGCCGGTAAGGAACTTCACGGCCGCGCCGACCTGCTTGCCCTCGAGCTTGAGCGCGAACGCCACCCGGCGGGCGTAGAAGCCGGACATGCCGACCGCCGGATCGATGGCGATGGTGGTGATCCTCTCCGGCGTGGTCTCGGCGACCTCCTCGATTTCCATCCCGCCCTCGGTGGAGGCGACGACGGTCACCCGTCCGGAAGCCCGGTCGACCAGCATGGAGAGGTAGAGCTCGCGGGCGATGTCGCAGCCTTCCTCGATATAGAGGCGGCCGACCTGCTTGCCGTCCGGGCCGGTCTGCTTGGTGACCAGCACCTTGTCGAGCATGGCGGCGGCGTTCTCCTTGACCGCGTCGACCGATTTGACGACCCGAACACCGCCCTTGCCCTGGGTATCAACGGTTCCATCGGCCTGCTTGAACCGGCCGGCCCCGCGCCCCCCGGCATGGATCTGCGACTTCACCACCCAGACCGGGCCGCCCAGTTCCTTGGCGATATCCTCGGCCTCCTTCGGTGTGTATGCCACCGATCCGCGGGGCACGGGCACCCCGTACTCCTTGAGCAGGCCCTTGGCCTGGTACTCATGAATGTTCATCGAAACCGCCTGGTTTTCATCCAAGGGTGAGACGGGCGCCGGGACCGGCGTCCGAACCGGGGGCGATCGCGGCACGCGCCGGGAGGCATGGCGGGATGACCGGTGGTTCCCCCCTACACCCCCAAGGCTGCGGCAATCGCGCGCGGCCGACTGTACTCAGCGGTCTTTCGCGCCGCAACCAAGGCCTTGGTCGCAGCGGGGTTGCCCCGGGGCTCAGGCGATGGAGGCCAGGCGGTCGACGGCCGCCGGGGATGCCGGCGGCGATGCGGCTTCCCGGGCACCGGCACGCTCGGCGATCTTGTCGAGGAGCGTGATCAGGACGGCGCGCTCATCGGCGCTCAACCCCGCCATCAGGTCGGTCAACACACCGAAATGGCCCGGCACGACCCGGTCCAGAAGATCGATCGCCTTGTCGGTCACCCGCACTTCGACCCGCCGCCGGTCATCAGAGTGGGAGCGACGGACGATCAGGCTATCCCGTTCCAGCCCGTCGAGAAGGCCGGAGATGTTGGCCCGGGTCACCGCCAGCCTGTCGGCCATCACACCCGGTTGCAGCTCCCCGTCGGGATGGTGGTAGAGCATCATCAAAACCGCAAAACGGCCTTCGGACAGGTCGTACCGGCCGAGCTGATAGGCGACCCCGTCGGCGATCAGCGCAGCGGTCCGCCGCAGCCGCTGGGCGACCTTCACCGTATCGATCTCCATCATCGGGTGGCGTTCGGCGATCTGGGTCAGACAGGCATCGCTGGCCAGCGTGCGGTGACCGACCATGGCGGTGTTCTTCTTCATCGCGGCATCACCATCAAGTCGACCGGGATCGCAACCGTTCGATCCCGGACCACGCTACGGGCTCGGATTGGCGGGGATCGGGGCAGCCAGGCCCTTGCGCGGGCTGAGGACCACGCTGACCGCGAACCCGGCGGCCAGCAGGCCCATCAGACCGCCGGTGATCAGGAACATGTCGCCGAGGCCGACCAGGCGGGCGAGCGGCTGGCTGTAGACCGGCGACAGGAACTGTCCCAGGAAGAAGAAGGTGGTGAGCCCGCCGACGATCCGGCCGCGCAGGCTGATCGGCGTGGCGGCCATCAGCCAGATGCTGAAGTTCGGCATGGTCACACCGAAGCCCACCCCCATCAGCCCGAGCCCGAGCAGCACGATCGGGTAGCGCTCCGCCCCGGCCAGGATCACGAACGACACCGCGACCGTCGCATAGGCGAGGGCGAAGATGGCCGGGCTGGTCAGGACACGGCGGATCGGCCCGTACAGCAGACTGAGGATCCCCGCCGTCAGGGTCGACACGGCAACCGCGAGCCCCGCGGCCGAGGCGCCCTCGATCCCCATATCCTGCAAGTAGAACGGCACCTGCACCGGGACCGTGTAGAACGCCGCCATCTGGAACAGGCCCAGCGGGTACAGCAACGCCATCAAGCCCAGCGGCGGCGGGCCGTGCACCCGCTCGCCCGGCGCCGGGGCGCCGGCATCCGATCCCGGTTCCGGCAAGGCCGCCAGCATCATCGGCACCAGCACCAGCGCGACCAAGTAGACCGCGAACGGCCCCCGCCAGTGCAGATCCGCCAGCGCCCCGCCGAGCAGCAGGAACACCACCCCGCCGAACGCCATGAAGCTCGACTGCAAGCCCATGAACCGGGCCCGCTCGTCGCCCTTGAAGTAGTCGGCAATCAAGGTGATCGAGGTCGTCATCACCCCGGCGACCGCCACCCCCAGCAATGCCCGGCCGATCAGGATCGCGCCCAGGCCATCGAGGACGAGGCCCGAAGCGCCCGCCAGACCGTAGAGCAGGGTGGCCGCGACGATCAGCCGGCGGCGGCCGACCGTGTCGATCACCAGTCCGGCCAAGGGGGCGCACAGGGCGATGAACAGGGCCGGCAGCGTCACCACCAGCCGTACCAGAAGATCGGCATCGGGCACGGCGATGAACTGTGCCTTCAACGCCGGCAGGCTGGGGGAGATCGTCGCCCCGGCCATCACCGTCAGACTGCCCGCGAGCAACAGCGTCAGCTTGCGGAGCCGGACCGCCCCGGCGTCGGCGTCGATCGCCATCTCGTTCCCTCGCGACACCGGTGGCGGCAAGTCGCCTCGGCCGTTTCAATAAGCATACGAACGATATGGTTCGGCCCCTAATCAACGCACCACCGGTTCGGGCAAGGCTGCGTTGCGGCACGGCACCTCGTCGCCGCGACCGCCGCCGGGTGCGCGCGGCAGGGGATCCGGCACGTACCCCCAACGGTCGACCGCAGGACCTTCGGGATGCTAATCCTCGGGCGTTCTTGACGCGGTCTGGCTCGGTCAGGGCGTTCGCGCCCGGTCGATCGACCCCGACCCGTCAACCGGCGACTCGGCCCAGATCAGGAGCGCATCCACCCATGACGACGGCTGTCAATTCCGCCCCCTCCTCCAACATCGATTGGGCGGCGTTCGCCGCGTCCCTGGGCGACGTGCCGGTGATCACCGACCCGCCGCTGGTCAAGCAGAAGAGCCGGGACTTCTACTGGTACAGTCCGATCCTGAAGGCCCAGCTCAGGGGCAAGTTCGGCGACGTCGTCGTCGTCCCGCGCAGCGAGGCCGATATCGTCGCCACGGTGAAGGCCTGCGTGGCCCAGAACATCCCGATCACCGTCCGCGGGGCCGGCACCGGCAATTACGGCCAAGCCATGCCCCTGGAGGGCGGGGTGATCCTGGAGATGACGGCGATGGACAGGATCAGGTCCCTCGAGGACGGGATCCTGCGGGTCGAGGCCGGCAAGCGCCTGCTGGATCTGGAGGAGGAGACGATCCCGCAGGGCTGGGAGATGCGCTTCCACCCCTCCACCCGGCGGACGGCCACCATCGGCGGCTTCATCGCCGGCGGGTCGACCGGGATCGGTGCGATCAACTACGGCCTGCTGCGGGACCGCGGCAGTGTGCTGGGCCTGCGGGTGGTGACGGTGGAGGAAACGCCGCGGGTGCTGGAACTGCGCGGCGACGACGTGCTCAAGGCCACCCACGCCTATGGCTGCAACGGCATCATCACCGAGTGCGAGATCCCGCTGGCCCCGGTCCAGCCCTGGGTGGACGTGATCGCGGCGTTCGACACGTTCGAGCAGGCGCTGGATTTCGGCACCGCCCTGGGCCACGCCGACCCGATCGTCAAGAAGCTGATCACCCCGATCGCCGCCCCGATCCCGCAAGACCATTTCCGGCCGCTCAAACCCTATCTGCCCGACGGCAAGCATATCGTCATCGCCATGATCGGGGTGACGGCGATGGAACCGTTCGAGCTGCTGGCCGCCGATCATCAGGGCAGGGTGGTCTACAGAAAGGGGCCCGGCGACAGCAACGACGTGCCGCCGCTGTACGAGTTCACCTGGAACCACACCACCTTGCAGGTCCTCAAGACCAACAAGGAGGTAACCTATCTGCAAACCCTGTTCGGCCCGGACGACTACCGCGACAAGATCCTGCACATGATCGAGGCCTTCGGCGACGAGGTGCCGATGCATGTCGAGTTCGTGCGCATGGGCGGCCGGTTGGGCTGCTTCGGGCTGCAGGTGGTCAACTACACCACCGAAGAGCGGCTGCGGGAGATCATCGCCTATCACGAGGCCCATGGCTGCCCGATCTTCGATCCGCACACCTACATCCTCGAGGATGGCGGGATGAAGGAGATCGACGCGGTCCAGCTCGCCTTCAAGCGGGACGCCGACCCCAAAGGCCTGCTCAACCCCGGCAAGATGCGCGCCTGGTGGGAACACCCCGTGGGGGAACGGCCGTGACGCGTAGGATGCTCTAACTCTTTGAAGTCGATCACCTTACCTGCGTTCAGACGAGTCCATCCGAACGCACGTTGATCTAGAGCGTTTTCAGGGAATACCGGGTCGATCTGTTGGCGCGTGCCGGATCGATCCGCAAGGCGCATAGCACGGCGCGATGCGGTGCCATCGAGCCAGCGGCGCAACGCAGCGGTCGGCCGGCACTCAACGGCGGGGAACGGGTGGGTCGAGGCGGTACGCAGGGTCATGGTATCGTGGCTGGGAGAGCCGAAGGCGAACCTTAGAGCGTCTT
>JANQKE010000170.1 GCA_028281265.1 Alphaproteobacteria bacterium | reverse complement strand
GTGCGATCCTCCTCGGTGATCCGCAGCTCGACCGTCAAATCCTGGTTGCGGGTCTCCAGGCTCTCGAGCCGGTCGGCCAGTTCGGTGTTGCGCTCGTCCAGCAGGGCGACCGCGATCTCCAGCCGATCGACCGCATCGGTCCGGTCGGCCAGCGCTGCGTCCAGCGCCTCGGACTGGGATCGCGCGACCGCCACGGCCGTCTGCAGGCGATCGATCTCCTGGTCGCGCGCGGCCAGCCGGGCGGCGAGGTCGGTGCCGCTTGCCTCCGCCAGGGCCAGGGCCGCGCGCAGCCGCTCGGCCTCGGCGGTGGCGGCGTCGCGCTGGCCGGTGATGTCGGTCGCGCGCTGGCGGGCGACCTCGAGGGCCGCTTGCAGGCGGATGATCTCGTCGGATTGCTGGCGACGGTCTTGATCGCCCTGGGCGAGATCCGTGCGGGCCAGGGCCAGCGCGGCTTCCAGGCGGACGATGTCGCCATCCCGTTCGGCCACCGCCGCCCGAGCCTGTTCGGCGTCTTGCTCCGCTTCGGCGAGGGCGTCGCGCGTCGCCGCCAGCTCCCGTCCTGCGGCCTGGGCGCGCCGTTCGGCCAGGGCGACCAGGGCGCGCAGCCGGTCGAGCTCGGTCGCCTGAAGCTCGGCGGCTTCGGCGCCGGTCGCCTGGGCCGCCTGCAGACGCGCGATCTCGCTCTGCGCCGCCGCCAGGTCCGCGGTCGCCGCCGAGGCGCGGCCTTCCGCTGCCGTCAGGGCCGCCGTCAGGTCGCCGATGCGCGCCGTCGCCGCTTCCTCGGCCGTCGCGACCGCCTCTTGCGCCTGGGCCACGGTGCCTTGCAGCGTCTCGATGCGGGCCCGGGCCTGGGCGAGATCGTCTTCGGCCCCGGCCAGGGCGTCCTGCAATCCGCCGATCTCGTCCCGCGCGGCGTCCCGGTCGCGTTCGAGCGCCAACGCGTCGGCCAAGGCATCGGCCAGCGCCGCGTCGCGTTCGGCGCGTTGCGCCTCGGCCGTGCCCAGCCTGGCCGCCAATTCCTCCCGATCGGCCCGGGCGGCTTCCAGCGCGCCGGCCAGCGTCGCCCGCTCGGTCAGCGCTTGGGTCAGGCTTGCGGTGAGCCCGTCGATCTCCTGGCGGCTGAGTGCCTGGGCAACCCGAAGCTCCGCCCCTTCGGCCAAAGCGGCCGTCAGCGCGTTGTCGAGGGCCGCGGCCTGTTCCTCGGACAGGCGGAGCTCCCGCCGCAGGCCGGCCGCCTCGGCCAACGCGGTGGCGAGATCGGCATCCAGCTCGGCGATCCGCACCTCCCGCGCCGCGAGCTCCGCCTGTTGAGCGGCCAGCCGGTCGGCCTGTCCGGTCAAGCTCTCGGCTTGCTCGGCGATCCGGGTGTCCCGTTCACCCAGCATCGTTTCGAGCCGCGCGACCTGCGCCAGGGCCTGGGCCAACGCGGTGTCGAGCCGCTCCCGCTCCTCGGTCAGGTCACCGACCGAGATGTCGAGGTCGGCGGCCTCCGCCAGCGCCCGGGTGAGGGCCAGGTCCAGGCGGTCGATCTCGTCCTGCTGGCTGTCGACCGTGGATTGGAGCGCCGTGTTGTCCGCCGCGAGGCTGTCGCGGGCGAGATTGAGGGCGGCGATCTGCAGTTCCAGCTCGTCGCGAACCGCCCTCAGGGCGTCGAGGTCGGTCTGCAGGCTGGCAATCTCGCGCAGTTGCAGCTCGATCGTCTCGCGATCCGCCTCGATCGTGCGGAACGCCTCCTCGAGCTCGCTGTCGAGGCTGCCGCCCTCGCTCTCCAGCGCTGCGATCCGGGCAAGCGCGGTCTCCAGACGGTTGCCGAGCGCCCGTTCGGAGCGGCTAGCGTCCTCGAGGCGGGCGGCGACCGCATCCCGGTCGGCCATAGCGGCCTGCAGATCCGCCGATAGCTGGGAAAAGCGGATCGTCAGCTCCTCGTTCTCGTCCCGCTCCAGGGCGAGGAGATCGGACAGCTCGTTGATCTGGTCGTTCAGCCGGGAGAGCATTTCCTCCCGGCCCGACAAGAGGGTCGACAGGTAGAACTGCGCCACCACGAACACCAGCAGCACGAAGATCACCACCATCAGCAGCGCCGACAGCGCGTCCACGAAACCGGGCCAGATGTTGATGGGCGACCGGTCCGCCGATCGGGTCCGGAACTGGCTCATGATCGCGAGGGTCCGTCGTCAAGGCGCGGCGCGGCGGACGGCCGGAGACCGAGGGCCGTCAATTCCCGCTCTCCTCCTCGGCCAGGGCAGCGATCGTGCGCGCCAGCACCCGGATCTCATGGTTGATGTCCTCGACCGTCTGGCTGCGCTGGCCGGCCAGTTCCTCCTTCATCTGGGCGAGATGGGTGGCGATCGAGCGGATATGGGCGCGGGTGCTCTGGTCCATGCCCATGCTGTCGCCCTCGACCGCTTCCAGAAGCTTGCCGACCGCGGGCCGGATCTCGGCCTGCTGGCTGGCCAGCTTGACCATCACGCTTTGCTGCGTCCTCAGGTGATCGTCCAGGGCGGCCAGCCGATCGGCGAGACCGGTGATCGCCTGGGCGGTCTGCTTGCGCTGCTCTTCGCCGACGCTGACCACCCGCTGGAGCTTGTCGAGGTTCTCGGCCGTCTGCTCGATGAGCCCGCGCAGATAGGTCGGCAGCGCCGGTCCTTCGCCGGTTTCCAGGGCGGGACCGCCGGTCGAGACTTGGGCGTTTCCCGACATCCAGTCCTCGAGTTCGTTGAAGAACCGGTTCTGGGCCTGGCTTGCCTGCAGTTCGAGGAACCCCAGGACCAGCGACCCGCTGAGCCCGAACAGCGACGAGCTGAACGCCGTGCCCATCCCGCTCAGCGGCGCCTCCAGACCGGTCTGCAGGTCGGCGAAAACCAGGGCGAGGTCCCCGCTCTCCAGCGTCAGATCGTTGATCACGTCGCCGACCGCGCTCACGGTGTCGAGCAATCCCCAGAACGTTCCCAGCAGGCCCAGGAAGATCAACAGACCGATCAGATAGCGCGACAGCTCCCGCGCTTCGGCCATGCGGGCCGCAATACCGTCGAGCAGAGAGCGCAGCGCCAGGGCGGAGATCTTCGCCTTACCTTGCCGCTGGCCGAGCATCGAGGCCATCGGGGCCAGCAGGCGCGGCTTGGCGACGGGCCGTTGCAGCCCCTGCCGTTCGCCCTGGAAGCTCTGCAGCCATTCCACCTCCGGCCGCAGGGCGACCACCGAGCGGAAGGTGTAGACGATCCCGATCACCAGAACCGCGAAGATCACCCCGTTCAGCAGGGGATTTGCCATGAAGGCCGTACTGAGACCCGGATAGAGCGCCGCGCCGAACAGGGTCACGGCGACCACGAACAGGCTCATCCGGGTCAGATATCGTCTGGGACTGGACATCGGCGTACCTTCTGCCGGCGAGTACCACTGTGGATGCGCATGATCCACAAACGCAGGGATTCGGGCGATCCTGCGGCGATCACCCGGATACGGGACCGGCGCCGGACCCGTCATCCGATCGGCAGGACCGGGATTGGATCGTCCTTGCGTTTCGGGTGAGCCACTCGAAACACAAGGATGATCGATTCTAAGAAGCGAGAGCAACTATCTGCGCCGTTTCCGGCGCTAAGGGGTTAGATCAACCTGCCTTCAAATGGACTCATCTGAATGCAGATAAGTTGATCGAATTCAAGGAGCTAGAGCCTCTTCTCCCGCGTCCGTTCGGACACGGGAGAAGAGGCTCTAGCTCAGGAACTGGAGGTCGGCCCGGTCGGGCGGGGTCCCGTCGGCCGGGTCGCCCAGAGCGAGCACCTCGAGCCGCCGCACGTCGATACCGCGATCGCTCAGCAGGCTGCGGACTGCCAGGGCCCGAAACAGCGACAGGCGGCGCGCGTCGCTGGCCGATTCCTCGGGCAGGATGGAGGCATAGGTCCGCAACCGGATGCGCAAGGCATCCTCCTCGAGCATGCGCTGAGCGATCCCGTTGAGCAGGCGGCCCGCATCCTCGGTGATGCGGGCCTCGCCGACCGGGAAGAAGATCCGGAAGCCGTCGCCGCCGGGCAAGGCGACCACCTGATCCGGGGTCGCGCCGACCTCGCTGGCGGTCACGGCGGGCGGCGGTGGCGAGGTCGGGACGACCGGGGGGGGCAGGGTCCGCTCGGTCGGCTGCGGCGGCCGTGCTGCGACGATGTCCGGGACCGCCGGCAATACCGACGCCGCAAGCGTGCGGGGTTCGGGCACGGTGGCCGTCTCGACGGTGGTGGGCGCGGCCGGCAGGGGCGGCGGGGCGATCGTCAACTCGGGGCGCGCCGGGATGGTGGGCCGTTCGGGGTTCCGCGGATCCCGCAGGGGCGCGGGCGCTGCGATGGCGGTGCCCGCGGGGGTGGCGGCGGCGGCGGTCGGCCGCTCCCGCGGCAGCGGCGCTGTCGGCACCGACACGGCACCGTCGGGCGAGGGGATGGCGGCGACTTGTTCTACCGGGCGGTCGGTAGCGGCATCGGGGCGCCGCGGCGGGAGCGGTGGGGTGAAGGGCGCCCGGCCGAGGACCGTGCGCCGGGCCGGTGCGGACACATCGCTTGCGGTCGATCGGCTCTGTCTAAGCCGGTCCAGCACGTCCTGGTTGATGATGACCGATGCCCCGGACGGCACCGTCCGATCGCCGCCGATGATCACGGCCTGAGCATCGGCTCGCCCGCCCGGCGCCAGGATCGCCGACAGCGCCAGCAAGGCCAGCGCCCATGCCCGGACGCTGCGGGCGTGGCCGGCGGCGGGCCGATCGGGGCGAGGCGAGTGTAGCGTCATGCGTACGGGGTCCGATCGTATCGACAAACAGACGAAAACGGCCGATGGCCGGGGCACGGCCCGGATGTGCGGCCTCGGGGGCTCACACCGGTTGCCCCGGATGGCCTACCCTAGGCCCCTTCGCGAAACCCCTCAACCGGTTGCGCGGCGGCCCGGGCCGATGCGCGCCGCCGGAAGGGAGACCTCGACCCGTCTCCGGCGGCATGGCGGCTTCGACGCCCCGGTCGCGCCGCCGTCCGGTTCGAGCCGTGGGACAGGGGCGTCGCCCCGACATGTATGTCGACGGCATCGATGCGGCCGGGTCCCGCGATGGCGGGGCGGTGTTTCGGCGTCACCGCGGCCTCGATCGTCGTCGCCGCGCCGATCGCTTCTCCCCGGATCGGCCGCAGCGTTACCGGCCGGTTGAACCGTCGGCCCGCCCCAGGCGCAGCCGTTCCGCGGTCAGATGGGCGATCGCGGTCGCCGTCATCGGGCCGCCGCAGGTCACCAGCGGTGTGGGCAGGGTGATCCGGCGGTCCGGGGGCACGGCGGCGGCCAGCGCCGGATGCAGCAGCATCTCGGTGCCGAGATCGATCAGAGCGGCCGTTGCCGTTGCCGTCAGGAGCGTATCCGGCGGGGACGCCACGACCCGTTCGAGCGCCAGGGAGGCGGTGAAGGTCAACCCGAAATCGGCCGCCGCATTGCGGAAGCCGGTGCGGCGGAGCAAGGCGGTGGTCAGGCTGCGGACGCCGGTCGCGACCCCGCGCCGCTGGTAGGCGAGGGCGGACAGCGGGGGGCCCAGCGGCGCGGTCCGGGTCTGCGCTTCGGCAAGGTTGTCCGCCAACTCGGCGACCAGGGCTTCCCCGCGGCCGGGCCGGCCGACCAGGGCGGCGACGCGCCGCGTCGTGGCGACGACGTCATCGATCGTCTCGGCCAGGCCGATCGTCTCCACCCGGTATCCCAGCCGGGTGAGAAGATCGCGGGTATGGCGCCGGGTGAAGGTCCCCGCAAGCACCAGGTCCGGGTCGAGCGCCGTCACCTCTTCGGCCGTTCCGCGGATCCGCGGGAAGGCGCTTGCCGGCTCGGCCAGCCACGACATTGCCGGGTCGGCCGCCAACACCGTCAGGGCGGCGATCTGCGACGGATCGGCCAGGGCCAGCAGATACTGGTCCGCACACAGATGCAGCGAGACGATCCGCTGCGGCCGCTCGGCCACGGCGGCGGTCGGCAGCACGATGGCCAGCGACCATGCCAGCACCATCATCGCGGTGTGCAGCTTGACCCGCGGCGTCCCGGCCGGTGACGCGGTCCTGATCGGGCGACGGCCGGACGGGCTGGACATCGTGAGCGGAAACCCTTCAAGGGAGGGGCTGTCGGCGCGTGGCCACGGCGGGAATGCCGGTCGGCCATGTCCGCGCCGAACCCTGCCATTATAGAGCAATCCGCCGACCGTGCCGACCGCGCCGTTCCCATCCCGGATCAAGGACAGTTCCCATGCCCGCCACGGGGCACCGGCATCGGGGTGGCCGTTGCCCGGGGCCCTCGCCGTCGCCGTGCTGGCGTTGATGGCGGCCGGATTGGCCGTTGGCCCGGTGCCGTTGACCGGGGCCGATATCGCCGGTGCCCTGGGGGGGGACGAAACCGCCGCCGGCACGATCGTGCGGGAGATCCGGCTGCCGCGCATCCTGCTGGCCGCGCTGGTCGGGGCGATGCTGGGCGCGGCCGGCGCGGCCTTGCAGGGGCTGTTGCGGAACCCGCTGGCCGAGCCGGGGGTCATCGGCACCTCGGGCTTCGCCGCTCTGGGTGCGGTGATCCCGCTCTATTTCGGCCTGGTCGACCGGTTTGCCCTGGCCTCGCCCCTCGGTGGGCTGATCGGTGCGTTGGTCGGGATCGTGCTCCTGCTGGTGCTGGCCGGCCAGGGGGCCAGCGTCGTCACCGTCGTGCTGGCCGGAGCGGCGTTGAGCAGCCTCGCCGGCGCCGGGGTGGCCCTGGCCCTCAATCTTGCGCCCAACCCGTTCGCGGCGCTGGAGATCGCGTTCTGGCTCCTGGGCTCGCTGGAGGATCGCAGCTTCGTCCACGTGCAACTGGTGGCCGCCCCGATCCTGATCGCGCTTGCGGCCTTGCAGGCCAGTGGCCGGGGACTGTCCGCGCTCAGCCTGGGTGAAGATGTCGCCGCCACCCTGCGGGTCAAGGTCGACCGGCTGCGGCTGGCGGTGGTCACGGCCGTGGCCCTCGGCGTCGGCGCGGCCGTCGCGGTGACCGGCGTGATCGGCTTCATCGGCCTGATCGTCCCCCACATCTTGCGCCCCTTTGTCGGCCATCGGCCGGATGCGCTGCTGCTGCCGTCGACCCTCGGCGGGGCGGTCGTGCTGCTGGCGGCCGACCTGGTGGTCAGGCTTGTGCCGACGGCGACCGAACTCAAGGTCGGCGTGGTCACCGCGCTGGTCGGGGCCCCGTTCTTCCTGTTCCTACTGCGCCGTGGTCGGACCGGGCTGATCTGACCCGCCGCCGGCCCGGCGCCAGGGGAGACGCAAGGCGATGCCGTCCACCTCGATCGGCATCGCGGTGACGCCGTAGACCGCGGCGATCCGCGCGGGCGTCAGGACGGCCGGCGGCGGGCCTTCGATCACGACGCGACCGCGGTCGAGCAGCACCAGCCGGTCGCAGAACCGCGCTGCGTGGAGAAGGTCGTGCAGCACCACCAGGACCGCCCGGCCTCGGGCCGCCTGGGCGCGCAGCAGTTCCATCGTCTCGAGCTGATGGCGCGGGTCGAGCCCGGCGACCGGCTCGTCGACCAGCATCACTTGCGGTTCCCCGGCCAGCACGCGGGCCAGCAGCACCCGCGCGCGTTCCCCGCCCGACAGGGTGTCGATCCGCCGGCCGGCCAGGGTCCGGGTGTCGGTTGCCGCCAGGGCCGCTGTGATTGCCGCCCGATCCTCGGGCCCCGGCCGGGCGAAGGCCGACAGATGCGGCAGTCGCCCCAGCGCCACCACCCGGCCGACCGTGAGCTGCCAGTGGACGGGTCCGTCCTGGGGCAGGTAGCCGATCGGCGCTTTCGGGTCGGCCCGGACGACCCGACCGGCGTTGGGGGTCAGGACACCGGCCGCGACCTTGACCACCGTCGACTTGCCGGCGCCGTTGGGGCCGATCAGGCCCACCACCGCCCCGGGCATGACGGCGAACCGGACGCCGTCGACCAGCGTTGCCGGGCCGATCCGGACGGTGATGTCCTCGAGCGTGATCGCTGGCGGGACGGCTGTTGCCGGCGGCATGGGGCGTCGGGTGTGCGGTGGGACGGGCAGGGGGCGGTTTCGGCTTTGTGCCACGGCGCGCGGTCGGCCATAGTGCGCCAATTGTTGCGTCGTTACCAAGTCGCCCCATGCCCGACACTCATCTCTCGCCCGTCGCTTCCGATGCCGGTCAGGCGTCGCCCATCATCGAGCTCGACTCGGTGTCCAAGCGGTTCGTCAAGCGGCTCGACGTGGCCGAGAAGCTCGCCAACGTCCTGGGCGCCAAGGTCAAGGAAGAGGTCGTCCACGCCGTCGATTCGGTCAGCCTGTCGATCGCCGAAGGCGAGGTGGTCGGCCTGGTCGGCGAAAGCGGGTGCGGCAAGTCCACCTTGGGGCGGGTCGTCGCCGGCATCCATGCCGCCAGCGACGGCACGCTGCGCTATCGCGGGCAGGACGTCGCCCATCTGCACGGCACGGCCGCCAAGAAGACCAAGCTGGAGATCCAGATGATCTTCCAGGACCCGATGTCCTCCCTCAATCCGCGGCTGCGGGTCGCGGACATCATCGGGGAGGCGCCGTGGGTGCATGGCATGGTCAAGGCGGGTGCCGAGCTCGACGGCTATGTCGACGAGCTGATGCTCAAGGTGGGGCTCGACCCGATCTACAAGCGGCGCTACCCGCACCAGTTCTCCGGCGGACAGCGGCAGCGGCTGGGGGTCGCCCGGGCCCTGGCGGTGCAGCCGCAGTTCCTGGTGTGCGATGAGGCGGTGGCTGCCCTGGACGTCTCGATCCAGGCGCAAGTTCTAAATCTCTTCATGAGATTGCGGGAAGATCTTCACCTAACCTATCTGTTCATCAGCCATGATCTCGGGGTGGTCGAGCACCTCTCCGATCGGGTGGTGATCATGTATCTGGGGCGCGTGGTCGAAAGCGCGCCGACCGAAGCGTTGTTCGCCCAGCCCAATCACCCCTACACCCAGGCGCTGCTGGCCGAGGTGCCGCGGCTGGATACGACGCGGCGGGTCTATTCCCCGGTCAAAGGGGAGATCCCGTCCCCCCTCGATCCGCCCGGCGGCTGCCATTTCCACCCCCGCTGTCCGCACGCGATGCCGCGGTGCCGGGAGGAGCGGCCGGTGCTCCGGGAAATCGCCCCGCGACGGCTGTCGGCCTGCCATCTCAACGACGCCGCCTGAGCCCCGCCCCCCGCCCCGATGCGCTGGCACTATCCCGGCCTGTACACGGTTCAGGAGCCTCAGGAAGGCTCGGGCGTGCCGCTGTTCGTGGACAGCCCCCATAGCGGGCGCGACTACCCGGCCGATTTCGGCAGCCGGCTGTCGCTGACGGATCTTCGCGCAGCCGAAGACAGCTACATGGACCGGGTGGCGGCGCGGGCGCCCCTGGCCGGAGGGGTCGGTCTATGGGCGCATTTCCCACGCGCCTATATCGACGTCAACCGGACCGAGGCGGATATCGACCCGGCCCTGCTGGCGGAGCCCTGGCCGACGCCGCTGGCGCCTGGGGACAAGACGGCGATGGGAATCGGGCTGATCCGCCGGGTGACGGTGCCGGGCAAGGCGATCTACGACCGTGCCCTGTCGGTCGCGGAGGTCGAACGCCGCATCGCCCGTTTCCACCGTCCCTATCTCAGCGCGGTCGAGCGGGGGTTGGCCAAGCTGGTCCGGCACCATGGACGGGCCGTGCACCTGAACGTCCATTCGATGAAATCGGTGGGCAACGCGGCCACGCCGGACGGTGCGGTGCGCCGCCCCGACGTCGTGCTGGGGGACCGCTTCGGCACGAGCTGCGCGCCGGCGCTGACCGCTCTGGTCGGCGAGGTGCTGGCGGCCGCGGGTCTGTCGGTCGTCGTCAACGACCCCTATGCCGGTGCGGCGCTCCTGGCCCGGTTCGGCGCACCGGATCAGGACCGGCACGGTCTGCAGATCGAACTCAACCGGGGTCTCTACATGACCGAAGATACCGGCGACGTGACGGACGGCTTGGCTGAGCTTATCGGTGTGATGGACGGCGTCTTCGAAACCGTCTCGGAACGCCTGGCCGATCCCGAATGGCCGATGTGACCGGGCTCTAGAGCGTTTTCAGGGAATGCCGGGTCGATCTGTTGGTGTGTGCCGGATCGATCCGCAAGGCGCGTCGCGCCGCGCCATCGGGCAAGCGGCGCAACGCAGCGGGCGGCCGGCACACGCCAACCC
>JANQKE010000166.1 GCA_028281265.1 Alphaproteobacteria bacterium | reverse complement strand
CCCAGCCGCCGGCCGCCTGGACGATCCGCTCGATCGCCGCTTCGATCGTGTCGGGCGCGCGTGCGTACATAACGCTCAGGCTCCTTCGCTTTTGACGGGAGGAACGGGCCCGATAGGCTCCCGTCCCGTGACTGGAGAGGAGGGGATCGTGACGGTCGTTTGCGCACACCCGGGTCGGACGGGGCGGTCAGGGCGTCGTTGGTCTGACCGGGGGCCGATGCCGGCAATGGATCATGCCGCCGGCTCCTTGCTGCCGGTGTCCCCGCTGCGACCAGCCAATCGGGCGGGATCCAGCCCTCGACCGGGTGGGTGAGGAGATAGTCGACCACCCCCTGCAGGGTGGTGGCGGTGACGCGGCCACAGGCCAAGCGACCAAACAGGCTGGCGCCGCCGGTAATGGCGACACTCAACGCGCGGCGGCTCAGGCCGGCGGCGGCGCAATAGGCGACGGCCGCGTCGTGGATGTGGCTGACGATCATGGCTCATAAGGCTGACTTAAAATTTGGTCAGATGTCAACCTCAGTGAATAGCAATGCCGTCCCAATTCCTGGTCGGACATTCTATGAACATGCCCAAAGCCGCTGACACCGATGCCATCGCCTTCGCCAAACGCCTCAGTGCGAACCTGCAGACGCTCCAGGATCGTGCCAAACCACCGCTGTCCAATCGCGCGTTGGCGAAGAAGGCTGGTCTGGCACACACTTATGTGACGACAATTCACACGGCGGCACGGGAGGGCATTGGCCGGGTGCCAGCGCTCGACACCCTGATGGCCCTAGCGGTAGCCCTGGGCTGTGAACTCGAAACCCTGGTTAGTCAGGATGGCCCCGACCGCCCCAGCCTGCATGACATCATCGTCGCCACCACTGCGGCCGTGGAAACCGTCATCGACCGGCTGGAACTCGACCCCACGCCCCAGCAGCGGGGGACGGTCGTCGCTCGGCTGGTCATCGCCATGCGCACCATGGACCACCTGCCGGCCGACCTCGGCGGCTACGCCGAAACCCGGGCCGACGCCCTGCTGGACTACATCCAGCACGCACCCTCGTGATAGGGGGTCATTGTTAGATCGACACCTTGCGCAAGTGACGGACCAGTTGCCGGGTGGCTTCGGCATCCGCTACCGCGCGGTGGGTCGCCGTTATATCCAGGCCTTCCACCTCCAGGGCCTCCTCTAGCGTTACGGCTCGGTGGTGCCCTGCAAACGCTTGATAGGCACGCATCGCGCACACCCAATCCAGCACCGGCAATGTGAGGGCGTATCGCTCGAACGTCTGTTCCAGGAGCCGACGATCGAACTCCGCATTGTACGCCACCACCACCCGCTCGCGCATCAGTCCGACCAAGCGGTCCGCATGCTCCGTGATCCGGTCGTGCTTGTTCGCTTCCGCGCGCGTGATGCCGTGGATGGCCAATGCCCCTGCCTGGATCCGCGTGGTCGGCCGCACGACCGAATGGGCCAGCATCGTCCCGTCCGGGCCGACCAGCGCATATTCCAGGATCTCGGCCCGGTTCCCCAGGCCGGTCGTCTCGCTGTCGAAGATCACCAGCCGATCCGCCGCCGCGGCCCGCAACCGCTCGAGCTCGGTCCGGGGATCGGCAGCCAACGGCCGCGCGGTCCGACCGGCGGCGGAGGGTCGGTCCGACCCCCGGCCGTCACCCCGTCCCGAACCGGCGTATGTCACCATGAGGCCCGCCGCGCGGATGGTCCGCTCTGCCCGCACGAGCTGCCAGGCAAGGGCGGCGTCATACCCCCGCGCTGCCATCATCTCGGCCAGATCGGCCCGGTCTCGCTCGGTGACCGGCCCGTGCGCCGGGGGCGGCTCCGGCCCCTCGACCGGCCGCCCCCGCTCGGTTTGTCGCTGCCATTCCCGCCCTCGCCGTTGCGATTGATCGCGCAGCGATCGCACGATCCAAGCTGACAGCAGGATCCCGGCGAGGATCAGGCCGCCATGGACGACAGGATCGATGGCGTCGGTCATGGCGCCGTCACCGGAGATTCAGGGTGATCATCGGATTCTCGCCGTCATGCGTCTGGGCAATCGTCCTGGTGGTGCACTTCTAGAGCGTTTTCAGGGACTATCGGGCGGATCTGCCGAGGGGGATGGGCCCTGATGCCAGGAGGGAGGAGGAAGGACATGCCGGGGCCTATTCGACGACGAGCGACGCCGCAGC
>JANQKE010000164.1 GCA_028281265.1 Alphaproteobacteria bacterium | reverse complement strand
CGGAGGCACGGCCGGCATGACGTGCCGACGCCCGCTCCACCCGATCGGGGCGGCGGATCCATCCGGGAAGACCATGAAGGCCCGGTCCCGATCCGCGTGGCGGATGGGGCCGCCGGCCGCACGGATGTAATCGTCCGGCGTGGACCCGCTTTCGAACCGCTGCGCCGACGGCCAGGCGACGGCCCCGCGGACCGCCACCGTCAGCGGGCGCGGCGGGATGTGCAGCCGGTCGCCGGTCTCGATCAGGGCATCCCGGCCCGGATCGGCGCGCAAGGCCTGGGGGTCGGCTTCCACGACCACCCGGCCGAGGGCGTCTTCGCTCTCCAGCCGCGCCAACAGCGCTTCGGCCGTCCGCACCACCGCCTCGCCGGCGGGATCGACGCTGAGCACGGCAAGCTGCCCCCGCAGCCGCTCGGCCGACCGGGCCAGGAACTGCGCCTCGGCCTGGGCCGCACTTCGCCGCAGCAGGACGGCCCCGGCCGGATAGGCCTCGCCCGTCAGCCCCCCGGCGGACCGCAGCACGTCGGACAACCGGGCCCCGGGCGGCAGCGTATAGGTCCCCGGCCGGGCCACCTCCCCCTCGACCGTCACCCGGACGACGCTGCCGGCATCCGCGGTCTCCGGCACCCGGACGACGTCGCCGGGATGAACGGTGACGGACGCCGCCTGGGCCGGCCCGACGGTGACCGGCGGCACCCCCGTACCCTCGGCGGAGACGACCGTCAGACGGTACGGATCGGCATGACGCAGCCGGCCGCCGGCGACACCGATCAGCGCCTCCATCCCAACGGGGCCCGCGACCGGGTACCGTCCCGGCCGGCCGACCGCTCCCTCCAGCCGGACGGTGCTGGCCTCCAGGGCCCGCCGCACCGCCGGGTCCGGCGCTGCCATCCGTCGCCCCGGCGCGCCTTCTTCCGGATCCGGCAGCGGCAGTGCGGTACGCGGCAGCAGATGCACGCGATCGCCATCGGCGAGTCCGATATCCTCCCGCCCGGCAGCCACCGCGGCCGGGGAGAACACCGTCAATCCGGCGGATGGCCCCGACACCCGCTCGATCACGGCCGCCAGCGGATAGATCGCGGTCATGCGCGCCGGATCGTCGGAGAGCAGACGGCGCAGGCTCGGCACCCGCGACAGCGGCCGGAGACCGCTCCGCCCGTCGACCTCCACCAGGGTGACCGACGGCGTGCGGACGGCGACGATGTCGCCCGGGGACACGGTGGCGGCGCCGGGCACGGTTTCGTGCACCACCTCGATCTCGGCGCCAACGGGCGCCCCGGCCTCGCCCAGCACCGACCGGGCCCGGGTTCCGGGCAGGACGGGGTACAGGCCGGGACGATCCACGCCGCCGGTCACCAGCACGCTGTGGCGCAGCAGGAACGCCGGAAGATCGGGCATCCGCTCGAACAAGGCGGGACAGGCGGAGGGCGCTGCCGGCCGGTCAGCGGGACCGACCAGCTGGCGCCAGCGGGCCAGGGCCGGGGTCGGCTCCGGCGGCAGCGTCGTTGCGGGCCCGCACGGCCCGCCGGATGCGGCCCCCCGGCGGGCGGGGACGGCCCACCATCCGAGCCCGGCGATCTCGGCACGGCTCAGGACCGTGATCGCGTCGCCGTCCCGGAGGTCGATCCGGGCTGCGGCCGGTGCCACGGCGCGCAGGAAGCCGCGGCCCTCCCGCCGCCCGGCATGCAGGGCCAGCAAAGGGTAGGCGTCGGCGCCCAGACGCGCGGCGAGGCCCCCGATCAGGTCCTCGGTCGGATAATGTCCGGGGCTCCGCACCGCCCCGGAGAGCCGCACTCCCCCTGCCGCGGTCTCCGCCCGGCCGCGCAGGATCAACACATCGCCGGCCGCCAGGGTCTCGGTCTCCCCCTCGACCGGGCTCAGGTCGTCCCGGGCGGCGGTCGCGGCCAGCCGCAGGGCCACCGCCGCCGGGTCGATCCGCCCCCCGGCCAGCGCGATCGCTTCCCCGACCGAAAGCGCCGCCCCGCCGGGCGGCAGTTCGAACAAGCCCGGCCGGGCGACGCTGCCCAGCACACCGACCGTCGGACCCAGCGGCGGGACGATGATCCGGTCACCCTGCCCGACGGTCGGATTGGCCATGCGCGCACCGGCCAGCAGCAGCCCGTAGAGATCGACCGGTAGGTCGCCGGCCGACGAGACCCGGCGGATGGATCGGAGGCTGCCGGTGCGCCGCACGCCCCCCGCCGCCAGCAGGACGTCGAGCACGCTGCCCGTGGCCGGCACCTGATGCAGCCCGGGCTCGGCGACCTCCCCGACCACCAGCACGCCGATCTGCCGCACGCCGGTGACGCTGATGGCGATCCGGCTGCCGCGGTCGGCCCGGTCGGCGGCGCGCGCGAGCGCATCGGTCGTCTCCGCCAAGGTCAGGTCGAGGACCGAGAGCGGCGGCAGGCCGGGGACGATCAGCGTCGCATCCACGCCGACGCGCAGGTCGGTGTCTTGCGTCCCCCCGGCGGCCTGCCACACCACGCGCAGCCGATCCCCTGGGCCGAGCCGGTATTCGGGCCCGACGCGGCCGACCGGGGTCCGCCGGCTGAGCGTGGGGCCGTCGAACAACCGGTATCCGAACAGGCGAACCGCTTCGCCCGCCCGCATCGAGGCGAAGGCCTCATGGGCGGTCGGCGGCGGTTCCGGTCGGCTGTCACGGGGGCCGTGCGGGATCGGTTGCGTCGCACCCGGCAGCGTCCAGAGGATCGCCGCAACGGCCAGCAGACCGGCCAGGACCAGGGCGCGGATCGGGCCAGGAACGCGCGTCACGGATGGGAAGCTTCCGGCAGCCATACAGTCGTATGGATACTATGGCGCCCGGCACGCGGTCCGGCAACCGGTTTTCGACCGGTCCTCCAGCCGATATTCGCCGATTCGGTCGCAACCGGACGCCGTCAGCGGCGCCCCTTGCCGTCATGGCTCAGAACCGCCCCGTAGAGGTCGGGCCGGCGGTCCCGGAACAGGCCCCACTCGGCCCGCTGCCGGCGGATCAGGTCGAAATCGACCGTCGCGGTCAGGATCGCCCGCTCGGTACGGCCGGCCTGCGCCAGGAGGGCCCCGTCCGCCCCGGCGATGAAGGACGACCCGTAGAACGTCACCGTCGCCTCGCGACCGACCTCGCGGCCGATGCGGTTGCTGGCGACGACGGGGACCATGTTGGCCGCGGCGTGGCCCTGCATCACCCGGGTCCAATGGCCCTGGCTGTCGAGATCGGGGTAGCGCGGCTCGGACCCGATCGCGGTGGGGTAGAGCAGGACATCGGCGCCCTGGAGCGCGAGGATCCGGGCCGGCTCCGGAAACCATTGGTCCCAGCAGACCAGGGCACCGACCCGGCCGTAGCGGGTCTCGACCACCTCGAACCCGGTATCGCCGGGGGTGAAGTAGTACTTCTCCTGATAGCCAGGGCCGTCGGGGATATGGGCCTTGCGATAGACGTAGCGCAGGCTGCCATCGGCATCGATCAGGGCCAGGCTGTTGAAATGGGCGCGGCCGGCCCGCTCGAAGAAGCTGACGGCCAGGACCACCGACAGTTCGGCGGCAAGCGCGGACAGCCGGGCCACGGCCGGGCTGTCCCCGACGGTCCGGGCGGTCTCGAACCGGGTGGCATCCTGGTCCTTGCAGAAATACGGTCCCGAGAACAGTTCCTGCGGCAGGATGATCTCCGCACCCTGCCCCGCGGCGTCGCGCACCATCGCCTCGACGGCGTCGATATTGGCGGTCTCGTCGCCGCCGCAGGCCATCTGCAGCGCGGCCAGGGTCACGGCGGTCATCGATGGGGCCTGCCTCGCGGTCGCGGAGAAGCGCGGAGGATGGCGCAGGGGTGGCGGTCGCGCCACCCCTGTCATCATGCCCGCTTCAAAGCGACGCCCGCAGCCCGATCAGCGCCGTGATCCCCGGCGCCGCGAACGCATTGGCCGGCTCGACCTCGGCATCGAAGAGGTTCGTGACCTCACCGAACACGGTGACGCCGTCGGTGAGTGCGTAGCGGCCGGTGACATCGACGGTCGTATCGGCGTCGGCCTTGCCGCCCGAACCGACGAACGTCCCCGTGTCGTCGTAGATCGCGTCGCGGCGCTCCCCGACATAGCGCGCGGTTCCCGACAGGCTCAGCCCGTCGACGGGGAACAGGTCCACCGTTACCGAACCCTGGTGATGCGGTCGGCGCAGCAACTGCGTGTCGGTCCGGGCGTTGCGCGCATCGGTGTAGGTGTACGCCAAGGCAAGATCCGCCCAAGGCACCGGCGTCAGCGTCACGCTGGCCTCCACGCCGTCAATCTCCGCTTCATCGACGTTCTCCAAGGAGGTGAAGGTCGGATTGAAGTTGATCAGATCGTCGATCCGGCTGCCGAAATAGATGAGCTGGGCTCGCACCGGCTGGGATAGCGCGCCTGCCGGGAGTGTCGCTTCAGCCCCGATCTCCCAGCTCAGCGACCGCTCGGGATCCAGGTCCGGATTCCCGACGAAGCCGAAATTGTTGACCCCGAACCGGTCGAACAGGCTCGGCGCCTTGAACGCCGTCCCCGCCGACGCGAACACCCGAAGCGGCAGGGCGGTGAAGCGGTAGGCCGTGCCGGCCCGCCAGGTCAGAGTGGTGTCGAAGTCCTCCGGCAGTTCCGCCCGCACGCCGACCGTGACATCGAGCGTGTCGAACAGCGTGCCGGAGCCGTTGGCAAACACCGCAGCGTCCGTGGACGAGGCCCGCGCCGTCTGGATGAAGGCGCCGAAGCCGGAATCGGTGTTGGTGCTCTGGTCGATCGAATCGTCCGTCACGCTGGCACCGACGATCAGCGTCGAAGCGGCGAGGCCCGCCGTGGCGAGATCAGGCCGGATGATGGCCTGGACATCGCCGAAGAGCCGCTCGCCCTCAAAACTGTCGTCCTGGATCGTGGTCGAAGCGGCGTCGGGGCGGTTGAGGAATTCTCGATCGTCCCGGGTGAAGCCCACGACCGCGCGCACGTCGACGGACTCCGTTATCGGCGCGGTCGTCGTCACCCGGAGGGCGAGCTGATCGTTCTCCCCTTCCATGTTCGGATCGTCGGCACCGGTGCGATCGAGGTCGAACTCGTTGCGGCGATACCTCACCGCGCCTTCCACACGGCCGCCGAAACCGAAATCGACCCCGGCCGTCGCCGTGAGCGCCGCGAGTTCCGCACCGTCGTCTTCGTCGAAGGCGCTGGCGATCCGGTCCGGCGTGATGTTGTCACCGTCGGTCCTCAACCCTTCGACCGTGAAGGCCGCATCGAACGGCCCTTGCCGGACCGTGCCGTTGGCCTGGCCCGCAAAGGTCTGCCGATTCCCGGCGGCAACCTGGGCGGAAGCCGTATAGCCGTCCTCAACCGCCCGTCGGGTCACCAGGTTCACCACACCCCCGATGGCGTTGGTGCCGTAGAGGTTGGACGCCGGCCCGCGGATGATCTCGATCCGGTCGAAAGCGCCGAGCAGGTCGTTGCCGAAGTTGAAGGCGTTCCCCGGTGCGGACGGATCGTTGACCGGCACGCCATCGATCAGCACGAGGACATGATCGCTCTCACTGCCGCGCAGGAAGGCCGAGGTCTGCGCGCCGACCGGGCCGGATCGGACCACCGTCATCCCCGGCACGGTGCGCAGGGCCTCGTCCAGGGTCTGGTAGCCGCGGCGCTCGATCTCTTCGGCGTCGATGATGGTGACGGCCGCCGGCAGGCGCTCCACCGGGGTCTCGGCCCGGGTCGCGATCGCGGTGACGGGGCCCAGCTCGATCTGGGCGGCGGCCGGACCGCCGGTCGCGAGCGACAGGGCGACCCCGGAGACGGTTGCGGCGAACACAAAACGGCGCATGGGCGCGATCCTCTTGCGATGACAGGATCGGGCCGGCGGCGACGCGGGGTGCGTCCAGTCGGGTCGCGGCTGAATGCGCGGTGGCGCACAGACGTCCGTTCCTCCCCTTCACGGCATCCCGCGTCCGCCGACCCGATATCGGGTGGCAGACAGCGTCGCCGCTGACGAAGGATCGTTTCCGCCGGAAGACACCCCGTCCGACGGGCGCGGAACGACTGACGTCCGGCAGGTCTCCTGGCTTGCGGGTCATCGCGACCGATCCGGCCTTCCCAGGGACACGGTCCCCAGTGGCCATGACGCAGATCGGCACTCACCGCTCACAGTTGCGGGGGCAGCCGCGGATTCCGAGGACGGGGCCGGCGCCCCGCCATCGCCACACGCGTTCCCTTTTCATCGCCCTCTCGGGCGAACCGGTGCTGACCCAGACGCTAGGCAGGGTTGTGCGCGCGCGCAACCGGCACTGCCGGCATTCCGCCGCCGATTTGATCTGCAGCAACTGCGTTTGCCAGACCGATTCGGCCGCGCTCAGCCGGCGAGCCGGCGGACCGAGGTGATTCCCGTCCCGCCGCCGGCGCGCACGATCGCCACCACCCGGTCCAGCGGATCCACCGTCACGGCCATCGCCGTCGCGTTGGCATGGATCAGCCGTGTCGGGTCGACCATGAAGCCGACATGGCCAGGGAAGAACACGATGTCGCCGCGGCGCAAGCACCCGTCCCACCGGTCGGCCGGCAGGGGCTGGCCGATCACGGGTTCCTGCATGCCGGTATCCCGCGGTACCGCGTGGCCGCATTCCGCCAGGCACACCTGGACGAGGCCGGAGCAGTCCAGCCCGCGGGCCGACCGTCCGCCCCACAGATAGGGCACCTCCAGGAACCGTTCGGCCTGGCCGGCGGGGTCGGTCGCCGGGCGGTACGACCCCAAGGGCGCCAGGGCCGGCGCGTGGGCGTAGCCACCGGTGGCGAGGGCCGCCCAGCTTCGGTCGACGGCGGTCACGGTCACCGCAGCCCCCAAGCTCAGCACGTCCAGCGGCGTGTGCTTCATCGTCGGCTGGGGATAGACGAAGGCCGCCAGGGCGCGGACCCGATGCGTCGCGGCCAGCAGCTCGGGCGCGAGGCCGGAAGCCGGCGCATAGCCGACATAGCCGTCATGCTCGCACTGCCCCCAGACCCAGCCCCCGGCCCGGTCGAACACTCTGAACCGCTCGCCGAACAGCAGCTCCGTCGTCATCGGCGCGGCATCGTCCGGTGCGCCCCGGATCGGCAGGGTGCCGACCCGGCACTGCCAGTCCGCCCCCTCGACATAGCGGTCGGCCCGCACCCGCCCCTGGAGCCGCCGGTCGGCGAGATCGGGGCGATAGGCGTGCAGCAGCGGATCGAGCGGGCCGGTCATGGCGGCACGCGGGCGATCTGCCCGGCCGCCCGGGTGACGAGGTCTCCGAACTCGCTGAGATAGACCGATCCCTTGACGGTTCGCTGGATCAGAACATTGCGGCGGTCGTCGGGGTCGGTCTTGCGCCGGGTGAACCCGTACTGGCCCAGCCGGTCGAGTGCCCGGGTGATCGCCGGCTTGGAGACGTTCAAGGCCTGGGCCAGCCCGCGCACGGTATGCGGCGGCGGCGTCAGGTAGACCGTCAACAGCACCGCCATCTGGCGCGCGGTCAGGTCCGGCCCGTCGCTGCGGACCGACTGCACCATCGTGCGGCGCCAGAGATCGAGGGCGGACTGGGTATCCATGTCGGGCCGAACCATCAGTGACCGAAGCGGCGGACCGGCTCAACCGGTGTAGCGGTGCCGCAGCATGTCGAACACGGCCCGCAAGGCCATCGCCTCACCGCCCTTCGGCCGGCCCGGCTGATCGCCGGCGTTCCAGGCCATCAGGTCGAAATGGGCCCAGGCGACGGCCTTGTCGACGAACCGCTCCAGGAACAGCGCTGCGGTGATGGCTCCCCCCAGGCCGCCCGCGGAGACGTTGTTGACGTCCGCGATCGGGCTTGCCAGGTGGCGGTTGTAGGGCTGCCACAGCGGCAGCCGCCACATCGGGTCGCCGGTGCGGTCGACCGCCGCGCCGAAGGCCTTGGCGAGATCCTCGTCATTGGTGAACATCGCCGGCACTTCGGCGCCCAGGGCGACCCGAGCCGCACCGGTCAGGGTGGCGAAGTCGATCACCAGATCCGGCGTCTCCTCCATCGCCGCGGCCAGGGCATCGCACAGGATCAGCCGGCCCTCGGCGTCGGTGTTGCCGACCTCCACGGTCAGCCCCTTGCGGGTGGTCAGCACGTCGCCCGGACGGAAGGCGTTGCCGGCGACGGCGTTTTCGACCGTCGGGACGATCAGCCGCAGCCGCACCGGCAGGCCCTGCGCCATCACCAGACGGGCCAGGGCGATCGCATGCGCCGCGCCGCCCATGTCCTTCTTCATCAGCAGCATGGCGGAGGCCGGCTTGATGTCGAGCCCGCCGCTGTCGAACACCACCCCCTTGCCGATCAGGGTCAGCTTCGGGGCCGCGGGATCGCCCCAGGTCAGGTCGGCGACATGCGGCCGGCGATCGCTGGCCCGGCCGACGGCGTGCACGGCGGGCCACCCCATGTCGGGCAGCTCGTCGCCCGAATACACGGCCACGCCGGCATCGAACGCCGCGGCCAGATCGACCACCGCGTCGGCGAGGTCGGCCGGGCCGAGATCGTTGGCCGGGGTGTTGATCAGGTCGCGACACAGCCAGATCGTCTCGACCAGGGTCCCCACCTCCTCCCGGTCGACCGCCTCGGGCCAGACCAGCCGGGCGGCCGCGCGCTCGGCCGCCTTGTACCGGGTGAACCGGTAGGCCCCCAGGCCCCAGCCGATCGCGGCCGCCCGTACGTCGATCCCGCCGTCGAGCCGGTAATCCCCTTCGGGCAAGGCGAACGGCAACCCGCCGGTGGTCCAGAGGTCGGGCGCGTCCCCGGCACCGACAAGCACCCGGGCGACGCCGCCCCGGTCGTCGGGGACCGAACACAGGCTGCCGGCGCCCGCCTCGAACCCGGTGGCCTCGACCCACGCTCGCAGGCCTTGGTCCCGGGCCACCCAATCCGCCAGCGCATCCTTGGTGACCACCACAATCGGTCGGGCGTCCGCCACCCTCTCGCAATAAGGTAACATGTACAACCGGCTCCAGATCGAGCGAATCGGCGCTTGCAGGCGCCTTTATGTATTAGGAGTCCGGTTTAGGGCCAGGGTCCGGGAAACACCAAGCCGGTTTTCGTAACGGCATGTGTCAAAGCAACCGACCGGCCGTCCCGGATCCCGGCCGCTTGCCGGAATACGGGCACGCCTGCGGGTCAGCCGGCGACGGCCTGCAGGTCCGGTTCATCCGGTCCCGCCACCGGCGCCCCGGCAGGGGTCGGCGCGACCGTCCCGTCGCCGGGGACCGGCACCGCCGGGGGCAGTCGCCCCAGGGACCGATACCGGTCGACCGCGCCCTCGTGCAGCGGGATGCCGAGCCCGAGCAGCGCGTTGAACAAGGACATCTCCGCCCCTTTGGGGTGCTCCTCCCGGACCAGGTCGAGCGTGCGCGGGTGCCACAGCGCCCCGGTGATCGCGGAGACGAGTTCCCGGTCCGCGCGCTCGCTGACCACCAGCAGGGCGCCGACGCCGACCGTCCGGACCGGCTCGGCCAGACCGTACAGGCCGGCGGGGACGGTTTCCTCGGTGAAGAAGGGCAGCTCGCCGAGAACCGCCGCCTCCGCCTCGGTCACCGGCAGCAGACGGATCGGCGTCCGCTCGGCCAGGTCGGCGATGATCCTGTCCGGCGCGCCGGAGACCTGGACGAACGCCTCGATCTCCCCGGACAACAGCCAATCGGCCGCCTGCTCGGTACTGGCGGCGATCCCGTCGATCGCACCGCGCCGCATGTCATGGGCGTCCAGGAGCATCCGGGCGATCTCCCGGGTGCCGCTGCCCGGCGCCCCAACCGCAACCCGGCCGCCGGCGAGGTCGACGACCGTCCGGGCGGGGCTCTCGGCGCGCACGACGACGTGCACCGTTTCGGTGAACAGCCGGCCGACGGCGCGCAGCTCCGGCACCGCCGCCTCGCCCTCGGGCAGGTTGACCCCGCGGGCGTAGCGCCAGGCGACGTCGGCCTGAACCAGGGCGCCGTCGATCGTGCCGGCGGCAAGCGCGCTGACATTGGCGACGCTGCCTTCGCTGGTCTGGGTCACGGCGATCAGCCCGGGCACGCCGCAACTGCCGCCCTTCTCACAGGCCGGGGCGCCGATCGGGGCGCTGAGCGCGCTGGCGATCACCCCGCCGATGCTGAAATAGGTCCCGCCCGCCTGGCCGGTGCCGATCTGAAAGAAGCGCGGGCCGACCGGATCGGCCCGGTTCCGGGAATCCGCCCCCTGGCTGAGGAGAAAGCCGACCAGCACGATAAGGGCCAGGATGATAGCACCGATTGCCTTGCGCGTGGAGAATATAAACCGATACGGGTCCTGATCACCATAGCGGGGGGCTGCTGGATCGTTTCGATCCGGATCGGGTGGGGAGGGATTGGCAGCCGACATCTCGCAAACGCACCATCGTCATGGCGGAGTGGCCATGACACGCATCACATAGCAGACGAATCATTGCCAATGCATGACCAATTCGGCCTTTTGACGTCGATCCTTCGACGATGAGGGCACATCGCCGGCGATATCCGGGCCAAGCGGGGGTCAGGCGGCCGTACCGGTTTGGAACTGCAGTGCAGCAAGGCGCGCGTACAGCCCGCCCTGCGCGATCAGCGCCCGATGGGTCCCGGTCGCCACGACCCGTCCGCGGTCGAGCACGATGATTCGGTCCGCTTTCTGTACGGTGGCCAACCGGTGGGCGATGATCAGCGTCGTCCGGCCGGTCATCACATCATCGAGAGCGCCCTGAACCGCCCGTTCGCTCTCCGCGTCGAGGGCGCTGGTCGCCTCGTCGAGCAGGAGGACGGCCGGATCGCGCAAGATCGCCCGGGCGATCGCGAGACGCTGGCGCTGGCCGCCCGACAGGCGCACCCCGCGTTCCCCCAGAAAGGTGTCGAACCCGTCCGGCAGCGCGTCGAGAAAGTCCAGCGCGTGGGCGGCCCGCGCGGCGGCGCGGACCTCCGCATCGGTCGCGTCGGGCCGGCCGTAGCGGATGTTGTCCCACGCGTCGGCGGAGAAGATCACCGGGTCCTGCGGCACCAGCCCCAGACGGGCGCGGATGTCGGCCGGGTCGGCGGCGCGCAGGTCGACGCCGTCCAGACGCACGCAGCCCGCCCGCGGATCGTAGTAGCGCAGCAGGAGCTGGAAGACCGTGGTCTTGCCGGCCCCGCTGGGCCCGACCAGGGCCACCGTCTCCCCGGGCGCGACGGTGAAGCTCACGCCGTCGAGGGCGCTCTCGTCCGGCCGGGCGGGGTAGTGGAAGCTCACCGCCTCGAACGCGATCCGCCCCCGCGGCGGCGCGGGCAGACGCACGGGCACGGCCGGGGCGGCGATCGCCGTCGGCGTCGCCAGCAGGTCGAACAGCCGCTCCGTGGCGCCGGCGGCGCGCTGCAGGTCGCCGATGATCTCGCTCATCGCCGCGGCCGAGGCGGCGACCAGGATCGCGAAGAAGACGAACGCGGACAGCTCCCCCCCGGTCATCCGGCCGGCCAGCACGTCCATCCCGCCGGTCCACAGGATCAGCCCGATCGCACTGAACACCAGCACGATCACCACCGCCGTCAGCAGGGCCCGGGCGCGCACCCGCCGGACGGCCGTGGCGAACGCGTCTTCCACCCGCACCCCGAAGCGGGCCCGTTCCTCGGCCTCCCGGGTGAAGGCCTGGACCGTGCGGATGGCGTACAGGGTCTCGTCGACCGCCCCGCCGACATCGGCTACCCGGTCCTGGCTCTGCCGGCTGAGCTTCCGGATGTGGCGGCCGTAGACGATGATCGGCACGAGGACCATCGGCACCACCAGCGCGACCAGCGCGCTGAGCTTCACGCTGGTGATCACCAGCATCACCGCCCCGCCGACCAGCAGCAGCAGGTTGCGCAGGAACTGCGACAGGGTGGAGCCGACGACGATCTGGAGGACCGTCACGTCCGCGGTCAGGCGGGAGACGATCTCGGCCGTCTTGGTGGTTTCGTAGAACCCGGGGTCGAGCCGGATCGCATGGGCGAAGACGTCCCGGCGCAGATCGGCCACCACCCGCTCCCCCAGCCAGGAGACCAGGAAGAACCGGCCGTAGCTCGATACGGCCGCGACGGCGATGACGACCACCAGCCCGGCCATCACCGCATTCAGCAGACCGGCATCGCCGGCCCCCAGGCCCCGGTCGACGAACACCCGCACCCCCTGCCCCAGGCCGAGGATCGTCAGGGCGGAAACGGTCAGCGCCAGACCTGCACCGGCAAGCTGGAGCTTGTACGGGGCCAGATAGGGCCCCAGGCGGCGCAGGGGCTTCAGATCGGCCCGCGCGGGGCGGCGGGGAGCGTCATGGCTCTCCCCGGTACGGGCGGGTTCGGCTTGGGCGCGGGAACGCAACACGGGAACGATCTACTCGGATAGCGGCAGGACGAAGCGCGTGTGTCGCATACGGCCCCGGCGGCCGGACGGATGGCCGTCCGCACCGGGTGTCTGCATGGCCGCCATCGCCGCGGCACGCCGAGACCGGCGGTCGCCGGCCTTGCTCGCCGCGATCGGCTTCGTCTATACCGCGCGCTCGAATTCAGCTCAGGACCCGCGCCCGATGAAAGCCGACATCCATCCCGACTACCATGAAATCACCGTCGTGATGACCGACGGCACCGAGTACAAGACCCGCAGCACCTACGGCAAGCCGGGAGATGTGCTGCGCCTGGACATCGACAGCAAGTCGCACCCCGCATGGACCGGCGGCACCGGCCGGCTGCTGGACCGGGCCGGCCAGGTCTCGAAGTTCAACAAGAAGTTCGGCGGTTTCGGCCTGAAGCGCTGAGGTCTCGCCGCGCAACGGGACGGGTCGTCCGGGGCGCAGCGGAACGGGTGCGTCGCGGCCGTTCCGGAGAGGTCCGCCGGCCCGACCGCCATGGCTGAGCCCGCCCCCCCGTTTTCGGCGCAGCTCACGGCGTGGCGCATCCGGGCCGCCGCCGCGGCCCCGGGTCTCGGCCTCGCCGTCGCCGCTGCGGCCGTCGCCACCGGAGCCGCGGCCTGGATCGGCGGCCCCGCGATCCTCTACGCCTTGCTGATCGGCCTGCCGCTCTACGGGGTCACCCGGGCGGGGCGGTGGCAACCCGGCATCGCGCTGGCCGGACGCGGGGTCTTGCGCCTCGGCGTCGCGCTGTTGGGCGCCCGCATCACCGCCGACCAGATCCTGGCCCTGGGCCCGGGGCCGATCGTCACCGTCCTGGTCGCGGTCCTGGGCACGATCGGCATTGCCGTCCTGCTCGCCCGCTGGCTGCGCCTGCCGATCGGCTTCGGCGTGCTGACCGGCGGGGCGACGGCGATCTGCGGCGCCTCGGCGGCGCTGGCGATCTCGGCGGTGCTGCCGCGCCATGCCGATCACGAGCGGGACACGCTGTTCGCGGTGGTCGGCGTGACCTTCCTGTCGACCGTGGTGATGGTCCTGTATCCGGGCCTGGCGGTCCTGCTGGGTCTGCGGCCGGACCAGGCCGGCCTGTTTCTGGGCGGCTCGATCCACGACGTCGCCCAGGTCGTCGGCGCCGGCTACATGATGGGCCCGGCCACCGGCGACGTGGCGACCTTCACCAAGATGCTGCGGGTGGCGATGCTGCTGCCGGTCGTCCTGGCGATCACCCTCGTGGTGGCGCGCCTGGCGCGGGCCGACCGTGCCGCCGGGGGCAGGACGCCCGGCCTGCCCTGGTTCCTGATCGCCTTCGCGGCCCTGGTGGGGATCAACAGCGTCGGTGTCCTGCCTCCGGCCCTGGTCGACGGGATGGTGACCCTGTCGGGCTGGTGCCTGGTCACGGCCATCGCCGCGCTGGGCATGAAGACCTCCCTGAAGGCGATGGCCGGCATGGGACTGCGGCCGCTGACCCTCCTGGTCGCCGAGACCGTCGTGATCGCGGTCCTGGTGCTCGCGGCCGTCCTGGCGCTGGGCTGACGCGGGTCGGGATCGGGTACGGACCGACGCCCCGGGCGTCGCCTCGCGGTCGCGATCACCGGTTGGCAGGACCCCGTCGGCCGCCAATATCCCGCTCTGACATTCCTCTTCGGGAGCGAGGGTCGGACATGAGGGTGCCTCACCCTCATGTCCGACCCTCGCTCCCGCGCGTCACGGACAGGAACGACCGGCATGCCCGCTTTCCGCCACCCCCCGACCCCCTGGGCCATCGGCTTGGCCTTGGCCTTGAGCCTGGCCGTGGCGGCGCCCGCGACGGCGCAAGGGGTCGGGGACATCGAGCCCGCCGACGACCACCGGTTCCGGATCGTCGAGGTGGCCGACGGCCTGGATCGGCCCTGGTCACTGGCCTTCCTGCCCGACGGCCGGATGCTGGTGACCGAACGCGGCGGCGACATGCGCGTGATCGATGCCCAGGGCCGGCTCGCCCCCGATCCGGTCGCCGGCGTGCCGGACGTGGCCGATACCGGCCAGGGCGGCCTCCTCGACGTCGTGCCGCACCCGGATTTCGCGTCGAACGGCTGGATCTATCTGAGCTACGCCTATGGCGGATTGTTGGGAATGCACACGGCGGTCGCCCGCGGCCGGCTGGCCAGTGACCGGCTCGAGACGGTCACGGTGCTCCTGCAAGGGGAGCCGACGACGATGGGCGGCCGGCATTTCGGCTCCCGCCTGGTGTTCGGACCGGACGGGCATCTCTACGTCACCGTCGGCGACCGCGGACGCCGCGACGAGGCGCAGTCCTTGCGGTCGCATAACGGCACGGTCCTGCGCCTGACCGAAGACGGCACGATCCCGGCCGACAACCCGTTCGTCGGCCGGAGCGATGCGCTGCCGGAGATCTACTCCTACGGCCATCGCAACGCCCAAGGCATGGCCGTGCAGCCGGGCAGCGGCCTGATCTGGCTGCACGAGCACGGTCCCCGCGGCGGCGATGAGGTCAACATCGTCTCCGCCGGCGTCAATTACGGCTGGCCCGTGATCACCTATGGGCAGGAGTATCGCGGCGGCGACATCGGCGTCGGCACCCGGGCCGAGGGGATGGCCCAGCCCGTCGCCTACTGGACACCGTCGATCGCCCCGTCTGGCATGGCGTTCTATACCGGTGACGCGTTTCCGGCCTGGCAGGGCGATCTGTTCGTCGGCGCCCTGGCCGGCCGGCATCTCGCGCGGCTGGAGATCGACGGCCAGCGGATCGTCGGGGAGGAAACGCTGCTCGACGGCCTGGGCGCGCGCATCCGCGACGTCCGGACCGGCCCCGACGGGTTGATCTATCTGCTGACCGATGCCGCACCGGGGCAGGTCCTGCGGCTGGAACCGGTCGACTGACCGCGGGTCGAGCGGAGCCGGCAACCGCTACCGGTCGGCCCCCTCGTCCTCGGGCCCGTCCCGGTACCCGCCGCGCAGGAAGAAGTCCCACACGGCATAGACCGTGACCACCGCGGCGATGCCGAGCCAGAACGGGCTGTCGCGATTGAACACCGCTTCGACCGTCAGCCAGACCAGGCACACGCCCAGCACCAGCAGCCGCCGCCACAGCGGCTTGAACCAGGGATGCGGGGGCGGCAGGCCGATCGGCATCGGGCGACGGATCCTGGAGATCGGGCGACGCCCCCGGAGCGGGAGGGCGGGAGGGCGACTCACCCTTCCCGCCCTCCTGCTCCGGGGAAGCGGCACCGGGGAAGCGGACGGTGAAAGCCCGCCGGTAAAAAAAGACCCCGCCGAGACCGGCGGGGTCAAGGTTGATCGGTCCGTCTAGGGAGGGAATGAAAGACCGATCGGGAGGAAGGGGTCACGCCCATCGCCGGCAGGGCCCGGCTGCGGCCGATGGGGGGAACGGCGCCGGTCTACCGGTCGCTGGTGTCGAGGAACCGGCGGCTGGCGATCGCCGGAATGTCGTTGCGTGTGATGCCCAGATCGGAGAGCTCGCGGTTGCTGAGATTATTAAGCTCACTTTCGGTCTGCCGGTAGTCCCGCCAGGCTTTCCAGCCGGCGATCACGCCTTCGATCACGGCCACCAGCATGTGGCGCTGCGGCGCCACCGCGCGCGCGCCCGCAAATACAGTCACATCAGTCATCTATCGGTCTTTCCGCATCATGTCGAACGGGCGGTGTCGGACCCGCCATGTTCACGTCCTCTCAGATGGGGACCGGACCGAGGTCTACCAGAGCCCCCGTCGCGCCGCTGGTTGGCGACAGCAATACTTGCTGCGCATAGCAGCTCGATGCTATTTAATATGTGAATATATTAAAAGCCGTGACGATGCTACCCGCCGGCCATCGGGAACACCACGGCGATCGCCCAGGCGAACACCAGGGCGTTGACGACCGCGGCGGTCATGGGACTGCCGGTGGCCCGGGTCACCCAGGCGGCCATCAGCCCGTAGGCCACGAACAGCACCAGGATCGCCGGGACGATGATGATCAGGAAGAACAGCCTTTCGAGATCGAGCGCGATGGCGATCGCCAACGACACCAGGAACCCGGCCTTGGTCGCGGGGTAGGCGAACCGGGGTGCCACCCGCGGGTCGGTCAGGGCCGCGTCGGTGGCGAAGAACAGCAACGTCCCCGCGAACAAGGCCGCGATCAGCCCCCACCGTGCCGGCACCGGCTGCAGATTGGCCACGAACCGGTCCACCGGCCAGCCGATCACCAAGGTAGCGTAGCCGCCGACGGCCACCAGGACCAGCAGGACCGCCCCCGGCCTGATCGCCCGTGCGCCGCCGATCGGATGGCCGCGCCGCGCCAGCCATGACAGGCCGCCGGCCACGATCAGGCCGTACAGGCCGAAATGCAGGGCCAGATAGTCACCCAGCAGGATCGGCAGGAAGTCGCTCGGCACGGGCCACAGCACCACAGGCGTCGCCATCGCCGCCACCCCGGTGACCGCCAGGAGCGGCCGCCAGCCCGGCCGGCGGCCCACCGGCCCCGCGGCACCAGTCACGCGAGGCAGCAAGGCCGCCAAGGGCCAGGCCAGGGCGACCAGCCCTACGAAGAGAAGCCCCAGATCACCGCCCCGCCGGTCGACATCCGCACCGGCGACGACCGTCCGACCGAAGGCACCGTCGAGCCAGTCGGCCGTCGCGGTCAGGCTCTCCGCACTGTACAGCACGCCGATATGCTCGACCCCGTCGGCCAGAACCAGCCGGCGGGCGGTGCCGTCGGCCAGGGCGCCGTAGGTCACGCCCTCCTCGACCGGACCCCCGGCGGGTACGGCGGCGGCGACCAGGTCGCGGCCCTGGCGGATGAGCGGCTCGGGTTCGAACGCGCCGTAGACGACTTGCAGATTGCGCGGCCGGTCCGCTTCGACCGTGTTGAAGAACAGGGAGATCGCGACGGTGGCGTCCACCCCCTCCCGCGACAGGGCGAAGCGCACCACCGCATCGGCGGCCATCGAATGGCCCACCAGGGCATGGCCGGTCGCCGGGCCGGCCCGGCTGCGGGCCGCCTCCGCCACCGCGGCCAGCGCGTCGAACAGCGCCCGCTCCAGCGCTTCATAATCCTCGATCCCGCCCGGCAGCGGGTCCGGATGCCGGCCATGACCGGGGAAATCGAAGGTGACGGCCGTGTAGCCGCGCCGGGCCAGGGTGACAGCGAAAGGCTGCATCAACTGCTGGGAACCGGCGAAGCCATGGGCGATCACCACCACCGGTCCCGGCGGCGCCCCGGCCGGGCGGTACACCGTTGCCGGGGTCGTGCCGACCGTGATCGGCTCGACCGTCAGCCCATCGGCGGTCCGGTAGAGCCCGGTCCCGCCCAGGCCGACCAGCACCAGCGCCAGGAGGGCCACCAGGCCCCGCGCGATCCATCCGGCTCGTGTCTCCCGCTGCATGCGTCGTTCCCGCAACCGATCGCTTTTCGCATCGCCGGACGATCCGATCCGACGGCTCACCCGCATCTGTCAAATCAAACCGACACCCCAGACCGTCACTCAGCCCGACCACGACGGCTCGACCCCCGCCAGGAAGCCGAGGCGCCGCAACCGATGACCAGGGCGCGAACCGCAGTCCCCCCGTCCCGCTTCCGGTTGGAGGCGTATCTCCTCGGCGCGACCCGAGCCAAAGGCATCTTCCAGGATCGGTTCGGCACCTTGCGCCGCCAGTTCGACGTGGCGATCGAGGGGCGCGGTGGGACGGTCGGACCCTGACCCTGGTCGCGGACTTCGCCTATGAGGACGGCGCGGACGGCCAAGCCGCTGCACCAAGGGTCACCCTTGACGTCTCCGACGCCGGGAAACGCCCCTATCCAGCGACACCCTGTCGAGGCTGCACAGCCAACGACCGGCGAATTGTTCGGACAAGTCATGGCGGCCTTTCAGCTGTTTTAGAAAGCAGACAGTTGCGGCGCCTTCCATTCGGCGCCACACTGACGCGACGGTGACGCGCGCGGCCGGCCTGTCCGGGCCGTGACGTTCATGCCCCGTGTGACCGCAGCAAGGAGGCCGGCCGCATCATGGCGCCAGACCATCTCGCCCCCGCCGATCGTCCTGCCGATCGGCGGTTCGACTACACCCCCTTGGGCCTGTACGGGATGCTGGTCCCGCAGGCCAACACGGTCGTCGAGCCCGAATTCGGCGTGCTGAACGACCCGGCGATGGGCATGCTCACCGCGCGCCTGGTGCACGACCACCCGGATATCCGGGAACGGCTGTGCCGCTATTTCGACCGGCTGGGGGAGACCATCGCCCGCTTCGCCAACGCGCCGATCGACGCCGTCGCCGTGGGCTGCACCGGGGCGAGCTACCTGGTCGGCGCGGAGCGGGAGGATGCGCTGGTCGCCGAGCATTCGGCCCGGGCACCGGTGATCACCGCGGCCCTGGCGGTGTGTGAATGCCTGACCCTGCTGGGGGCCCGAAGGATCGCCCTGGTCAGCCCCTACCCGGCCTGGCTGACCGAGGCGAGTCGGAGCTACTGGCCCGCGCGCGGGTTCACGGTCACCGACGTGCAGTCGCTCAGCACCGGGGACGGGGTGTTCCACCCGATCTACACGATCCCGGGCGGCTGGACGGTCGACGCGGTCGCCCGCGCCCAGGCGATGGACGTCGATGCGGTCCTGGTGCTGGGCACGGGCCTGCCGAGCCTGCACGCGCTCGCCGCCCGCAACCGTGACGGCCTGCCGCCGGTGCTGGCCTGCAATCTGTGCCTGGCCGCCGTCACCGACGCCACCCTGCGCGGCACGCCGCCGAGCGCCCGGACCGTGCGGCAGGACTGGCTGGCCGACACCGCCCCGTGGCGCCGGCGCCTGGCTGCCCGGGACACCCTGATCGCATCCGCCACCCGGCAGCGGGAGACTACCCCATGAGCAGCCAACCCGCCGTCATCATCATCGGGGCCGGGCCGGTCGGCCTGGGCCTCGCCTTCCGCCTGGGCAGTTTCGACATCCCGACCCTGGTGCTGGAGGCCGAGGACAGGATCGCCGACCAGTTGCGGGCCTCCACCTTCCACCCCCCGACCCTCGACATGCTGGACGATTACGGGCTGGGGGCGGCGCTCGTCGCCCGCGGCCGGATCACGCCGACCTGGCAGATCCGCATGCACGAAACCGGCGAACGGGCGGAGTTCGACCTCTCCGTCCTGAGCAACGACACCGACCACCCCTATCGGCTGCAGGCCGAACAGCACAAGCTGTCCCACCTGTTCCTCGACCGGCTCGACCGGATGCCGCAGGTCGAGGTCCGCTTCGGCGCCCCGGTCACCGCCGCCGGCCAGGACGATCTGGGCGCCTGGGTGACCACCGCCGCCCCGGACGGCACCGAGACCCGGCACCGGGCCGCGTTCGTGGTCGGCTGCGACGGCGCCCGCAGCGAGATCCGCAAGGCCATCGGCCAAGCCCTCAAGGGCGAGACCTATCCCGAGACCACCGTGCTCGCGACCACCACCACGCCCTTCGAGGACAGGATCGACGGGTTGTCGGGGGTCAACTACATCTGGATGGGGCACGGCACCTACAGCCTGCTGCATCTGCCGGATCTGTGGCGCTGCAGCTTCCACCCCAAGCCCAGCCAGACACCGGAGCAGGCGGCCACGCCGGAAGCGGTGCAGGCCGCGATCGCCGAGATCCTGGGCGAGGACCCACCGTTCGACGTCCGCGAAGTCCGGCCGTACCGGGTGCACGCCCGCATCGTCGACGACTACCGCCGGGGCCGGATCGTCCTGGCCGGCGACGCCGCCCATCTCAACAGCCCCAAGGGCGGGATGGGAATGAATGGCGGGCTGCACGATGCCTGGAACCTGTCCGACAAGCTCTCCCGGATCTTGCATCGGGGGGCGTCGACGGACCTGCTCGACCTCTACACCCGGCAGCGCCGGCCGATCGCGGCCGAGGAGATCATCGCCCAGGCCGACCAGAACCGCAAACGGATGAACGAGACCGATCCGGCCAAGCGCCGGGCGCATCTCGCCCGGTTGCAGGAAACCGCCGAGGATCCGGACGAGGCCCGCACCTTCCTGCTGCGGTCGTCCATGATCACCGGGCTCCGCCGGGCGGAGGCGTTGGCGGCATGACCCGGGACCCGGCTCCCGCCGCGCTGCCGGCGGTCGATCTCACCCGCCTGGGACCGGCGGCGGGCGCCCGGGTCCTGGCCGTCGGCGGCTGCGGCGGCATGGGCCGGCGGCTGGTCTCGACCGCCGTCGCCCTGGGTCTCAGGCCGGCCATCGTCGATCTGGACCGGGCGATCGCCGATCACCCGCCGCCTGACGGCGTCCCGGCGATCGCCCTGGGACACAGCGATGCGACCGGAATGCAGGACGCGGTGTCCGAGGCGATCGACGCCCTGGGCGGCCTCGACCATCTGGTCTACCTGACCGGCTACACCCCGCCGCCGACCCGGGTCGAAGCCATGACGGCGGCGGCCTGGGACACCCTGATGACGGTCAATCTGCGCGGGGCGGCGATGGCCGCCGGGGCGGCGCTGCCGGCCCTCGGAGCGTCCGGCGGGTCGATCGTGCTGATCGCCTCGGGCCTGGCGGTGAACGTGTCTCCGGGCACGTCGGCCTACTCCGCCTCCAAGGCCGGGCTGATCGCCCTGGCCAAGGGCCTGGCGCGGGAGAACGCACCCGCCGTCCGCGCCAACTGCGTCGCCCCCGGCGCGGTCGACACCGCCTTTCTGTCCGGCGGCACGGCCGAGGGCGCCGATGAGAGCCACACCGGCTGGTTCTTCACCTCCGGCGTCAACGAGGAGGTGATCCGGACCACGCCCATGGGCCGGATCGCGGCCGTCGACGATGTGCTCGGCCCGATCCTGTTTCTGATGGGCGACGCGGCCCGGTTCATCACCGGCCAGACCCTGCATGTGAACGGCGGCCGGCTGATGGCCTGACCCCGCCCGCCGCCTCAAGCCCGTAAACGCAAAACCCGTTCGATCGAGAGATCCCGATGTCCTATCTGCTGCCCCGCAGCGTCCTTCTCGGCGCGCATGTCCCCGACACCGTGCCGGCCTTCATCGACAACGCGTTCGTCGACCCGGGCGCGGCGGTGCGGCTGCCGGTGCACTATCCCGGCACCGGGGCCGTGGTCGCGGAAGTCGCGGAAAGCGATGCGGACATGGTCGACCGGGCGGTCCGGGCCGCCCGCAAAGCCTTCGACCACGGGCCCTGGCCGCGGATGACGGTCGAGGAGCGACAGAAGATCCTCTACCGCCTGCAGGCGCTGATGCTGGAGGCCAACGACGATCTCAGCCGGCTCGAATGCCTGCACACCGGGATCACCCAGTACTCCCTGGGCACCCGGCACATCCCCCGGGCCAGCTACAACTTCCAGTTCTTCGCCGAGTACATCAACCACTATTCGGGCCGGCTGTACGAGCAGGAGGATGGCTACGTCACCCTGATCGGCCGCACCCCGGTCGGGGTCGCGGCCCTGCTCGGTCCGTGGAATGCGCCGATCGCCCTGTGCACGATGAAGATCGCCGCCTGCATCGCCTTCGGCAACACGTGCGTGTTCAAGCCGTCCGAGCAGACCCCGCTGTCGCTCGCCCGGTTCTGTGAGATCGTCAAGGAAGCCGGCGTGCCCGACGGCGTGATCAACATGGTCAACGGCCGCGGCCAGGTGACCGGCAACGCCCTGGCCAGCCATCCCGGCGTCGACCTGATCAGCTTCACCGGCGGGACCAAGACCGGCGAGGCGATCATGGCCGCGGCCGCCAAGGGGCTGCGCCAGGTCTCCCTGGAGCTCGGCGGCAAGTCCGCCAGCATCGTCTTTGCCGACGCCGATGTCGACTATGCCATCGACGGTGCCCTGCTCGGCATCTACAACAACAACGGCCAGCAATGCTTCGCCGGCAGCCGGGTGATCGTGCACACATCGGTGGCCGACCGGTTCCTGGAGCGGTTCGTCGCCCGGTCCAAGGCGATCAGGCTGGGCGATCCGCAAGACCCGGCCACCGAGATCGGCCCCGTCGCCTCGGAGAACCATCGCCGGCACATCCTGTCCTTCACCGATACCGCGCGTGCAGAAGGGGCCGAGATCCTGACCGGGGGCCGGGCGTGGGAGCCGGGCGGCAGCGGCTATTTCGTCGAGCCCACGGCGGTGCTGGTCAAGGACAACGCGTCGCGCCTGTGCCAGGATGAGATCTTCGGCCCGTTCGCCGCCATCCAGACCTTCGAGGACGACGACGAAGCGATCGCTCTGGCCAACGACAGCCGCTTCGGCCTGGCGGCCCATCTGTGGACCGAGAACCTCGAACGCGCCATGCGGGTCGGGGCCGAGATGCGGGCCGGCACGGTCTGGACGAACACCCCGACGGTGCGCGACCTGCGCTCGGCCTTCGGCGGCTTCAAGGAAAGCGGCATCGGCCGCGAAGGCGGGCAGTCCTGCCTGCACTTCTACACCGAGGAGCGGACCCAGATCCTGCCGCGCCGCCGGCCACAGTTGAAGCGCTTCGCCCCCGGCGCGTGAGCCCCGGCGGCCGGCCGGCGATGCGGGCCGGCAAGGCTTCAGGCGGCCGGCGCGAACGCGGCCCCGGACGCCGCCGGCCGGCCGATCAGCCTCTGGACGATCGCACCCGCCGCCGCGGCTGCCGGCGGGTGCCGCGACCGCCAGCCGACATGCCCGTCCGGGCGGACCAGGACGTAAGGCCGCTCCATCAGGGTCGCCAGGGTGTCGCCGTCCAGCCGGTGGCACCGGATCGGGACACCGGTCTCCGCGAACGCCGCCACCAGCGCGTCCGCCGATGCGGCATCGCCCGATCCGCTGACCAGCAGGGCGAAGTCCCGGCCGACCAGGTCGAGGGTCGATCGCCCGTCCGGCAGCCAGGCATGCGGCAGGCGGCTGCCCGGCCAGGTCGACGGCACCACCACGGCGGTGTCGTCGGGCGGTTCGGCGGTGCCGTCGGCGACGATCACCGGGCTGTCCGCGTACCGGTAGCCGAGATGGGTGCCGGTGCTGTTGAACTGACGGGCCAGCCAGTGAACGGTGGCGGACAGGCGGTGCCGGGCCGCCTGCCCGTCGCCGTCCGGGGCGTCGATGCCGGCGGGCACCTCGGCCATCACCATGTCGATCTTGTCGGAGTTGCCGGCCGAGATCAGGGAGTTGCGCACCGCCACCGGCTTGCGCTCGGCCTCGTAGCTGCCGAGCAGCGCCTCCCCGCCCCAGCCCTGCAGCACCGCCGCCAGCTTCCAGCCGAGATCACAGGCATCGCCGATGCCGGTGTTCATCCCGACCCCGCCGGTCGGGCAGAACAGATGGGCGGCATCCCCGGCCAGGAACACCCGGCCCGACCGGTAGCGGGCGGCGACCGACTGATGGTGATGCCAGTGCGTGGTGGCCAGCAGCTCGAAATCGAACGGCTTGCCCATGGCGGCCGCCAGCACCGCCGCCGGGTCGAGGGCGTGCGTCTCCTTCGCCGGATCGAGGAAGTAGTGCTGGTAGTTCCACAGTGCCACGCCGTCGATGGCGGTGAACACGCCGAAGCTGTCCGGTGCGAACACGAAATAGAGGTTGGCCAGGCCCTTGCCATGGGCCTCCAGAAAGCCCGGGGCGCGGAAGTAGAAGCTGACATTGGCCCGCATCGCCCCGCGGCCGTTCAGCCGAACCCCCAAGGCCTTGCGGACCCGGCTGCCGCCACCGTCGCAGGCCACCGCATAGGCGGCCCGGACCGTCGATCGCGGTCCGCCCGCATGCGGCTCGAGGGTCGCGGTCACCCCGTCGGCATCCTGGTCGATCTCGACGACCCTGGCGCCCAGCCGCAGGTCCAGGCCCGGCATCGCGTCGGCCTTGGCCCGCAGCACCGGCTCCAGCGCCTGCTGCCCGATCTGGGTCTTGCCGTAGGGCGACCAGGCGAGTTCCGGGAACCGTGCCGCCGCGGCGGCGTCGCGGGCGCGGACATCCGCGATCGACGGCCCGGTGAACCGCCCCAACTCATGGGCGGCCAGACGGGTGGTGAAGACGATGGCGTAGGGGCAGTCCGGCGGGACCGCTGCCCCAAACACCGCCTCGTCCAGCCCCCAGCGGCGCAACAGCTCCATCGACCGGGCGCCCAGAAGCGTCGCCTTGGGGTGCCGGGTGACCTCCCGGCGCTGCTCGACGATCAGGCAGTCGATCCCCCGGACCGCCAGGTCGATGCCCAGGGTCAGGCCGACGGGACCGCCACCGACGATCAGGACGGGGACGTCTTGGGTCACGGGACCCTCCTTCCGGCTCGGTCGGGAAAAAAGTTCACTTGCCCAAGGATTTTTTCAGCTGTTCTATATTTAACACAGCTAGATCTCTCGTCTATGGTACCGTCCGATCCGTTGCCTGCACACGGTCTTGGATCGCGCATCCGAATAGGGAGACTGAGAGACAATGCGTAACGTCGTTATCGGGACCACCGCCGCCGCGCTGGTGGCCCTCGCCGCGGGCGGAGCCGCGTCGCAGACCCTCATCCGGGTCGCCTCCTTCACGCCGGAAGGGGCCGTCGGCGTGCAGAACGTGATACTTCCCTGGATGGAAGCGGTCCAGGAGGAACTCGGCGATCAGGTCGAGATGGTGGGTTTCTGGGGCGGGTCGCTGGGCCCGAACCCGTTCGACCAGTATGAGCTGGTGCGCGACGGCGTCATCGACGTCGCCTGGGTGCTGCCGGGCTACACGCCGGGGCAGTTCGCCGATCTGCAGGTGACGGAACTGCCGTTCACGGTCGAATCGGGTGTCGAAGGCTCGATCGTCGCCTGGCGCCTGTTCGAAACCGGCATCCTGACCGGCTTCGAGGACGTCCACGTCGTCACCGTCTGGACCCCGGATGTGACCAACATCCACCTGGTCGACCCGGCCGAAAGCCTCGAAGCGCTCGAGGGCACGTCGCTGCGCACCGCCGGCGCCACCCAGGCCATCTTCGTCGAGGCGATCGGCGCCGCCCCGCAGACGCTCGGGTCGGTCGAAGCCAACGAGGCCATGGGCCGCGGCACCATCGACGGCCAGTTGCAAGGCTGGACCGGGATGAACACCTTCGGCGGCTTCGCCGTGTCCAACGGGGCCTACCGGGTACCGCTGGGCGCGAGCCCGTTCGTCCTGCTGATGAACAAGGATCTGTGGGAAAGCCTGTCCCCGACCGTCCAGGAGGTGATAATGCGCCATGGTGGCGAGAGCCTCGCCGCCCGGGGCGGGCAGGCCTATGACCGCATCACCCAGGGCATCGTCGAAGAGCAGGTGGCGGACGGCTACGTCATCCATCAGGCCGATGCCGACGACATCGCCCGCTACCAGGGAGCCTACGGCGAAGTCTACGATCGCTGGATCGCCGAGAACCTCAACGGTCAGGAGATCTTCGACACCTACATGCAACTGATCGCCGAGTACCGCGCCGGCAACTAACCGGCGGCTGGCCGGTGCGGGGGCACGCTTCGCCACCGCCCGACAGCCTTGCACGGCCGTCCCGGCGCCGACCGCGTGAGACGACACGCGGTGCCGGGGCGGCCCCCCCTCCCTTCCATGGGGTCGACCGTGATTGATGTGATGGAGCGGCAGCGAGCCTGGCTCGATCTCGCCACGCGCTGGCTCGCGATCATCGGCTTTGCCGGTCTGGTCGTGATCTGCCTGATGACCATGTATGACGGGCTCGCCCGCTATCTGGGGATGGCCCGGATCCCGGGCTTTCGGGATTTCGGCGAGGTGATCTTCGCGGTGTTGATCGCCAGTTGCTTCCCGGCAGGGCTGCTGCACAACCAGAACATCACGATCACCTTCCTGGGCAAGGCCCTGGGGCCGAAGGTGCATGCGGTGCTCAACCTGTTCAGCGCCCTGGTCGTGCTGGCCGGCTTCATCATCATCTGCTGGGCGTTGATCGACCGGACCGCGGGCCTGGGCGACCGGACCACCCGCACCGGCTACATGGTCGTCGCCCCTTGGGCCTGGACCGCGACGGCGATCATGCTCGTCACCGTTCCGATCCAGATCTGGGTGACCCTCGCCCGCGCCATCGAACTCCGCACCGGTCTCAAACTGGTCGACGACCGCGGCGGCAGCACCGAGGCCGGCCTGGAGGACCTCGACTTGAGCCAGGACGAAGGGGACCGCCGGTCATGATGGAATGGTTCATCATCGCCATGGTCGGCATGGCGATCATGTTCGGCCTGATCGTGCTGCACGTGCCGATCGGCATCTCGATGCTGATGGTCGGCACTTTCGGGGTCGCCCACTTCATCGGGTTCGACCGCGCCCTGAGCCTGGTGGCCGCCGAGACCACCACCGCCATCGGCTCCGAAAGCCTGGCGGTGGTGGCGATCTTCCTGCTGATGGGCTCCTTCGCCACGGTGGCCGGGTTGTCGGCCGACCTGTTCCGGGTCGCCTACGCCTTCGTCGGCCACCGGCCCGGCGGCCTGGCCGCGGCGACGATCGGCGGCTGCGCAGGGTTCGGGGCGATCTGCGGCAGCTCCGTCGCCACCACGGCCACGATGGCCCGCATCGGGCTGCCGGAGATGACCAGCCGGCGCTACGATCAGGGCTTTGCCGCCGGATCGATCGCGGCGGGCGGCACCTTGGGCATCCTGATCCCGCCATCGGTGCTGATGATCCTGTATGCCGTCCTGACCGAGACCTCCCCGCTCGCCCTGTTCGCAGCCGGGCTGATCCCCGGGATCATTGCGGTGGCGTTCTACTTCGTCGTCATCGAGGTCGTGGTCCGGTGGAAGCCCCATCTGGCCCCGGCCGGCCCCAGGCTGGCCTGGTCGGAGCGGTGGGCGATCGTCAAATCGGCCTGGCGGGCGCTGTTCGTGATCGCCGCCGTCGCCTTCGGCATCTATGGCGGCGTGTTCACGGTGCTGGAGGCGGCCTCGGTCGGCGCGGCGCTGACCTTCATCTTCGCCGTCGCCTCGGGGAAGATGGACCGCAAGGTGTTCGTCGACACGCTGGAGGAAACCGCCCGCAACACCTGCCTGATCTTCGTGATCATCATCGGGGCGAAGGTGTTCTCCCGCTTCCTGGCCTTCACCCGGGCGCCGGACGTGATCGTCGACTGGATCGCGATGGCCGGGATGGAGCCGTGGATGATCCTGCTGGTGCTGCTGGCGATCTACATCGTCCTGGGCTCGATCTTCGACACCGTGGCGGCGATGGTGATCACCCTGCCCTTCGTCTTCCCGCTGGTGGTCGGCGAACTGGGCATGGACCCGATCTGGTGGGGGATCGTCATGGTCATGGTGATGGAGGTCGGCATGGTCACCCCGCCGATCGGCATCAACGTCTTCGTCCTGCACGGGGTGGCCAAGCACATCCCGCTGACGAAGATCTACGCAGGCATCGGGCCGTTCCTGGTGGCGGACTTCGCCCGGCTGCTGCTGATCACCTTCGTGCCGGGGATCGCGATCTTCCTGCCGACGCTGTTGGGATACATGTAGCCGCCACCACGCCGGCACGGCGCCTACGGGCCGCCTTGCCGGCGCCACACCGCCTCGGCAAGGATGGATCGGCCCGGTCCCGCCCGCTTTTCTCGCGTCGGTGCGCGGCCGGCGACGCCGACGAACATCCCTTGCCGAGGATCACCGCCGCCATGCCCGTTCCTTCGTCTCCGCTCGCCGGGGCGGCTATCGCCATCGTCCTGATGATCGCGTCGCCGGCCCAGGCGGTGCGGCTCGCCGATCTCGACGCCGACACCGTGGAAGCCCGGTTCACCGCCCTGCACGCCGTCGCCCGTGTCTGGGAGATCTGCAGCGGCGACTTCACCACCGAACAGCACCGCACGCTCGATCGGGCCATCGTCCGACAGGCGGGCGGCAATCTCGGCGCGGGCCGCAAGCTGTCGGCGCTCGACGCAGGCCAGCGCCGCGCCGCAGGGCTGACCTCGGCCGGGTGCGGATCGAGCCAGGTGGACCCGTGGCTGGCGGCGTTCGAGCAGCGCCTGCTGCCCTCCCTCGAACAGCCCTGACGCCCGGGGCGGCACCGCCGCGACCGTCGGACCGCACATGCGGTTTGAACCGCCCTGGCATGACGGCAACCCGATCGGCCGCCGTCAGAACGCGCTTGCCAAGCCGGGGCGGCCGGCTATTATCCGCCGCCACATCCCGGGCGGCCGCAATCGCCGCCCGGTGCAGTGAGCGGGCGTAGCTCAGGGGTAGAGCACAACCTTGCCAAGGTTGGGGTCGTGGGTCCGAATCCCATCGCCCGCTCCATCGCGTCGATGACCTGTCCGGTTTGCTTGCCTGCCCGATGGCGTCGAGGGCTTGGGGAAGCCAGAGGCGGACGATCGA
>JANQKE010000139.1 GCA_028281265.1 Alphaproteobacteria bacterium | reverse complement strand
CTAGAGCATCCTGCGTCCGAACGGACGCAGGATGCTCTAACTCTTTAAACTAGATCATCTTATCTGCGTTCGGATGAGTCCATCTGAACGCAGGATGATCTAGCACCGTCCGGTCGACCCGAAGATGCAGTTCAGGCTCGGTCAGGACCCACCAGCCGTCCGGATCGTCTCCGTCGGGATCGAACGCGGTGCCGATGCTGCGCATGACGCGCCCGCTCATCGCCACATGCCGGCCCCGGGGCCGCGGGTGGGCGTAGAGCTGCCCGTCGACCAGTTCGGCGACGACCGTCTCGGGCAGGGCCTCCACCAGGCCGTAGGGCGGGTCGGCCGGCAAGCGCCTCGGAGCGCGGGCCGGAGGGTCCTCGGGGGCGGGGATCGCCATCGGCAGCCTCATTCCGGGGTCAGATGGGGCCAACCCTAGAGAGCAAGATGTGAGTCAGAGCGGGATTCAGACGTCATGCGCGATCGCAAACGCGATCGCCCCTAATGCCATCCCGCCCTATAACCGCCGCTTGCCGGGCCAGGGCCAAAGCGGCCGGTCGTCGAACGGCGGCAGGGCGATCGGCTCGGGGTATCGGGCCTGCCCCGTTTCCCGCCACTCACCCCGGTGCAGTCGATAGCACGTGACCGTCAGTGCGTCCGCGTCGGCCAGCCAGACATGGCCGACACCATACGCGGCATATAGGGGCAGCTTGACACGGCGATCGTAGCTTTCCGTGGAGGGTGAGAGGACCTCGCACACCCAATCGGGCGGGTGTGCGAACCGTTGGTCCGTCGGCAGGTCGGGGAGGCGCTGCGCTTTCCAGCCCGCGACATCGGGGACCACGACCTCGAAATCGCGGCGGAAGTGAACCTCCGGCTCCGAGACGATCAGCCAACTGGTCGGATCTTCGGGGTCGAAATCGAAATGGCGCCCGACTTCCGTCACGATCCGGCTTGCCAGGAAGACATGCCGGCCCCGGGGCCGCGGGTGGGCGTAGAGCTGCCCGTCGACCAGCTCGGCGACGACCGTCTCGGGCAGGGCTTCCACCAGGCCGTAGGGCGGATCGGCCGGCAGGCGCCTCGGGGCGTGGGCCGGAGGGTCCTCGGGGGCGGGGAGGGCCGTCGGCACCGGTCTTCACCCTTCGCCGGCGGGCCAGGGTAGCACGCCGGTCGCCTCGAACGGCGGCAGGGCGACCGTGGCCGGGGCCGTCACCGACCCCGTCGGCTGCCAGGCCGCACCGTCCCACCGGTATCCCTCGATGGTCCGGGTCTCGGGATCGGCCAGCCAGGCGAACGGGACCCCGTGCCGGCCGTACATCGGCAGCTTCACCCGGCGATCGAGGCTCTCGGTCGACGGCGACAGGATCTCGCAGATCCAGTCCGGCATCTCGGCGATCTTGTAGGTGTCCGGTGCACCGGGGGAGCGGCCGGGCCGCCAGCCGGCCAGGTCCGGGATGTACACGTCATGCTCGAAGACGAGGTGCAGCTCCGGCTCCAGCAGAAAGGTCCATCGATCGGACAAAGGCACGTCCGGGTCGTCCAACGGGGCCAGCGCGCGTGCGATCGATATGTGCAGCCGCCCATGGCGCACCCGCGGCCGCGGCTGGGTGTACAGGGCCCCGTCGATCAACTGGCAGCGAAACCGGGAGGGCAGTTGCTCGACCCAATAATAGGGCGGCTTGCCCAGATCGATCTCGTCCGGCGTCGGCTCGGCCGCGGCTTCTTCCGAGACGGCCGGTTGCGGGTTCGTCATCGTCACCTCCGCAAGGGGAAGGGGGATCCTACCGCGAATTGGAACGGTTGAGCCACCCGCCACTACGCTCGCCTTTCGGTAGGTGACCGGGATCGCCGGGCCGCGGGCAGCATCGCCGGGTCGTCGGCAGCCTTGCCGTGGTGCGGCGCGCTGTTGGCTTGACCGGCCTCCCGTGGTCGCCTACCGCCGGTGTCATGATGGGTTGGCTTCGTCCTCGACTGTGCTGGATCGCCCGGGTCGCCGTCGTGCTGATGGCGCTGCAGGGCATCGGGCCGCTGCTGCACGAGCGCGCCGCCGCGGCTGTTGCGGCGGGCGCCGGGTCGGGTGTCGAGGGGTTGCGGGTGGCGATCTGCACGGCCACCGGCCTCCGCACGGTCACCTTCGATCCGGTGAGCGGGACCTGGTTCGATCCGGCCGACGGATCGGCCGGTGAGCCGGCCTCCGGCGGCGCGCTGGCCGGCCCCCACTGCCCGATCTGCCTGGGCCCCGGCGTCGCCGCGGTGACGCCGGCCCTGGGCTCGACGCTGGCGGTCCGGTCGACGCAAGGCGATGACGGGGCGGTCCGGGGGCACGCTCCGGCTGCCGTCCCGTCCCCGTGGCGGGGACCGCCCCTGGGCTCCCGGGCCCCGCCGCGCCGGTCCGCCTGACCGATCCGCCCCTGCCGCATCGATGCGGCAGGAGCGGATCGGCCGCGTCCGGCCCGGTTGCGGAGCAGGCCGTTCGGGCGCGCGCGTCGAGCCTGCAGTGGCCTGCGCCCCCGAACGGCGCGGATGAACTGCTCCAACGTCTTGGAACCGATCCTCTTTCCCGGGTCTTGAGGGAGTCACTCAAAGCCCGGGTGATCCAGCGGAGTCTTCCGTCATGTCCACCGTCGTCTTCCCCAGAACCGCCGCCGTCGCCGCGGCGTTGACCCTAGCCGCCGCCGCCGCGCCTGCGGGCGCCTGCGGGCTGCATGAGCAGCCGGCCCAATCCGTCGCCGCCGGCCCCTCGGCCCAGACCCTGGTCGCCGCCCAGCTCGCCCATGCCCATCAACTGTACCGCCTGGGGGATCTCGTCATCGAGGGTCCGTTCTCCCGCGCGTCGGCCGGGCAGGGCCGGGCGGGGGCGGCCTATATGGCCATCACCAATACCGGTGACGCGGATGACCGCCTGATCGCCGCCGTGACCGAGGTCTCCACGGTGGTCGAGCTGCACACCCACAGCATGGACGCGCAGGGTGTCATGCGCATGCGGGAGGTCGAGGGCGGCATTCCCATCCCGGCCGGGGAGACGGTCACGCTTCAACCGGGGGGGCTGCACGTGATGCTGATGGGCCTGGAGACCCGGTTGACGGAAGGCGAGACCTACCCGCTGACCCTGGTGTTCGAGCGGGCCGGCCGCATCGAGGTCCTGGTGAGCATCGGTGGCGTGGCTGCCGGTGCGCCGCCGGCTGCGGGCCATGATCACCGGTGACCCGGCCAGGCAAATCGATCATACTCGGCGGCGTCCACAGCGATGTGAACGCCGCTTCGACCAAGGTACCATTGCCCGCGCCGCCACGGATTGTCGTTATGGATCTCGGTCATCCTGCCGTCACCGGTGTCTGGCATGGCCGATTTCGCCGGCTTTCGGGCCATCGGCGTCGGGTGTTCCGGTCTCGCGGTCCTTCGGGCGGCGGATCGGGAGACCGGTGGGCGGGATGGGAATGCCGCCGTCGACTTCCGGCGGGTTCCCTTATCCGCCCCAAAGCCATATAGTTATTGAGATGAATTACAATGACCTCGAAACCAACGCGAAACGGGCGGCCGCCCTGCTGAAGAGCATGGCGAACGAGCGGCGGCTGATCATCCTGTGCACCCTGGCGCAGGGCGAGCGGTCGGTCGGGGAACTCGAGGGCGTCGTCGGCCTCAGCCAGTCGGCCCTGTCGCAGCATCTGGCGCGGCTGCGCCAGGACGGTCTGGTGAGCACCCGGCGCAACGCCCAGACGATCTACTACTCCCTCAAGGGCGGGGAGGCCGAAGCGGTGATGCAGGCGCTGTACCGCCTGTATTGCGGCAGTGAGGGGGGCGGCCCCCTTCCCCAGCCGGACGCGATCGCCGCCGACCCGTCCTGACGGTGGGAACCGGACCGCGCGAGGGACCGGGCGGCGACCCGGCAGAGGGCTGCGGGACGCTTGACCGTCCGGCGGTCCGAGGTGCGGTCACCTCAGCGCGGACCGGCATCAGTTCCGCAGGATGTCGGTGACTTCCCGCAGCCGGGTCCGGGCGCGCAACAGGTAGAAGCCCTGGGCGGCCAGATGGCTGGGCGCCAACTGCCCGTCCGGCGCGCCGTTGAGCACGACCAGCGGCTGCAGCCGGGAGGCCGTCTCGAGGCTTTCGATCAGTTGATCCCACACCGGCTGCATCCCGCGCTCGGCGATGATGGATTCGAAATCCGCACCGAGCTCCTTGATGATCATGGTGTAGCCGTAGAGCCGCCCCTTGGTCTGGTAGAACACGTCGTCGGCCTCAAGATCGATCAGCCGGCTGCGCCCCGTGGCGACGTGATCGGCGATCACGGCCGATCCCGACCCGAGATCCGCGGCGATGCGGTTGAGCGTGCCCAGCAGATTGTCGGCCCGCTGGTCGAAGGTCGCCTCGCCGGCGGCGAGGCGGCGGTTGTAGCCCAGCAGCGCCTGGGCAGCGCTACGGTACTGGCTCTCGGATGTCGGGGTCGGTGCGATCGACGAGGCGAGGTCGAAGTGCCACCGGTCTCCGGGGTAGCGCAGCAGACCGACCGCGCGGTCGAGATCGGCGTCGACCTGGCTGGAACCCCGGGTGCGGCCGATCTGGTCGGACATCTCCAGCGTGAACCGGCCGATGGCGTAGATGATGCCCTGCTGGAAGTTCGGCTTGTTGTCCAGGATCACGCCGGGTTCGAAGAACGGCGCGTTGGCCGTCCAGCCGTTGATATCGATCTCGCGGATGATCAGGGCGGCTGCCATGTCGACCGCCCGGCTGCCGCCGGCGGTCTGCTGATAGTCGGCGTAGGTCAGATCGTCGTCGATCACATGCACGATCATGGCGCCGACCAGGTAGTACAGGACGATGCCGGCCCCGATCGCCAGCAGGCCGCGCTTGGTCCAGCGGCCGGTGCTGCTGTCGCCGTCGACCAGGTGATAGGCCGCACGGCCGATCTGCCGGAGCGCGCGGCGCTGCCAGCTCTGCCGGGCCGGCCGGTCGGCATCGTGTCCGACCGCGTGCTCGAAGGCCCGGTCGACCGGGTCTTGCCCCTGGCTCATCGCAAATCCCTCGGCCCCCGACCTGCCCACCGCCCCGGCCCTGCCGAGGCCACCTGCCAGCAGATCGCACCCCCGAACCGCCGGATCAAGGTCCCGGGCTTGCCGCGGCCGTCGTGCAGGTCTCGCCAACGGGTCCCGGTCCTGCTTTCCGGGATGGGCGGCTCACCCCTCGGCCGGCAGGATCACATAGTGCAGCACCGCCACGAAGTGACAGGCACTGCCGCCGATCACGAACAGATGCCAGACCGCGTGGTTGAACGGCAGCGATCGCCAGACGAAGAAGATCACACCCAAGGTGTAGATGAGCCCGCCGACGACGAGCCAGACCACGCCGCCCGGACCCAGCGCCCCCCACAGCTCGCCGCCGGCCACCACCACCAGCCAGCCCATCGCCAGGTACAGCGGGACCGACAGCCGGTCCGCGCGATGCTGGTCGTAGAGGCGGAACAGGATGCCGGCCATCGCCAGCGTCCAGATCAGCACGAACAGCGTCCAGCCCACGGCACCGCCCATCGAAATCAGGGTGAACGGCGTATAGGTGCCGGCGATCAGCAGGAAGATGCCGATATGGTCGAGGGCGAGAAAAACCCGCTTCCACCGCGGCCCCCGGACGGCATGATACAGGGTCGACGCAAGATAGAGGACGACCAGCGACCCGCCGTAGATGGCCGCGCAGATCAACGCCTGCACCGAATCCTGGACCGCCGCCATCAGCAGCAGAAACACCAGACCCGCCACCGACAGCACCGCCCCGATGCCATGGGTGATGGTGTTGGCGATCTCCTCGATCAGGCTATCGCCAGGCGGTGCCCGGGAGGCGGCGGCTTCGGCGTTACGTATCCCCATAGCGAATGAGGATATGCCCGGTCCCCACCGCTGTGAAGGGGGATATCGGCACCGGTCCGTCAAACCGCTTTCGCACCGGAGGTCCGGCGCTGCGGGCCGGCCCGCCGGCCGATGCGCCGACCGGGTCGGGTCCGGGGCTGTCCGGGGTCGTCCGGGGCCGGGCGGAAGCGCCTGCAATCGCCGCGATCGCCTCGCAGTTTGCCCTGTTGCGTATGACCCAAGCCCGCTATGGTGCGGGCCACAAATCGCTCGAACAGGGAGATGTTCATCCGATGAGACACATGGCACCCGTCGCTGCCGCTGCTGCCCTGCTGCTGGGGGCGTCCGCCGCTTCCGCGCAGGAGATCACCCCCGCCGTGGTCTTCGACATGGGCGGCAAGTTCGACCGCTCCTTCAACGAGGGCATCTACAACGGGGTCGAGCGGTTCCGGGCGGCCTTCGGCATCGACTACATGGAGTTCGAGGTCACCAACGAAGCCCAGCGGGAGCAGGCGCTGCGCCGGATGGCCGAGAACGGTGCGACGGACATCATCGCGGTCGGTTTCGCCCAGGCCCCGGCGGTCGAGGTCGTGGCCTCGGAGTTCCCGGACGTGCATTTCACGATCATCGATTCGGTGGTCGATCTGCCGAACGTCCGCTCGGTCGTCTTCAAGGAGCAGGAAGGCTCGTTCCTGGTCGGCATGCTGGCGGCGATGGCCACCGAAACCGGTGCGGTCGGCTTCGTCGGCGGCATGGACATCCCGCTGATCCGGGCGTTCGGCTGCGGCTACGCGCAAGGGGCGCTCCATGTCGATCCGGAGATCGAGGTGTTCCAGAACATGACCGGCACGACCCCGGCGGCCTGGAACGATCCGGGCCGCGGCGGTGAGCTCGCCCGCAGCCAGTTCGACCGCGGTGCGGACATCGTCTACGCCGCCGCTGGGGGTACGGGTGTCGGCGTCTACCAGGCCGCCGAGGACACCGGCAACCTCGCCATCGGGGTCGACAGCAACCAGAACTACCTGCATCCGGGCACGATGCTGACCTCCATGCTCAAGCGGGTCGACGTCGCCGCGGAGAACGCCTTCACCGATGCGATGAACGGCACGTGGGAGGCGGGCGTGCTCAATCTCGGCCTGGCCGAGGAAGGCGTGGGCTACGCGCTCGACGAGTACAACTGGCCGCTGATGACCCCGGATATGATCAACGCCGTCACCTCGGCGACGATCGCCATCCTCAACGGCGAGATCGACGTGGTCGACTACCGCGCCAACGGTGAGTGCCCGGTCTGAGCGTCCGGTTTCCTGAACTGTCCTGTGACGAGGGGGTCGATCGCGTGAGCGACCGGACCACCGCGACAGCCGATGCCGGCGGGGCGCACGCCGTCCCGCCGGCCATCGAGCTGATCGCCATCAACAAGCATTTCGGCCCGGTGCACGCGAACCGGGACGTGTCCCTCAAGGTGCGGCGGGGGACCATCCACGGCATCATCGGGGAGAACGGTGCCGGCAAGTCGACCCTGATGAGCATTCTGTACGGCTTCTATCAGGCCGACAGCGGGGAGATCCGGGTCGGCGGCACGGCCCAGAGGATCACCGATTCCGAAGACGCGATCGCCCAGGGCATCGGCATGGTGCACCAGCACTTCATGCTGGTCGATCCGTTCACCGTGCTGGAAAACGTCATGCTCGGCAGCGAAGGCGGCTACCGGCTGATCGGCGGCGAACGGCGGGTGCGGGCCGAGCTGGAACGGCTGGAGCGCGACTACAGCCTGGAGGTGCCGATCGACGCACCGGTGGGCGAGCTGCCGGTGGGCGTGCAGCAGCGGGTCGAGATCCTCAAGGCGCTGTTCCGCGGGGCCGACATCCTGATCCTGGACGAGCCGACCGGCGTGCTGACCCCGCAGGAAGCCGACCAGCTGTTCCGGATCCTCGACACCCTGCGGGCGCAGGGCAAGACCATCATCCTGATCACCCACAAGCTGCGGGAGATCATGGCGATCACCGATCAAGTGACGGTGATGCGCCGGGGGGAGGTGGTCGCCAACCTGGAGACCGCCGCGACCGATACCGAGGAGCTGGCCGAGCTGATGGTCGGCCGCAAGGTGCTGTTGCGGGTCGACAAGAAGCCAGCCGCCCCCGGCCGGACCGTGCTGTCGATGCAGGATCTGGAGGTGCATGACCGGTTGGGCGTCCGCCGGGTCAAGGGCGTGTCCTTCGACGTGCACGCCGGCGAGATCGTCGGCGTGGCCGGGGTGTCCGGCAACGGCCAGTCCGAACTCCTGGCCGCGCTGACCGGGATCATGAAGCCGACCCGTGGCACCATCCGCCTGTGCGGCAAGGAGGTCACGGCGATCCCGCATCTCGACGCCCGGATGCTGCGCGACATCGGCCTGGCCCATGTGCCGGAGGACCGCAGCCACGAAGGGCTGGTGACCAGTTTCCGGGCGGAGGAGAACGCCATCCTCGGCTACCACCATCTGCCCGCCTTCAACGGCAAGGTCCTGATGGATGCCGGTGCCATCCGCCGGGCCACCCGGACCTATATGGAGGATTTCGACGTCCGTCCGCCCGACCCCGTCCTGCGGGCGGCCAACTTCTCGGGCGGCAACCAGCAGAAGCTGATCGTCGCCCGAGAGCTGGAGCAGGATCCCCGGATGCTGGTGGTCGGCCAGCCGACCCGCGGGGTCGATATCGGGGCGATCGAGTTCATCCACCGCCGGCTGATCGCCATGCGCGACGCCGGCAAGGCGGTGCTGCTGGTCTCCGTGGAGCTCGACGAGATCCGCAGCCTGGCCGACCGCATCCTGGTGATGTTCGACGGCTTCATCGTCGGGGAGGTCGACGCCGCCGAGGCCGACGAGCAGACGCTCGGCCTGATGATGGCCGGGGTCGATCCCGGCGAGGCCCGGCAGCGCAGCACCGGCCGGGCCGCCTGACCGCGGATCGCCCCGGACGCCATCCCGCTCCGGGCGCGGCGGTGGCCGAGATGGCGGCGCAAGCGCCGGGCTCGCAACCGCTCGGGGGCCTGGGCACCGCGAACCGCCGGACCATGCCCCCGCCCCCCGGTCGCGGTTGGCAAAGACCGCCCGGCATGACCCCGCAGCGCCGGCGGGGATCCGGCCATGGGTCGGCCCCGCCGCCCGCGCACACCCGGTCCCCGATGCGGCCGTGGTGCTCGAGGGCGGCGGCGGTGTATGGCTCCGGTCGCCTGCCGTCCCGTGTCCGGAGCCCGCCGCCATGACCCATCCCTTGCTCGCCTTCGCCCCGGAGGTGGCCGCCGCCTTGGCCGAGCACCGGCCCGTGGTGGCGCTGGAGAGCACCATCATCGCCCATGGCATGCCGTACCCGCGCAATCTCGACACGGCACGGACGGTCGAGGCCGATATCCGGGACGGCGGGGCGGTACCGGCGACGATCGCCGTGATGGACGGCACCGTGCGGATCGGCCTGGGGCCGGATGAGCTGGGGCGGCTGGCGACCGACGCCGGTGTCGCCAAGCTCAGCCGCCGGGATCTGCCCTGGGCGCTGGCCGCCGGGCGGCTGGGGGCGACGACCGTGGCCGCCACCATGCAGGCCGCCCATCTGGCCGGGATCGCGGTGTTCGTCACCGGTGGGATCGGCGGGGTGCATCGCGGTGCGGAGACCAGTTTCGACGTCTCCGCCGATCTCGAAGAGCTCGGCCGGACCCCGGTCGCCGTCGTCTGCGCCGGTGCGAAGTCGATCCTCGATCTCGCCAAGACGCTCGAAGTGCTGGAAACCAAGGGCGTGCCGGTGATCGCGGTCGGCCAGGACGCGTTCCCGGCCTTCTTCACCCGCTCCAGCGGGCTGGACGCGCCGTTGCGGCTCGATACCCCGGCGGCCATCGCCCGCACCCTGCTGACCGCCCGCGCCTTGGGCAACGGCCAGGGGACGGTGATCGCCACCCCGGTCCCGGAAGCCGACGCGCTGCCGGACGCGCTGATCGGCCGGGCCGTCGATGCGGCGCTGGCCGAGGCGGAGGCGGCCGGTGTCGGCGGACGGGACGCGACGCCCTTCCTGCTGGCCAAGCTGGTCGAGCTGACCGGCGGGCGCTCGCTCGACACCAACATCGCGCTGGTGCGCAACAACGCCCGGCTGGGGGCGGCGATCGCCGTCGAGCTGGCGGCGCGGCGGCCGGGATAGATCGACCTTGCGTTCGGAGGGACTCGTCTGAACGAAGATAAGGTGATCTACTTCAAAGGGTTGGAGCCTCTCGCGTCCGTTCGGACGCCAGAGGCTCCCGTCAGCCCCTTGTCGGCCAGCACGGCCAGCGCGCGGTCGACCGTCGCCGCGATCGTGATCCCGGTGGTGTCGATGGTGACGGCGTCGTCGGCCGGTTTCAGCGGGGCGGTCGCCCGGTTCCGGTCCCGGTCGTCGCGCGCCCTGAGATCCGCCAGCACGGAGTCGAGCGATACCGTCTCCCCGCGCGCGATCAGTTCGCGATGCCGGCGGGCGGCCCGTTCCTCGGCCGAGGCGGTGACGAAGAACTTGGCGTCCGCGTCGGGGCAGATCACGGTGCCGATGTCCCGGCCGTCCAGCACCGCGCCGCCCGGCCGGTGCGCGAAGTCGCGTTGAAACGCGATGAGGGCGGCGCGCACGCCGGGAAGGGCCGACGCGTGGGAAGCGGCCTGGGCCGCCCGGTCGCTGCGAAGATCGTCGGCCGCGCGGTCGGCATCGGTCAGGCTCCGGGCGGCCGCGACGGCCAGGGCCGGATCGGCGGGGTCGCCGCCGGCGCGCGCCACCTTCATGCCGACCGCCCGGTACAACAGGCCGGTGTCGAGATGGGCGAGTCCCAAAGCGGCAGCCAGGCGTTTGGCCAAGCTGCCTTTGCCGGAGGCGGCGGTGCCGTCGATGGCGATGATCATCGGTTGCCTTGCGCTGCGGGTCGCGGGGACGTTATTGCCCTATCCTGTCCGCGATCCTTGGGGAAGGGGCGGAACGCCCGGGCGGACGGCGACGATCGCCTTTCGCCGCCCGCGGGCCTGGGTCGATCCCCGCCGGGGCGTTTGGTTTTGACAGCCCGGTTGTCCCGTGGCATTGGCGCCCCCATCTCGGCGATCTTCCGCATTGTCCGACCCCTGGTTTTGAGGTGAAGGAGTATCCCGTTGGCCAAGCCAGAATGGGGCATCAAGCGTATCTGTCATGCCTGTGGTACGCGCTATTATGATTTCTTCAAGGATCCGGTGATTTGTCCGAGCTGCGGTGCCCAGTTCGATCCCGAGGCCTTCCTGAAATCCCGCCGGTCCCGTGCGGCGGTGGCCGAAGAGGCCGGCAAGCCGGCCGGCGCCGCCGCGGCCGCCGCCCAGACGGAGGCCGAGGAGCAGGAGATCGACGATGTCGAGGACGAGGCCGAGGAGATCGAGGCCGATGATGAGTCCCTCGACGAGGAGGACGAGGCCGCCGACGCCGATGACGGCGACACCGATGCGGGGGGCTCCGACACCGGCTTCACCGACACCGCGCTCGAGGATGACGGCGAGTCGGCCGTCCTGGAAGACGCGTCCGAGTTGAGCGAGGACGACGATATGGACGACGTCGTCGACCTCGATGACGGCGATGATCCCGACGACCGGTGACCGGCGGTGCGTCCGCTTGCGTCCGCCCGCGCGGCGCGCGGCCGGGAATGGCAGCGTTGAGGGCGGTGGGCGGAACGGCCGGGCCGTTTGTGCTTGATCCTGGCGGAGGCTTTGCTAGATAGCGGGTCTGCGCCGCGCCGCCGGGCCCCATCCCGGCATCCGTTGCCGCGGCGGCAAGATTTCGGGGCCATAGCTCAGTTGGGAGAGCGCTACAATGGCATTGTAGAGGTCAGGGGTTCGACTCCCCTTGGCTCCACCATCTTGAGTATCGCGCCGCCGGCCGACCCGGCGCGCTGTTCCGGTTCGAGGATTCTCCTCTCCCCTCCACCATCCTATCCGTCCCGCCGCGATATCCGGCTAAGGCCTTGAACGGCTAAGGCCGGAATCGCGGTTCGATACCCCTCGCTTCGGTAGGGGTGGATGCGGTCTGCAAAGGCCGCCCGGAACGGGCGTGCCGGACCCGCACGGCGATCCGAGCCGCCCGTCGACAAGAGCGCCCCGCCGGCGGCCCGTTCCTCCGGACCGATCGCGACGGCGTGAAAGGCGCGCTCAGGCCGGGTGCAGGGTGACGGCCCCCAGACCCATTGTCGCGGCCTTGCCGGCGTGGATCCACGGGGCCAGCCACAGATAGGGCCACAAGGCGCCCTGCCCGGCGAGATCGAGGACGCACCAGCCCACCAGCCCGTCCATCGGCACCTCCCTGCCCTGGGTCGAGGAGCGGCGGGTCTGCCGGTGCAGGGCGAGGTTGCGCTCGACGATGCGGACCTTGGCGGCGGACTCCTTGAGGGCGCGGAAATCGGTGTCGAGCGGCGTGTCGGTGTGGAACGTGCTGAGCATCGACACCCGCCGGACCAGGAACATCAGCAGGTCCCGGGCGCGGAAATCGTCCGGGCCGGCAAGCCGTCCCTGATGGGTCAGGCGCAAGGCGCTGACGATCCGGACCTCGACGAACCGCGGCATCGGCGGGGTCGACGGCACCTCGGGCGGCGGCACGGTCACCGTTCCGCCGGCGGCATGGACGGGCTGGCGGTCCTCGGCGCCGCGTCGCCACACCGCATCGACGGCGTCCAGCGCCATCCGGCCGCGGGACACGCCGATCCCGGTTTCCGCAGCCCGGCGAAACCCGGCCACCACCCCGGGCAGGGCGGCGTTGGACCGGCCGACCAGGGTCAGGCCGACGACGGCCGCCTCCTCCGGCTGCAGCACCCGATCGTCGTCCAGGGACAACAGGGTGTAGGGATGCGGCACGGCGGTGTATTTCCGCATCTTCGCGGCATCGGGCGGGGGCGGCGTTTCGAACAGATCCCGGTAGAGCCCGCGCGCCTGCTCCGCCGACAGCCCGCGCGGCACGGGGGCGAGCCCGTCGGCCATGTGCTTGAGCGCCCGGCCCAGCACACCACGCCACATCGCCCCCGCCATCGGGGCGCAGAACACCCGCTCCACCGCCCGGAACCGCAGCTCGTACCGGCCGACCGGCAGGTTCGGGGGCACCAGCCCGACCGGACGGTCTTCCGACCCGGGATGCCGAGGGTCGCCGTCGATCCGGGGGACCGGCGGCCGGTCGCGATCGTGAGGCGAGGCAGGGTCGGGCATGCCGGGCTCGATGCACGGACGGGGCGAACACGCTCCCTACCAAGGCACGCGTGCCGCCGGCATGCAACCCTCATGGGCG
>JANQKE010000117.1 GCA_028281265.1 Alphaproteobacteria bacterium | reverse complement strand
ATGAGGACGATCGCGCCGGCCAGCGTGTAGCCCATCCCGGCGACGTCCAGAGGCAGGGCCGGGGTGAAGGCGGCCCAGGCATCGGCCGCCGTTCTGGGGTCGAGGCCACCCAGGGCGACGAAGGGTTCGGTCAGCGGGGTCGATCGGTCGATCGCGGAAAGGGCGTCTGCCAGCGCCCGGTAGCGCTCGATGGTGGCGGCCATGGCCTCGCCTTCCCACCGGATGACCGCGCTCCCGTTGCCGGTGAACGCCGTCACGTAAGCATCCAGCGGCAGGCCGGCCCGGTCCGCCCGGGCCTCGAAGCCGGCCACGATCCGGCCGAGCTCATCCACCCGGCCGGCCAGGTTCTGTCGATAGGCGTCGAGAAAGGCCGAGGTCTGGGAGCCGCCCCCCGCCCCGGCCACCCCGAACAGGCCGGTGGCGCCGCGGTCCAGCCACCGGCCCAGCAGCGTCAGCAGGGGCATGCCCGGTCGCCCCGGCGGTGGTCGCGATCGGCCATTGACGGCCGCCGCCGCCCCGGCGTTGTTGGCGGATCATCCGAGCCGTACCATGGACCGTTGCGTCCAGCCATCGCCGCCAAGACCCTCGCCATCCCGTCGATGAATTATCGCCATGCCTATCACGCCGGCAGTTTCGCGGACGTCTTCAAGCACGCCCTCCTGACCCTGCTGTTGGCGCAGCTCAAACGCAAGGACAAGCCGTTCTGCATGATCGACACCCATGCGGGGATCGGCTGGTACGATCTGCATGGGGAAGAGGCCCGCAAGACCGGCGAAGCCGATGGCGGGATCCGGGCGGTCATCGCCCGCCCGGACTGGCCGGACGCGCTGCTGCCGTATCGGCAGGCGGTGCGTGCGGCGAACCCGGGTCCGGTCGGGGTCCGCCGCTATCCGGGGTCGCCGGCGCTGGCCCTGGCGCTGATGCGGCCCCGGGATCGGCTGATCGCCGTGGAACTGCATCGGGACGATTTCGGAACGCTCAAGGGCGCGCTGGGGGCCGATCCGCGGGTCGCGCTGCATTGCCGGGACGGCTACGAGGCGGTGCGGGGGCTGCTGCCGCCACCGATCCGTCGCGGACTGGTGCTGATCGATCCGCCGTTCGAACGGGCCGATGAGGCCGTGCGGGCGGCCCGCGCCGTGGCCGAGGCTGCGACCCGCTGGCCGACCGGTCAGATCGCCCTGTGGTATCCGATCAAGGCGATCGGGGCGCGCCGGCGGCTGGTCGGCGAGTTGCAGAGCCTGGGGGTGCGGGAGGGGCTCGTCGTCGAACTGGAAATCTTGCCGCCCCGCGACGACAACCGGCTGACCGGTACCGGCATGCTGCTGATCCGCCCCCCCTATGGCCTGACCGATACCGTGGGTCCCGCGCTTGGCTGGTTGAGGCACGCGCTCGATCGAGGCGGGGCCGGTGCGCGCCTGCTGCCGCTGGACGCGGCGTGAGGCGCTGCCGCCGATGTGAGCCAACGTGCAGTCCGTGACGGGTCTTGATGGTACAATCCGGGCCATGAACCCGCGCTTGCTCGCCCTGTTCAACGACGCCGATGCCAGAGCCTTCCGAACCGCATCGCTGGTCCGGCTGATCCTCATCGTGGGGTTCGCCTTCATGTATGTCACCCTGGCGCCGGAAGGGTATGCGGCCCGGAACGTGGCGGCCTTCATCGCGTATGGCGTGGCTTTCGCAACCGCGCTGGCTGCGCTGCTGGTGGTGCGGCTGGGCCTCTACCACCCGCGGCTGGGGCTCTGGTTCAGCGTATTCGATACCGCTTGGGTGTCCCTGGTGATGGTCGCGGCGACGTATGTCTACGGCATACCGATCGAGATGACCGGGGCGCTGCCGCCGTTTCTGTTCATCCCGATCCTGTTGGCCCTGGCCGGGCTGCGCTACGGGATCTGGACGGTGCCCGTCTGCTTCCTCACCTTCGCGGTGATCGATCTGGGGTCCCTCCTGGCCGTCTATCGCGGCTGGCTGCCCCATCCCGGTGGGCCGCCGCCCGAAGGGGTCGGGTTCCTGTTCACCCCGGGTGTGGCGGTGGCGCGGGTGGCGATCGTCGGCATGCTGGCCGGCGTCCTGACGCTGGCGGTCATGCGGGGTCGGCAAACGCTGCTGCGCGGGATCGAGACCACCCAGGCGCGTGCCGATCTGTCCCGCTTCCTGCCGCAAGCGATCGCCGACGCCATCGCCACGCAGGGGCTCGAGACCGTCGGCCGCGGTCGGCAGCAACGGGTCGCGGTGCTGTTCGCCGACATCCGCGGGTTCACCACGCTCGCCGAGGCGATGGATCCGGCCGATGTCGGCGCGCTGCTGGGCCGCTATCGTCGGGAGGTGACCCTCGCTATCGAGGGGCGGGGCGGCATCGTCGACAAGTTCATCGGCGATGCCGCGATGGGGGTGTTCGGGGTGCCTGGGCCCTCGACCGGTACCGAAGCCAAAGCGGCGATTGCCGCCGGACTTGACTTGTGCAGTCGGCTGCGGGGATGGAACCGGCAGCGGTCGGAGAGGTCCGGTAGCCTGCCCTTGGTGGTGGGGATCGGTATCCATTACGGCCCGGCCTTCGTCGGCACGGTTGGCGGCCTCGAACGGTTGGAGTTCACGGTCGTCGGGGATACCGTCAACGTCGCGCAGCGGCTGGAAGCGGCGACGAAGTCGGTCGGCACGCCGCTGCTGATCAGCCGGATCGCCGCCGAGGCTGCAGGCGGGGCCGGGCCGGATTGGCGCGAGTTCCGGGCGGTGAGGCTGTCGGGGCGGGACCAGCCGATCGATCTGGTCGCTCCGCCGGTGTCGGCCGACCCGTAATACCAAGCCGCGATGAGCAAGGCGCGTCGCGGCAGGGCAAGCGCGCCCGAGCGCGTGCGAGGCAAACCTCGCGTAGCGCTTGAACGAGGACGACTTCAGACGGGGTCATCTCCGCACATGTCGGGATAGGCGTTCGCCTACAGACCCCTGGACCCGTGCCGCCTCTCCGGGGCCGTCTTCGGCCGAGAACGGATCGCGCCCGGGTTCGCCCGCCAAACCGTCGTTCAGGCCTCGAAGATCGGGCTTTGCTGCAAGCGCTTGGCCTGAACGATCAGCTCCTGCAGACTGTCCATCAGCCGTGCCCTTTCGTCGGCCGGCATCGCACCGACCAGCTCCTCCTGCCGCGCCAGGGCGCCGGCGGCGGCCTGGTCGAAGATCGCCCGCCCTCGGCGGGTCAGTGTCAGTCGGTAGCGGCGGCTGTCCTGCCGGTCGACGGTCCGTTCGATCAGGCCGTTGCGGTCGAGCTGCGTGACCGACCGGCTGACCCAGCCCTTGTCCGTGGCGGTCCTGATCGCGATCTCGTTGGCCGAGATTCCGGGACTGCCGGCGATCACCGCAAGCACTCTCCAATCGGTGATTCGCAAGCCGAACTGGGACTGCAGTGCCTGGCTGGAGATCCGCTCCAGCAGGTTGGCAAGCAAGGCGACCCTGAACTGCAGGAGCTCACCGAGTGCGAACTGTGGTGCCGGTGTGGGGGGTATCGTCTTGGGGCTGTTTTCCAAGACAGCAGGTGCGATCGTGTCGGGCGCCATGGCCTTGCCCTCTCGTTGTCCAAACAGCTGTCACCTTTCAGGAGTAGCTAACTCCTGATGATCGCACAACCATAGATGAATGCAACGCTTATGTCATCGGGTGTAGCCAATTGCCGTCCAATTGCGCCTTTTTTCGGGCTGTTACGGGATTGCAAGAGGCTCGAGGGGCTGTAGGCGAGACCGTGGCGGATTGGCGCACCCGGCCCGTGTGTCCGCTTGGCGGTCGCCAACCGGTCCGGTCAGGGCTCGAAGCCGATCGCGTCGTCCAGCGCCGCACCGCCGAGGTCCGCGCCCCGGAAGTCCGCCCCGGTCAGGTCGGCCTGGTCGAAGCGCGCGCCTATGAGGTGGCTGTTCCGGAAATCGGCATCTCGAAGGGAGGCGCCCCGAAAATCCGCTTCTTCCCAGTCCCCGCGGGACAGATCCGCCCCGTCCAGGATCGCGCCGGTGAACCCGGTCTTCCACCGGATCCCTTTGCCGCCGGAGATCGGCACGGCCTTGCCGTTGGCCCCCCGGAAGACGGCGTTGGAGAGCACCGCATCGACGAAGTTTGTGCCGCGAAGGACGCTGTCGACGAACCGGGCTTCCATGCCGTTGGCGCCGCTGATCCGGGCCATCGACAGATTCGTGCTGGTGAAGTTGGTCTTGACCATGAGCGCCCGCTCGAGATCGGCGGCGGCAAGTTGCAGTTCGGAGAGGTTCTTTTCCGACAGATCATACCCCGACAGGTTGGCACGCCGGCCGGCCTTGCCGAGGGACTGCAGGTAGCGCTCATGGTTCTCGAGCAGCTCCCGCATGGTTACGTCCAGCTCGTTCAGCGCCTTCGGCATCGCCACTCCGACCATGCGTGCATGGATCAGAGCCGTCTCCTCGAAAATCGCCGCGTTCAGATCCGCCCCGTCCAGCACCGTATCGCTCAGATTGGCATTGGTCAGGACCGCACCGTGCAGGACGGCTCCGGTAAGGTTCGCCTGATAGAGATTGGCTCCCTCGAAGCTGACGCCGCGGAGAATGCAATGGCTCAGATCCGCACCGCTGAGGTCGGCGTTCTTCAGGATCGCGCCGGTCAGATCGGTCGACTGCATCTCCCGTTCGTGGAACTTGGCCCCCGTCAGATCGGCGAAGCGGAGGTTCAGAAGGGCGGCGGCCCGCTGGGCGACCGCTTCGGTATCCTCGTTCAAGGCGACCAGATCGCCGCCCTGCTTCTTGCTGACCAGCTTGCCGCCGCGGGCGTCGGTCTGTCGGAGAATGGCGCCTTCCATGTTGGTGCCGCGCAGGATGGCGCCGCGGAGATCGGCATGGGTCAGCACGCTGCGGCGCATGTCGGCCGTTCGCAGATCGGCACCGAACAGGTTGGCCCGCGTCAGGTTCGTGCCGACCATCGAGGCACGCTGCAGCTTGCTCCCCCGCAGTTCCGCATCGGTCAGGTCGAGGCCGTCCAGTCTCAGCCCTTCGGCCACGCACAGCGCCAGGTTGAGGCGGCGGCTGCCGTCGCGGCCGGAGAGGTAGCGGTGATGCAACTCGACGATCTCGGCGATCTCGGCTTGCCGGACCACCGTGCCGGGCTTGCGGGCGTCGACGATGTCGACCTCGGTGGACAGCGCACGGCGGCCACCGGGGCGGAACGAAGGGCGGGGAGCGGGCAGGGGCATCCGAGGCGCATGGCGGTTCGTCAAGACCGTCGACGATAGCGCCGGGCGATTAACCGCCGCTTACCACGCACGGACGGACGCCACCGGGCCGTCGCGACCGGCCGTTGCTACCGTCCTGTCACGTTGATCCGAGGTTCCTCACCCCTCAACAGGCGTTTCAGGTTGGCGGCATGGCGGATCCATACCAGCACCGCGATGAACAGGGCCAACTCCGCCCGCTGGGGGTCCGAGGCGTAGGGACCGGCGACCGCCAGCCAGGCACCGCCTTCCGGCAGTGGCCAAACGGCCAGAAGATAGGCAACGGCCGGTGCCGCCGCCAAGGCGACGAGGGCGGCAAGAGACGATATCCGGAAGACGGCCGCCGTCAGCAGCCAGGTCAGACAGGCGGTGACCCCGACCACCGGAGCGATCGCCAACAGCGTGCCCAGAGCGGTCGCCACCCCCTTGCCGCCCTTGAACCGGAGCCAGATCGGAAAGCTGTGCCCCAGCATCGCGCCGCCGCCGGCCAGAACCGCCATGTCGGTACCGAACTGATAGCCCAGGACGACCGCGATGGCGCCCTTGCCGCTGTCGAGGATCAGCGTGGCCAGGGCCAAGGGCTTGTTGCCGGTGCGCAGCACGTTGGTTGCGCCGATGTTGCCCGATCCGATCCGGCGGATATCGCCATATCCGGCGAGCCTGGTCAGAACCAGACCGAAGGGGATCGAGCCCAACAGATAGCCGAGCACCGCGGCGGCGTAGAACGGCCATGTGAAGCTGAGATCGCCCAGCACGTCGGGCATCGGTCGCACACTCCGGCAACGGGTTGGTGGTCACCTCGGGCCCGCACGCGGTGCACGGGCACGCCGTGGCAGGGGACCGGCAGCGCCTGCGGCGGCTGGCGGCTTCGTGCCGGAACGAAGGGCTATCCGGCCGTTCCGGCGATTTCAATCCGGCGGACGATCGGGCTGCCGGACTCGCTATGGATCGCCAGCCCTTCCCAGGGGTCGCGGAAGCCGGTGTCGGTCACTTCCAGCACGGCCTGATCGCCAAGCAGCACCTGCATGCCCCCGTTCGGCCGGCGCAGCCAGATCACCTGGATCGCCCGGCCGGTGCTGGGGGCGACGCTGTCGGCGCTGGCGGCGATCAGGGTCGTGCCGCGGGACCCGACCCGATACAGGGTCAGCGCCGGCCGTTGGTCGAAGTCGACACGGAGCCGGTAGCCGATCCCGTCCGGTCCCCGCTGATAGGTCCGGAACTCGAGGTCGCCCCGCCCATCAGGATCCCCGATATCGACGCCGATGGCGAACGCGTTGGTGATGCCGGTGCCCAGAGCGATCGTGCCGGGCTCCCGCAGGGCGGCCGGTGTCGGTTGGGCCGGTGCGGTGCCGCTGCCCTGGGCGCTGCCCGCCAGCAAGGTGCCGAGCAGACGGACCGCCAGTTCCTCGGTCGACACCTCCCGCCGGTCGGACGGGGCCGAACCGGCGGTTTCCGATGAGGTCGGCCGCAGTCCCTGATTGCCGTCGACGATCCAGCGCCCCCGGATCACCTGCCAGGACGGGTTGCGGGTGTAGTTGCCGTCGGCGAAGCCGTCCGTGGCGATCACCCGGGGCCAGGGGTTGGTGTATCGCGCGACCAGGGCGTCGAGATCCGCCAGGAAGTCCGGGCTCGCCGCGCGGTCCCGCCGCCCGGCGGCGATCAGATCGGTCAGCGTGTCGAGCACCGCCTCCACCGATCGGTCTTCGACGGCACCGCCGGTGATGTCGCCGACGCCGGTCCCCGGCGGTGTCCAGGGCTGATACTGCTGGGCCGCCACCGGTGCGGCGAGGGTGATGGCCAATCCAGCCGCGGCGAACGCCTTGAGACGCATCGTGGGGAGCCTCCAGATCCTGGCCAGGCGGGTTGTCACGGTAGCGCGGCACCGCTTGGCCTTTTCCCGCCACTCTATCAGGTCGCCATGCGATCGGACAGCGGCCACCGGTCCGCGCCGCTTTGCCTAAGCGCTGCCGATCAGGATGCCGGCGGCAAACACCAGGGATCCGCCGAGCACCACTTGCAATGCTGCCCGCAGGAACGGGGTCTGCATGAACCGCTTCTGGATCCAGGCGATCGCCCACAGCTCGCAGAACACCACGATGATCGCGATCGTCGTGGCGGTCCAGAAGTCGGGGATCAGATAGGGCAGGGCATGCCCCAGACCGCCGACCGCGGTCATGATGCCGGAGGCGAAGCCCCGCTTGAGCGGAGAGCCCCGGCCGGAGATCGTGCCGTCGTCCGAGGCGGCCTCGGTGAACCCCATGGAGATGCCGGCCCCGACCGAGGCGGCTAGGCCGACCAGGAACGTCGTCCAGGGGTCCTGTGTGGCGAAGGCGGTGGCGAAGATCGGTGCCAGGGTGGAGACCGAGCCGTCCATCAGGCCGGCCAGACCGGGCTGTACCCAGGTCAGGACGAATTGCCGGTGGGCGAGCGCGTCTTCCTCGGTCTTGGCCTCGCCGGTCAGATGCTTGGATGTGAGGCGGTCGCTGAGCTTCTGATGGCCCGCCTCGGCCAGGGCCAGGTCGCCGAGCAGTTTGCGGGTGGAGGCGTCGGTCGCACGCGTGGCGGCGCGCTGGTAGAATTCCCGCGCGGCATGCTCCATCCCCCAGACCTCCTTGCGGATCCGCTCCACGCCGAGGGAGCCGATCAGCCACACCGGGTTGCGGGTGTAGTAGCCGGCGACATGTTCGCGGCGGAGCAGGGGGATCACCTCTCCGAACCGCGTACGGTAGAGGTCGATCAACCGCTGGCGGTGGCGTTCCTCCTCCTTGGCCATGCCGTCCAGCATCTCGGCGGTGGCCGGGTAGTCCTGCCGGATTTGCTCGGCATAGGTCATGTAGATCCGGGCGTCGTCCTCTTCGGAGGAAATGGCGAGCGCCAGGATCTCCTTTTCCGAAAGTTCCTTGAAGTGGCGGCGATTGTTCAATCGGCCGAACATGGCAGCGCTTCCCTCATCGGTCTCAGGCGCCGAGCCCTGCCGGAATCTCGGCCTTCGGCAAAAATCTGTGTCGGTTGAAACATCGGGTCAACCGGAACCGACGAGTTTGTCTTCAATCGATTTTGAGAGGCGATCGCGATTACTGCCGTTCGGTCGATCTGCCATCCGAAAGCACATGAATGAGTTCGATAGCTATTCTCATCTGAAGGCCGATTTCAGTCGTCCTCATCGACTCGCAGGCCCCAAAGATCGTACTCGTCGGCCTGTTCGATCCGCACCGGCACGATGTCCCCGACCGCCACCCCGGTATCGCCGTTGAGGTAGACGGCGCCGTCGATCTCCGGTGCGTCCGCCTTGGACCGGCCGATCGCCCCGTCCTCATCAACCTCGTCGATCAGGACATCGACGACCTGGCCGACCTTCGCGGCCAGCCGCTTGGCGGAGATCGCCTGCTGGGCCGCCATGAACCGGTCGTACCGCTCCTGCTTGACGGTCTCGGGGACCGGATCGGGCAAGGCGTTGGCGGCGGCGCCGTCGACCGGCTCGAACTTGAAGCAGCCGACCCGGTCCAACTGCGCTTCCTCCAGCCAGTCGAGCAGGATCTGGAAATCCTCCTCGGTCTCGCCGGGGAACCCGACGATGAAGGTGGAGCGCACGGTCAGGTCGGGGCAGGTCGCCCGCCAGCTCCTGATGCGGTCGAGGGTGCGTGCCTGGTGCGCCGGCCGCTTCATCGCCTTCAGCACCTTTGGCGATGCGTGCTGGAACGGGATATCCAGATAGGGCAGCACCTTGCCGGCCGCCATCAACGGGATGACGGCGTCGACATGCGGGTAGGGGTAGACGTAGTGCAGCCGCACCCAGGCGCCCAGATCTCCCAGCGCGTCGCACAGATCGGTCATCCGCGCGGCGACCTGCCGGCCATGCCAGTTGCTCTGCGCATGCTTGAGGTCGACGCCGTAGGCGCTGGTGTCCTGGGAAATCACCAGCAACTCGCGGACCCCGGCGATGACCAGCCGCTCGGCCTCGAACAGGATGTCGCGGGCCGGCCGGCTGGCCAGCTTGCCGCGCATCGACGGGATGATGCAGAAGCTGCAGCTATGATTGCAGCCTTCCGAAATCTTCAGATAGGCGTAGTGCCGGGGGGTGAGCTTGATCCCCTGCGGCGGCACCAGGTCGACGAACGGATCGGGGGCCGGCGGTGCGGCCTCGTGCACGGCGGTGACCACCTGCTCGTATTGCTGGGGGCCGGTGACGGCCAGCACACCCGGATGCGTCTTGTGGATCAGGTCGGCCTCCGCCCCCAGGCAGCCGGTGACGATCACCCGGCCGTTCTCGGCCAGCGCCTCGCCGATCGCATCCAGGGACTCCTGCCGCGCGGTATCCAGGAAGCCGCAGGTGTTCACCAGCACCACGTCGGCCCCGGCATAGTCGGGGGAGATGGCGTAGCCGTCGGCCCGGAGCTTGGTCAGGATCCGCTCGGAATCCACCAGCGCCTTGGGACAGCCCAGGCTGACCATGCCGACCTTCGGCGTCGAGGTGGGGGAGCGTAAGGAGACGGAGTCGGATACAGTCATGGAGTGGCGCAACTCTATGGGGCCGGCCGCATGACGTCGCGACGGCGGTCGATCGGCAACGGGCGCACGGGGGCAGGTCGGCAGCGGTGAGCCGTCGGCTGGCGGTGCCGGGCACGAAGGCCCCTTTGGAACGATGCACCGCGGACGGACGCCCCGTATCTAGCGTTCCCGCAAGCGGAGATAAAGCGGTAGCGCCATCCACATCCCGGCAACACGGTCCTTCGGAACCTTTACGCGACATCCGACGACGGCGCGGCGACGGGCATCCACGGTCACCCCTCCTCAGAACCCCAGGACCACCATTGCCGGTTAGGACATCTTCGGCGTCACCCCGAGCCGGTCGTGGGTGCGCCGGACGCGGTCGCTACGCCGCTCGGTCCCGGGCCGCTCCGGCGTAGCTCGCCGGGTCGTAGTTCAGGTTCGGCCCCAGCCAGCGCTCGGCCTCGGCCAGCGGCAGGCCGGCCCGGCGGGCATAGTCTTCCACCTGGTCGCGCTCGATCTTGCCGACCCCGAAGTACCGGCTCTCGGGATGGCCGAAATACCATCCGCTGACGGCTGCGGCCGGGGTCATCGCCATGCTCTCGGTCAAGGTGAGGCCGATCCGGCCCGGCGCGTCCAGCAGATCGAACAGGGTCTTCTTCTGCAAGTGATCCGGGCAGGCCGGATAGCCCGGGGCCGGCCGGATTCCCCTGTATTTCTCAGCGATCAGCGCCTCGTTCGTGAGGTCTTCGTCCGGGTCGGTGCCCCAGAACTCCGTGCGGACGCGTTCATGCAGGCGTTCTGCGAAAGCTTCGGCCAGCCGGTCGCCCAAAGCCTTGACGAGGATGTCGTTGTAGTCGTCGTTGTCGGCCTTGAACTGCGCGGCGCGTTCTTCGATCCCTTCTCCGGCGGTCACGGCGAAGCAGCCGATATAGTCGATCGGCCCCCTGTCCTTCGGCGCGATGAAGTCGGCCAGGGCCGCATTGGTTCGCCCCTCCCGTTCCCGGACCATCTGCTGCCGCAGGGTCTGGAACGTGGCTATGACCTCCGAGCGGTCTTCGTCGGCGTAGAGCTCGATGTCGTCGTCGTTGACGGTATTGGCCGGCCAGAAGCCGAAGACGGCCTTGGCGACCGTCCACCGCTCGGCGATCAGCCGCTGCAGCATGGCGCGGGCATCGTTGTAGACCGATCGGGCCGCCTCGCCGACGACCGGATCGTCCAGGATCTGCGGGAACCTCCCCGCCAGCTCCCAGGTGGCGAAGAACGGTTTCCAGTCGATCCGGGTGACCAGTTCGGCCAGGTCGTAGTCTTCCAGCACCTGCACACCGAACCGCTGCGGCCGGACGGGTTGGAACGCCGCCCAGTCGAGCCGGATCCCGTTGGCCCGCGCCGCCGCCAGGGGCTGACGCTTCTTGGTGTGCTGGCTGGCCAGGAATCCGTCCCGCAGCTTGCCGTACTCGGCTCGGATGCGGTCGCCATAGGGCTTGCGCAGATCCGTCGACACCAGCGATTGCGCCACCCCGACGGCCCGGCTGGCGTCGGTTACATAGATAACCTCGTGATCGTAGTTCGGCGCGATCTTGACGGCGGTGTGCATCTTGCTGGTCGTCGCCCCGCCGATCAGCAGCGGCACCCCGAAGCCGTCCCGCTTCATCTCCGAAGCGACGTAGCACATCTCGTCCAGGCTGGGGGTGATCAGCCCGGACAGCCCGATGATGTTCACCCGCTCCGCCTTGGCGGTTTCCAGGATCTTGGCCGCCGGCACCATCACCCCGAGGTCGATCACCTCGAAGTTGTTGCACTGCAAGACGACGCCGACGATGTTCTTGCCGATGTCGTGTACGTCGCCCTTGACGGTCGCGAGCAGGATCTTGCCGGCATTGTCCGACGTGTCGCCGGTATCGGCCTTCTCCTGCTCGATATAGGGGAGCAGATACGCCACCGCTTTCTTCATCACCCGCGCGGACTTGACCACCTGGGGCAGGAACATCTTGCCCGAGCCGAACAGGTCGCCGACGACGTTCATCCCGTCCATCAGCGGGCCTTCGATCACCTGCAGGGGCCGGTCGAACTGCCGGCGCGCCTCCTCGGTGTCCTGGTCGACATAGTCGGCGATGCCGTTGACCAGGGCATGGGTCAGCCGGTCGGCGACCGGTCCCTCGCGCCAGCTCAGATCGACGGTCTTCTTGGCGCCACCGCCCTTCTTGAACCGTTCGGCGATGTCGAGCAGCCGTTCGGTCCCGTCCTCGCGCCGGTTCAGCAGCACGTCCTCGACCGTGTCGCGGAGCTCGATCGGGATATCGTCGTAGACGGTGATCTGCCCGGCATTGACGATCCCCATATCCATGCCCAGCGGAATGGCGTGATAGAGGAAGCAGGAATGCATCGCCTCCCGCACGGCGTTGTTGCCGCGGAAACTGAACGACACGTTGGACAGGCCGCCCGAGACGTGGCAGCCGGGCAGGGTCTCCCGGATCCGCCGGGTCGCCTCGAAGAAGTCGACGGCGTAGTTGTTGTGCTCCTCGATCCCGGTGGCCACGGCGAAGATGTTGGGATCGAAGATGATGTCCTGGGGGTCGAAGCCGACCTCGTCCACCAACAGGCGATAGGCGCGGGTGCAGATCTCCACCTTGCGGTCGGCGGTCTCCGCCTGGCCCTGCTCGTCGAACGCCATCACCACCACGGCGGCCCCGTAGCGGCGGACCTTGCGGGCCTGCTCCAGGAACGGCGCTTCGCCTTCCTTCAGGCTGATCGAATTGACGATCGCCTTGCCTTGCACGCATTTGAGCCCGGCTTCGATCACCGACCATTTGGAGCTGTCGATCATCACCGGAACGCGGGCGATGTCGGGTTCGGCGGCGATCAGGTTCAGGAACGTCATCATGGCCTGCTCGCCATCGAGCATGCCCTCGTCCATGTTGACGTCGACAATCTGGGCGCCGCTTTCCACCTGCTGGCGCGCGACCTCGAGCGCGGCCTCGTAGTCGCCGTCGACGATCAGCTTGCGGAACCTGGCCGAGCCGGTGACGTTGGTCCGTTCCCCGATATTGATGAAGACGCTGTTGGGCATGGCGGGCGGGCTCGTCGGGCGCTGGGAAAGGAATGGCGGCGGCGGCGGATCGGTCAATAGACCGCGTCGGCGCCGGTCTGAGTGGTCGGCATGACGAAGGGCTCGAGCCCCGAAAGCCGCATGCGGCCGGGCAGCGTCGGGATCTCGCGTGGGGACACGCCGTCGACCGCCGCGGCGATGGCGCGGATATGGTCGGGCGTCGTCCCGCAGCAGCCGCCGACGATGTTGACCAACCCGTCCTGCGCCCACTGACCAAGATGGCCGGCCGTCTGGTCCGGCGTCTCGTCATAGCCGCCGAAGGCGTTGGGCAGACCGGCATTGGGGTGGCTGGAGATCAGCGTTTCGGCGACCCGGGCCAGCTCGGCCAGATGCGGCCGCAGTTCCTCGGCCCCCAAGGCGCAGTTGAAGCCGACGCTGAACGGACGGGCATGCTTGAGGGCGTACCAGAACGCCTCGGGCGTCTGGCCTGACAGGGTCCGGCCGGACAGATCGGTGATGGTGCCGGAGATCATCACCGGCAGCGTTTGCCCGCGTGCCTCGAACACTTCGTCGATCGCGAACAGGCAAGCCTTGGCGTTGAGGGTGTCGAAGATCGTCTCGACCAGCAGGAGATCGGCTCCGCCCTCGATCAGCGCCTCGGTGGCTTCGGCGTAGGCGACCCGGAGTTCATCGAAGGAGACGTTGCGGAAGGCCGGATTGTTGACGTCCGGGGAGATCGAGGCGGTGCGGTTGGTCGGGCCCAGGGCCCCGGCAACGAAGCGCGGCTTTGCCGGGTTCCGGGCGATGAACGCGTCCGCGGCTTCCCGGGCCAGGCACGCGGCCGCTCGGTTCAACTCCGGCACCAGCGCCTCCATGCCGTAATCGGCCTGGGAGATGGAGGTCGAGTTGAAGGTGTTGGTGGTGGCGATGTCGGCGCCGGCGGCGAAGTATTCCCGATGGATGTCGCGGATCAGATCGGGCTGGCTCAGGGTCAACAGGTCGTTGTTGCCCTTGACGTCCTGTCCCCAGTCCGCGAAGCGAGGTCCTCGGAAATCGCCTTCATCCAGCACGTGGCGCTGGATCATCGTCCCCATCGCCCCGTCGAGGACGAGGATGCGGTCGCGGGCGAGTTCGTGCAGCTGGTCTTGGCGATCGGAGGTCATGCGTCGAGCGGTTCGGTCAAACGGGGCGGGGCGTGCGACGGCCGGCGTGTCGCGGCTCACGCAGCGGCCCGGGTCGGTGGCGCCTGCTGATCCTCCGGCAGGCCGATCAGCCGGCAGACCGCCCCCGTGAGATCCGGCTTGTTCATGGTGTAGAAGTGGAACCGGTCCACCCCCTCGGCGATAAGGCCGCGGCATTGGTCGGCGGCGTAGACGGCCGCGATCATCGGGTGACGCGGATCGTCGCCGGCCACCCCGTCGAACAGGCCGGCCAGGGCCACCGGAATCCTGGCGCCGCAGCCGGCGGCGAAGCCCGCGACCTTCTGGAAGTTGGCGATCGGCATCATGCCGGGGACGAGGGGGAGGGTGACGCCCGCCGCCGCTGCCCGGTCCCGGAAGCGCAGGAAGTCGGCATTGTCGAAGAAGAACTGCGTGATCGCCCGGTGGGCGCCGGCATCCTGCTTCTTGCGCAAGGCGTCGAGATCGGCTGCCGCATCGCGGGCCTGCGGATGCACTTCCGGATAGGCCGACACGCTAATGTCAAAATCGCCGATCGCCCTGAGACCAGACACCAGATCGCTGGAATAGGCGTAGCCGTCGGGATGGGGGACGTAGTCCTTGTCGAGCCCGCCGGGCGGATCGCCGCGCAGGGCCACGATGTTGCGGATGCCGTCCCGCCAGTACTCGCGCGCGATCCCGTCGATCACCGACCGCGGCAGCCCGGCACAGGTCAGGTGGGCGGCGACGGCAAGCCCCGTGGCCCGCTTGATGGACCGGATCGTCGCCGGCGTCGTATCCCGCGTCGAGCCGCCCGCACCGCATGTGACGGTCATCATGCTCGGCCTGAAGCCCGCCAGCCGCCGTGCGGTCGTGACCAGATTGGCCAACCCCTTGTCGGTCTTCGGCGGAAAGAACTCAAAACTGATCGCGATCCTGGTCGTCATGACGCGGTTGCCTTTTGAGCCTGGGAAGGGGGGAGCGGGGTGACGTTGCTGGCCCGGCGCCGGCCCTGCCAGAGCAGGATGTTCAGGCTTTCGCCCGCCAGCCGCTGAACGGGGTCGACGGCACACCCCGCCTGGGTGAGCCAGCTTTCGACCTGATCGGCCGTGAAGCCGAGCCAGCGATGCGCATGGTTCCTGGCGAGGTCGTCCAGATCATGCTGCTCGAAGTCGACGATGAACAAGCGCCCGCCCGGTACCAGTACACGTGCGGTCTCCGCCAACGCTTCGCCCGGATCCTCAAGAAAATGCAGAACCTGGTGCATCACGGCGATGTCGAAACTGTTGTTCGGAAACGGCAGCTGATAGAGATTGCCGTGACGGATCTGGATCTGGTTGAGGTGAGAGCGTTCCAGCTTGCTGCGTGCGACGTTCAGCATTTCGCGGGACAGATCGACCCCTACGGCATGGTCGGCGCGTTGACCCAGCAGTTCCAGGATGCGGCCGGTGCCGGTGCCCAGGTCCAGCAGTCGGCCGATCGGGTTGGGACCGACGGCCCCCAGCAACGCCGCTTCGACCGCTTCGTCGTCGGCATGCAGCACCCGGATGCGGTCCCAGTCTTCGGCATTGGCCGCGAAATAGGCCATGGCCTGCTGGGCCCGCGCCTCCTTGATCGCCTGCAGGCGCTCCAGGTCGAGGGTCACGATCGGATCGTCCGGCGGCAGCAGATCGACGATCAGACGCGCCAGACCGTCGGTCCGGTGCCCTGCCGCCAGCCGGAAATAGGCGAAGGTGCCTTCCCGGTGCCGCTGCAGCAGCCCGGCGTCCAGCAGCATGCGCAGGTGGCGCGAGACGCGCGGCTGGCTCTGCCCGAGGATCTGGGTCAGGTCGCTCACCGACAGTTCCGCATGGGCGCATAGGGCGACGATGCGGAGGCGCGTCGGTTCGGCGGCCGCCCGCAAGCCCTGCAGCAATTCTTCCACCGACCCCTCTCCCCGGATCCATCCTACCCGACCGATTGGTATATATAAAGATATCTTTATGAATGTGTAAAGCCGGCATCGCCATCGGGAAACCTGCACGGTGTCCTTGGCCGGTGAGTTGGCCTCCTCATGACGGTATGGTAGGAAACCGAAACGCGCGTCCACGAGTCGCGCATGGTCTGGTCCTCCTTTCGGCCCGGTGCGCGGGTACGGTGCGCACCGTCGGCATTCCCAAAGCTTGCGAGAACCGATGAGCATCGCGCGCAAATCCTGCCGTCTTGCCCTATTGGGCATCGCTGCCGTCGCCATATCGGCTTGCGCGACCGCACCGTCGGACGAGATCGACGTCGGCGGCATCGCCGACCCGTTGGAACCGGTCAATCGGGTGACCTTCGGGCTCAATCAGCTTGTCGACGGCGCCGTCGTCCGCCCGGCGGCGGAGATCTACGGCGGCGTGGTGCCCGAATTGGCCCGCGATGGCGTGACCAACTTCCTGCGCAACCTGCGCAGCCCGATCATCATCGCCAACCAGGCGCTGCAAGGCGATTGGCAAGGGGTCGATCATGCGGCCGCGCGCATGCTGATCAACACGACCGTGGGATTGGGCGGCGTGTTCGACCTTGCCGACTACAACGGCGCCGGCATCCCCTACGAGAATGAGGATTTCGGCCAGACATTGGCCGTCTGGGGCGTGGAGCCGGGGTTCTACGTCGTTCTGCCGCTGCTGGGCCCGTCTTCGCTCCGGGATACCGGCGGCCTCGTCGTGGACACCCTGGCCGATCCGGTCCGGATTGCCCTCCACGATGCCGAGGCGGACGAGCTGACCGTCGCCCGGACCGTGGCGACGGTGCTCGATGCCCGGTCGCGGACGCTCGACGCCACCGACGAGCTGGAAGCCTCCTCGGTCGACTACTACGCCGCGACCCGCAGCCTTTACGTGCAGTTGCGGCAGGCCGCCATCGCGGACGGCGAAGCGGCAACGAGCTTCGAGTTCCCGGAGATGGACGAAGCCTGGCTGGACGACGGACAGGGCTCGGAGCCCGCATCGGCCGAGCAATTGGCGGACGCACCGGTCGACCGGGCGGCTGACGCGGCCGGTCCGGCGCGGAACGATGCGCCCCTGCTGCGTCTCGATCTGCCCGCCGACGCGGCCCATGCGCCATCGCCGTTGCCGGAGCTGATCCTCGACCTAGGTCGGTGATCAGCTTAGCATTATTTTCCGTAAACCCCATGGAGTAACGACCGATGGTGCCGCTTCGGCTCGGCGTTGTGGTTCTCTGCCTCGTTGCCATACTGGGTAGTGGGCTGCTCGGGGCAGGGTCCGCGGTCGCCAGCCAGGAAGCCGAGGCCCGGGCGTTCATCCAGTCGCTGGGCGACGATGCGCTGGACGTCCTGCAGCGGGATGACCTGGATTACGAAACGGCGGTCGAGGAGTTCGGTTCCCTGTTCCGGCAGGCGTTCGACATCCCGCTGGTCGCCCGGTTCGCGCTGGGCCGATACTGGCGCTCGGCGAGCGAGGAGCAGCGGCAGCGCTACGTGGATCTGTTCGAGCGGGTGATGCTGCGCACCTATTCCCGCCGGTTCGACGAGTACAACGGACAGACCTTCGAAGCGCTGTCCGTACGCCCTGAAGGCAGCCGGGATCTGCTGGTCAGCAGTCGCTTCAACCGGATGCGAGGTCCCCCGGTGAGTGTCGGCTGGCGGGTGCGGCCACAGCAGGACGGCGACTTCAAGGTGCTCGACGTGGTCATCGAGAATGTCAGCATGGCGCTGACCCAGCGCAACGAATACAGCGCCATCATCCAGCGTAGCGGCGGCCGGATCGATGCTCTGATCGATGCCCTGGAAGAACAGCTTTCGGAAATCCAGTCCGGCTAATTTCCGCGAAGACCCTCGGGCCGACCACCGATCGATCGGGCGGGCCGGTGTCTCACGGGTGTGTCGCCAATGCGGACAGGGCCGGTTGAGCCGCAGCACCGACCGGTGTTTGATCGCAGACAGGCCGGACTCGACCCCCGGCCATGCGGACCCGTCCAGACCCTGAAAACGCTCCAGGAGCCGACCTCATGGCGTTCCTCGCCGACTCCCTCTCCCGCGTGAAGCCCTCACCGACCATCGCCGTGACCAGCAAGGCGCGCGACCTCAAGGCGGCGGGGCGGGATGTGATCGGTCTCGGCGCGGGGGAGCCGGACTTCGACACCCCCGATTTCGTCAAGGACGCGGCCATCGCCGCCATCCGAGCCGGCGAGACCAAATACACCGCCGTCGACGGGACGCCCGCGCTCAAGCAGGCGATCGTCGAGAAGTTCGCGCGGGAAAACGGTCTGCGCTACACGGCCGATCACGTGTCCGTAGGCACCGGCGGCAAGCAGGTGCTGTACAACGCGTTGGCCGCCACGCTGAACCCGGGCGACGAGGTCGTCGTGCCGGCCCCCTACTGGGTCAGCTATCCGGACATGGTGCTGCTGTGCGGCGGCGAGCCGGTGGCGGTGGAATGCCCCAGCCAAGCCGGCTTCAAACTGCAGCCCGACGATCTCGAAAAAGCGATCACACCGAAGACCAAGTGGCTAATCCTCAACTCCCCGTCGAACCCGACCGGGTCGGCCTACACCGCCGATGAGCTCGCGGCCTTGGCAGCGGTGCTGCGCCGCCATCCGCAAGTGCACGTCATGACCGACGACATGTACGAGCATCTGGTCTATGGCGGTTTCGCGTTCACCACCTTCGCCCAGGTCGCTCCGGACCTCTACGACCGGACGCTGACGGTCAACGGGGTCTCCAAGGCCTATGCGATGACCGGTTGGCGGATCGGCTATGCCGGCGGGCCCAAGGAGCTGATCAAGGCGATGGCCAAGATCCAGAGCCAGTCGACCTCCAACCCGTCCTCGGTCAGTCAGGCCGCAGCGGCGGCGGCGTTGACCGGCCCGCAAGGCTTCATGGCCGAGCGGGTGGCGGTGTTCCAGGACCGCCGCGACATGGTGGTCGAGATGCTCAACGGTGCCCAGGGCATCCGCTGCTCGGTCCCCGACGGCGCGTTCTACGTCTATCCGTCCTGCGCCGGGATGATCGGGAGACGCACCCCGGCCGGGGCCGTCCTCGAGACCGACGAGGATGTGGCGACGTATCTCCTGGAGGCCGAAGGTGTGGCCGTGGTGCACGGGGCGGCGTTCGGCCTGTCGCCGTTCTTCCGCATCTCCTACGCCACCTCGACCGAACTGTTGCGCGACGCCTGCACCCGCATCCAGCGGGCCTGCGCGGCGCTGAGCTGAAGGGGGGAGCGCTTCCCGGGTCGGATACCCCGGCCGTCGGTCAATCGCTGTCGGGCGGCCCCGCCGTCGGCTTGACCGGGACCGCAGGGTTGCCCTCGCGCTCCTTCCAATGGTCGACGATCGAGCGCTCCCACAGCGGAACGCCGATGCGATACGAAGCCCGGCCGATCATATGGGCCGCGATCGGGGCGGTGAGCAGCAGGAACAGGATGGTGGCGATGGCCTTGGCCACCGTGCCGAGATCCCCGAAATCCACCGCCACGGCCACCAGGATCAGACCGACGCCGAGCGTGCCGGCCTTGGTCGAGGCGTGCATCCGGATCATCAGGTCCGGCAGGCGGTAGAGCCCCAGCCCCGCGGCGAACACGAAGAACCCCCCGCTGACCAGCAACAGGGCGATCAGCCATTCGACCAGCATCTCAGCGCTCCTTGCCCTTGCCGGTGGTCACGGGGGTTTCCCGCCTGGTGCCGGTCAGGTTGGCCCGCACGGTGGCGTCGCCGATCATCTGCCGGGCCCGCTGTTCGGTGTACCGGGCGAACGCGACCGTCGCCAGGAAGCCGACCAGCGCCAAGGCGATGGCGACGTCGATGAAGGCCCGTTCCAGCGTCGCCATGGCAAAACAGGCTATGAAGCCCACCGACGCGATCGTCAGCATGTCGAGTGCGACCACCCGGTCCGGCAGGCTCGGTCCGCGCATCAGGCGCAGAAGGGCGAAGACCATGCCCAGGACGACCAGCCCGAAGCAGATCTGCAGGGCCACCCCGACAACGGGGCTGGTTTCGACCACGTCGCTCATCGCGTCACCTCCAGCAACCGCCGCTCCATGCCGTCCTTCATCTCGCGGATGGTCTGGTCGACGTCTTCGATGAACATGGCGTGGACATAGAGGATCGACCGGTCCTCAGAGACGTCCAGGCTCAGGGTCCCGGGGGTCAGGGAGATCAGGTTGGCGACCAGCATGATCTCGGTGTCGGTCTTGGCGTCGAGCGGTACGGCCACGATGCCGGGTCGGCTGATATGCTGGGGGGTGATCACGTCCCACACCACACGGATCGAGGAGACCACCAGCTCGTACAGGAAGTAGACCACCAGCTTCACCATCCGGGCGCCGCGCAGGAAGTAGGCGCTGTCCTTGCCGTAAAGCGGCTTGGTCACCCACATCGCCAGCGTGCCGAGCACGAAACCGACCACCAGCCAGCCCAAGGTGAACGAGCCGATCACCGCGGCGAACAGCACCGCCAGGACGAGATTGAGCAGGAACAGGTTCATCGTGCGGCTCCCTCCGCGACGGTCGGGCCGAGCGCGTCGGGCCCGAGTACGGCCGCCACATAGGCGGTCGGATCCAGCAGTTCGGCGGCGGATCGCTCCGCCAGCTCATAGAACGGCCCGGCGAACAGGCCGATGATCACCGTCATCAGCGCCATCACGGCGATCGGTGCGGTCAGCAGCAGATAGTCGCGGCGGCTGACCTTGAGCGGCCCCTTGTCCGGGGACGGATCGAAGCCTTGCGGGTGCGGCTCCCAGAACACCTGGCCCCAGATCTTGGTCATCGAGTAAATCGTCAGCAAGCCGACGATCAAGGCCGTGGCGACGATCCACCAGCTTTCGATCTCCAGCCCGGCGCGGATCAGCACCAGCTTGGCCCAGAAGCCGGACAGCGGCGGGAAGCCGGCCAGGCTGAACGCCGGGATCAGGAACAGCAGGGCCAGGAACGGGGCCGATTTGTAGAGCCCGCCGATCTTCTTCAGCTCGAACGAACCGGTCAGCCGATTGGCGACGCCGGAGACCAGGAACAGGTTCGCCTTCACGATGATGTGGTGGACGAGATAGAAGACCGAGCCGACGAGACCCAGCGGCGTGTAGAGCGCCAGCCCCATCACCATGTAGCCGATCTGGCTGATGATGTGGAACGACAGGATGCGCCGCATCTCGTTCTGGGCGGCCGCTCCCAGAACCCCCGTCACCATCGTCAGGCCCGCGATCCACAGCAGGATCGTGTGCGTGTAGCCGGTATCGTGGGTGAAGATCAGGGTGAACGTCCGGATCAGGGCGTAGACACCGACCTTGGTCAACAGCCCCGAGAACACGGCCGCGATCGCCACCGGCGGGGTGTGGTAGCTGGCCGGCAGCCAGAAGAACAGCGGGAAGACGGCCGATTTGATCCCGAAGGCGACGATGAACATCACCGCCACCGCCGTCAGCAGGCCCTGGTTCTCCACCGTCGGGATGACGCGGTGGAGATCGGCCATGTTGAGCGTGCCGGTCAGCCCGTAGAGCAGACCGATCGCGGACAGGAACAGGACCGTCGAGATCAGGTTGAGGGCGACGTATTTGACCGCACCGTCGAGCTGTTCCTTGTCCCCGCCCAGGACCAGCAGAGCGAACGAGGAGATCAGCATCACCTCGAACCAGACATACAGGTTGAAGATGTCGCCGGTCAGAAACGCGCCGCAGACGCCGCACAGCAGGAAATGCAGCATCGGGTGGAAACCGAACCGCACCCGTTCCCGGTCGATGTCGGCAAGGCCGTAGACCACCACGGCCAGTCCGGTGATCCCGGTGATCACCACCATCACCGCCGACAGATGATCGGCCACCAAGGTGATCCCGAACGGTGCGGGCCACGACCCCATCTGCGTCGCGACGATCCCGTTCGACCACACGTCGGCCATTAGCGCGACGCCCGCCACCAGCAGCAGACCCGCGCCGGCAACGGAAACCGCCCGCTGCAGCCCCGGAGACCGTCCGACCAGGAACCCGATGATGGCCGTCACGATCGGGATCAGGATCGGCCAGGCAGGAAGCCAGCTCATGCCGCGGTCCCTTTGCCTGCGGGGGCCGGTGTCCTGGGCTCGGGGCGCGGTTCGGCGATCCGCATCTCGTCGGTGTCGACGGTGCCGAGTTCCTGATAGGCGCGGTAGGCCAGCACCAGCGCGAACGCCAGCAGGCCGAAGGAGATCACGATCGCCGTCAGGATCAGCGCCTGGGGCAGGGCGTTGGCGACCACGCCGTCGGGCACGTAGGATCCTTCCGGCACCAGCGGCGGCTCACCGCGGATCAACCCGCCGGCGGAGAAGATCGTCAGGTTGGCCGCGTTGGACAGCAGCATCAGGCCGAACACGAACTTCACCAGGTTGCGGCTGAGCATCAGATAGACCGTGGCGGCGACCAGCACGCCGACGGTCACGGCGAGGACGGTTTCCATCAGAGCTTGTCCTCTTCGATCGCGAACACCACGGTCAGCACCGCCCCCATCACCACCAGATAGACGCCGACGTCGAAGACCAGCACCGACGACAACGGCAGCGCGCTGCTCCCGTCGACATAGGCCGGGCTCCACACCCCGGTCAGGAACATGTCGCCCTGAACGATCGCCATGAGCCCGGCGAGCAGGGACAGGGCGAGGCCCACGATCGAGAGGATCTTGGGATCGATGACGAGTGCCTTGCGCACCTCCGTCACCCCGAAGGCGATGGCGTACAGGCAAAACGCGGTGGTCGCGACGAGGCTGCCGATGAACCCGCCGCCCGGCTCGTTGTGCCCGCGGAACAGCAGGAAGATGGAGAACACGAGCATCAACGCGGTCAGCAGCCGCGTCCCGGTCTTCAGGATCAGGCTGTCCATCAGTCGTCACCTCCGGAGGCGGCAGCTTCTTTTTCGACCGCGGCCGATCTGCGGCCCGGGCGGAGTTTGATCAGGGCGAAGCAGGCCAGCCCGGCGATCGCCACGACCGCGATCTCCCCGAACGTGTCGATCGCGCGGAAGTCGACCAGAATCACGTTGACGATGTTGCGCCCCAGCGCCTCGGGATAGGAGTTGGCCTCGAAATAGTCGGTCAGGCGCCGGTCGAGCGGGTATTGCAGAACCGCCAGCAGGGTCAGGCTGATCGCGATCCCGGTGCCGATCGCCACCACCGCGTCGCGGATATGGCCGGTGCGATCGCCGTGGCCGTCGTCGCGGAAGGCCGGCAGCCGCAGCATCACCAGGGCGACGATGATGACGATCAGGATCTCCACCATCAGCTGGGTCATGGCCACATCGGGGGCGCCGTACATCACGAACAGCAGGGCCACGGACGTGCCGATCACGCCGAGCGCGCAGATCGCCGTCAGGCGGCTCCTGGCGAACACCGTCACCAGCGTCGCGGCGATGATCAGGCCGACCACGGCCCATTTGTAGAACGCGACCTGCGGCATCGCGGTCGGCAGCACCACTGCGTCCCGCACGATCAGCGTGACCCCCAGACCGGCGGCCAGCGTCGCGAAGACGACCAGGACGTAGTGCCTCTGCGAGCCGGTCTGCAGCAGGGCGGTCTGCCATTCTGCCAGGTCGACCAGCCGCTTCATGCACCCGTCGTAAAGAGCGTCCGCGGCCGGCAGCCGCCGGCAGGCCGCATCGATGGCCGACCGCACCCGCGGCCATTGCCAGAACAGCAGCGCGCCCAAGGCCACCGTGACCCCGCTCATCACCAGCGGCAGGTTGACCCCGTGCCAGAGCTGCAGCGGGTAGGAGGTCGGCTCGTCCAGGCCCAGGATCGCGGACACGCCGGCCTCGACCAGCCCGGACAGCAGCAGAGCCGGGGCGAGGCCGCAGGCCAGCCCCAAAACGGCCAGTACGACCGGGCCGATCCACATCGTCCACGGTGCTTCGTGGGGTTTCTTCGGCGTGTCGCCCTTGGGACCGAGAAACGGCTTGATCGCCACGATCGCGGCGACGGTGACCATCATCGCGTTGGCCGCAAGCGCCGCTACGGCGACGAAGCCGGGTTCCGACGCCACGGCAAGGGCGCCCTTGTACACCAGCTCCTTGCCGATGAAGCCGGCAAACGGCGGCACACCGGCCATCGACAGGGCCGCCAGGGCGGCGGCAAGGCACGTGAACGGCATCAGCCGGGCGAGACCGCCGAGCCGGCCGATCTCCCGCGTGCCGGCCTCGTGATCGATGGCCCCGGCCACCATGAACAAGGTGGCCTTGTAGAACGAGTGGACGAGGATGAAGACCACCACGGCGGTGATCGCCACCTCGCTGGTGTTGGCCAGGAACAGCGTCAGCGTCCCCAACGCCATCAGCGTGGTATAGGCCAGCATCGGCTTCAGATCGGTCTGGCGCAGCGCAAGGATCGATGCCCAGACGGCCGTCACGGCGCCGGCGATCGTCAGCGTCCACAGCCACACCTCGGTGTTGCCCAGGCTGGGGTGGACCCGCGCCATCAGATACACGCCGGCCTTCACCATGGTGGCGGAGTGCAGATACGCGCTGACCGGGGTCGGTGCCGCCATCGCGTTGGGCAGCCAGAAATGGAACGGGAACTGGGCGGACTTGGTGAACGCCCCCAGCAGGACCAGGATCAGGATGCCGAGATACCAGTCATGGGCGCGCACCGCGTCGCCGGCGGCGTTGATCGCCGACAGCTCGAAGCTGCCGGCCACCAGGGCCAGCAGGATCAGCCCCGCCAACAGCGCCAGCCCGCCGGTCCCCGTCACCACCAGAGCCTGGAGCGCGTTGCGCCGGCTCTTGGGATCGGTGTGGTTGTAGCCGATCAGAAGGTAGGAGGTGAGCGAGGTCAGCTCCCAGAACACGAACAGGGTGACGACGTTGTCGGCCAGCACCACGCCCAGCATCGAAAGCATGAACAGGCTGAGATACAGCATGAACCGGCCCAGATGCGGGTCCCCGGCCAGGTAGCTGCGGGCGTACAGGAAGATGAAGAAGCCGATCAGGCTGATCAGCAGCGCGAACAGCAGGCTCAGCCCGTCGATATAGAACGACAGCGCCACATCCAGCCCCGCGACCCAGTCGACGGCGTAGCGGATCGTCTCGCCGGCTGCGACGGTCGGGAGCATGGTCGCGAACCAGACCGTCAGCGCCCCGGGCAGGACCAGCACCAGGGCGGTCAGCGGATGGGATCGTGCTGCGGAAGCGGCCATCGTGGTGACGGGTCCTTCATCGCCGTGGCGGACGGGAACGCTCATGGTTCGATCGTGTGGTCCGAATACCCTTGGGTCACGTGAATCGAACCACAAAATCAAGTGCCTAATGATGCTTCCACCGAATTTAGGACGGGTCTCGTCCGTTTCGGCCGCATCACCGGGGCGGGCATGCCTCGACGGTCCGCGTCGGGCCGGGCGAGCGAGACACGCACCGGCCATCATGCATGCGTCGGGGTCTGGCCCCTGCCGCCCGTCCGTCGCGGGCGCCAGGGGTCAGATCCCGGCTTCGTGGCGATAGAGCCGGCTCTATCTGTTGGCGTGCTCCTCGACGAAGGCGTCCAGATCCTCCACCGAGATTCGCCAGTCCTTGCCGAGTTTGATGGCGCGCAGTTGCTTGTCGCGGATATAGCTCCGCACGGTGCTTTCCTTGACCTTCAACTTTTCCGCCACCTCCCGCACGGTCATGAGGGGATCAGTCAGCATGGCATCGTGAACTCCCGGGATGGGGCAGGCGATCGCCCCGCTGGCATCGTCATCGCTCCGGCAGCGTAAGGCACCCATGAGCAGTGACAGCGCGTATTTGTGTTGGTTTGTGTTAGTCACAAGGGGTTACCAATCCATTACCGGACCCTGGCTATGGTTATTGATGTTTGTGATGTTCGCTTCGCCGGCACGGGATGGGCTGCGGATGTGTGGGACAGCGGGAAGGGTCGGGCCGGTTTTACGACGCGGTGAGGCCGGTCATCGGCGGCGCCCGGAACGCCCGTCACGCCGAAGGGAGCGTTGAGGACGCCATGTACATGTCGCTGGGCGACCCGCCGCCGGCGGATCCGCTGTTGGCCCTGGCCTTCGAGCATTGGCGGCAGGGGGCCGACGGCCTACTGCCGCCGTCGCGGCAAGCGATCGATCCGCCGCTCGCTTTGCCGCCGACCCTGCTGCCCACGATGATCCTGTTCGATATCGAGGCGGGAGAGGGGGACGATCTCCATTACCGATACCGCCTGATGGGCACCGAGCTTGCCCGTCGGGCACGCCGCGACCTGACCGGGCTGCGGATAACCGATTGCTTTCCCCGCACCGCCATCGCCGCCGACCTCGAGATCTACCGGCAAGTCGCCGCGCAGCGCCTGGCCTACACCGATCGCCGCCGCTCGATGGTGGCCGAACGGGAGGATTTCGAGGTCTATCGCCGGCTGATCCTGCCATTGATGGATGCGGCAGGCCGTCGGGTCTCCATGCTGTGGATCTGCCTGCGGTTCGAGTAGCGGCGGCCCGGGGTCAGACCAGCGGGTCGTCACCGTCGAACAGCACCGGCTGACACGGGCCGTCCTCGAGACCGTCGAGGGGCAGGCGCGGCTGATCGTCGGTCGGATCCGATCCGGGGTCCGAGCCCGGGGTGTCGGCCGCGTCGGCGTGCCGCAATCGCTGCTCCAGGGTGATCAGCGCCCGCTCCTGAGCCAACAACTCCGCCACCGCCGCGGCGAACAGGGTTTCCCGGCCCGCCCGCTCGGCCGCCAGGTCCGATTTCAGCTCCGCGACCCGAGCGGCCAGCTGGTCGAGCCGGGCGACCAGGCCGGCATAGTCATCCACCCCGTGGCGGGCTGCGGGCCACGCTCGGGCCAGGTCGGCCAAGGACAGCCCGTCCTGGGCGAGAAAGGACCGTGCCGCCCGCACCGCGGCAAGGGCTTCCCCATCCGCGGCGCTGTCGCATCGGGCAAGCAGCTTGGCCAGACGCGCAAGACGTTCGGGCGGAAGGGCGGCGGACATGGCGGCGGGGCGGAACCGATGACGGCGCAGGCGGAACCGGTTGTGGGACGCCGGCGCGACCCGGTCAGGGTATCCCGATTCGGGCCGAGCACCGGAAACAGCACTGCCTCGATACGGCCGCCGCATCGCCGTGTCTGTTTGATCCCATGCTTTGATGGTGCGGTCTTTTCCCACAAGCGGCGGCGGGGAGGTTCCGGGGCGCTACGCCCGCTCTGGGCAGAATCCTGTCCGCGATGGCCGTCACTTGCGCCCGGCCTTCCAGCTGAAGCCCCAGCCATAGGCGCGATCCATGTCCTTGTGGCCGCCGAAGAAGTCGACCTTGCGCTCGACCTTGATCTGGCCGCCCTCGTTCGAGAGCTCGGCCACCGCGCACATGCCCTTGTTGGAGCCGTACTCGTTCATGGCGACCTCGATCTCCGGCTGGTCGGGCACGTAGACGCGCACGACACCATCGGTCTCCCGCCAGTTCGGCGCGCCCTCGTAGATGAAGGCGTAGATCAGCACGCGCCGGATGGTCGCCCAGGCGTCTCCGTTGATCTCGAGCCACTCACCGTCGGTGATCGCCCCCGTCCGGTCGTCGCCGAGAAGACTGACATAGGGCTCGGCCCAAAAGGAGCCGAAGCTGTTGCCGAGCGCCTGGACCACGTCGCGGTTACCGTCGGACAGCTCCACGAACGCCCCGAGATCGAGGTCGAGACCGGCGCTCCTGCTCATCCCGAAGAGGCTCTTCTTCTGGACCCTCTGGTTCCAGTTCAGGTTCACGCGGATCTTGCCGAACTTGCCGTCCGCCTTCTTCAGCGAGACGGTCTTCTCGGTCTTGGTCAGGTTGACCTTGGAAAGCTTCACGGATGGCGGGGGCGCTGGCGTCGGCGGCGCGCTCGGAGACGGCGGCGCGCTCGGCGGCGGTGCTGCGGATCCGTCGTCATCGGCGATCTCCACGCCGAAATGCGTGGCGAGCTGCGCAAGGCCGCCATTGAAACCCTGACCCACGTTGCGGATCTTCCAGGCGCCGTTGCGCTTGTAGATCTCGGCGAGGATCAGCGCGACCTCGCTGCGGCCGTGCACGGGAATGGTCAAGCTGTGCGGGCCGGCGTCGATCGAGACATCGCCCAGTTGGCCGAAGGTCTTGCCGCCCTCGACCGTCGCCGTGAGCACGATCTTCTCCACATCGCCGGGCACGCGGGCGAGGTCGATGTCGAAGCGGGGGCTCGCGCCTTGCGTGAGCGTCACGGCACCGCCCGAGATCCGGGGCTGGCCGTAGAAGCACATGTCACCGTCGCCGCGCACCTTGCCGCCGGGGTAGATCTGCAAGGCGGTCACGGCGATCTCGGCGCCGCCGGGAAGATCGACAAGGACGGACACGCTGGGTCCGTCGAGCGGTGCGTTGGCGCCTATGGGTAGGTCTGTCATGGTGTCTCCCCCGAGAGTGTCCTGGAAAGACCGTCTGTCATCATGCCGGCAAGATCCCCGTGGTGCGCGCGTCGCGCAACCACTCGGTGCGCTCTTCGAGCATGGTCTCGTAGAAATCCGCGTCCCGAAATGCGTCCGGATCCGTCACGTTGAAGCGGTCGCCGTTGTCGACCGACCGGTGGGGCAGGTCATCGCGCTCCTGCAGGAAGCCCGACCGGCGCGCGGCGAACGTGTTGTCCGGAACGATGTTCATCGGTTGCCAGGAGATCGGCCTCGCTAGATCGACCTACGTTCAGATGGAGCCATCTGAACGTAGATAAGTTGATCTACTTCAAAGAGTTAGAGCACCTTATCGGCGTCCGTTCAGACGCAGGATGGCCTAGGCTGCCCGTGCCTTCGTGACGGACCGATCCGGGTCGTCTCCGGAGATCCGGGGCGGCCGCGCTGCCCCGGACCGTCTTGCGTCTTGTCCGCTCAGCCGATGTTGACGCCGAAGCTGGAGGCGAGCGGGCCGAGACCACCGTTGAAGCCTTGGCCCACGGCCTTGAACTTCCATTCGTCGTTGTGGCGGTAGACTTCCCCAAAGATGACCGCGGCCTCCAGCGAGAAATCTTCGCCAAGGTCGTAGCGCGCGAGCTCCTTGTCGCCCTCGGCGTTCACGACGCGCATGAAGGCGTTCGAGACCATGCCGAAGTTCTGCCTGCGGCTCTCGGCCTCGTGGATCGTCACCGCGAAGGCCAGCTTCTTGACACCGGCCGGCACCTTCGACAGGTCGATCTTGACCTGCTCGTCGTCACCCTCGCCTTCGCCGGTGCGGTTGTCGCCCATGTGCTCGATCGAGCCGTCGGCGCCGGTCTTGTTGTTGTAGAAGATGAAATCCGCATCCGAGCGGACCTTGCCGTTTTCGCCACAGACGAACACGGAGGCGTCGAGGTCAAACTCCTGGCCGTCGGTCGCGCGGGGATCCCAGCCGAGCCCTACGACGATGTTCTTGAGGCCGGGGGCCTCCTTCGACAGCGAGACGTTGCCGCCCTTGGAAAGCGAAATTGCCATTGTCGGTTCTCCTTTGGTTTCGAGAAGGATGGATGCGTTGGCCCGACCGCAAGACCGGGGTCAGGCCGTGGCATTGATGCCGTAGCGCTGGCACATGGCCATCAGGCCGCCACTGTAGCCCTGGCCGATGGCGCGGAACTTCCACTCGCCGCTATGGTGGTGGACTTCTCCGAATTCCATTGCGGTTTCAACGCCGTAGTCCTCCGGGAGAGCGTAGCGCACGACTTCGGTTCCGGTCTCGTTGTTGACGACGCGGATGAACGCGTCCGAGACCATGCCGAAATTCAGGCCGTTCTTCTCCGCCTCGTGGATCGTGACGGTCACGACGAGTTTCTGGACGTCGGCGGGAGCCTTGTCGAGATCGACCTCGATCGCCTCGTCATCGCCGTCGCCCTCCCCGGTGCGGTTGTCGCCGGTATGCACCACCGAGCCGTCGGGCGACGTCAACTGCCTGTAGAAGATGAAGTCGCGATCGCTGCGGACCTTGCCGGTTTCCCCCACCATGAAGACGGATGCGTCGAGGTCGCAGTCCGCGCCGGATGTGGCGCGCTCGCTCCAGCCGAGGCCGATCAGGATCTTCTCGAGACCCGGGTCGGTCTTGGACAGCGAGATGTTCCCGCCCTTGGAGAGAGACAGTGCCACGTTGGTCCTCCTTGCTGTCGTCACGGTATCCGCCCAGGCATGATCCGGACAGAGGGGATGTGGATGTGAGGGGCCTCAGGGCAGAAGCGCGATGCTGTCTGCCACGGTGTACTGCGCGGCGATGAAGGCCAGATAGCCGATTGCCATCACGCCGCCGGCGATCCGGCCGATCCGGCCGAAGAACAACAGGAACACCGTGAAAACGAGCGTGACGGCCACCACCACGGGCATGTCGAAGGCCGCGAAGCGCGGATCGATGATCAGCGGTTTGGCCACGGCCGAAATCGCCATCACCGAGAAGATGTTGAAGATGTTGGAGCCGATGATGCCGCCGATGATCACGTCCGACTGCCCCTTGCGCGCCGCCGCCACGCAGGCGGTCAGTTCGGGCAGGGACGTACCGAAGGCGATGAGGGTCATGCCGATGACGGCTTCCGGAACGCCAAGTGCCACACCGCCCGCGACGGCGCCCTGAACCAGGATCTCCGAACCGATGAGCAGGGTCAGGATCCCGCCCATGAGCATCAGGCCCGGGGCCGGACCGTCGACCTCATGTTCCTCGACCTCGTCGACATCGAGCTTCGAGGCCTTGTACTGGTAGTAGATGTAGCCCGCGAGTACAAGCACCATCACGATGCCGCCCCAGCGGGGCAGGACGCCCGCGAGGATCGCCACCACGATCGCCGCGGTCGCCACCAGCATGACCAGCGTGTCGACCCGAACCTCTTTGCGGTCGAAGACCAAGGGAGCGATCATCGCGGACACGGCGACCACCATGAACACGTTGGCAATATTGCTGCCGACCACGTTGCCCACGGAAATACCGGGGAAGCCGGACACGTTGGCGTTGACCGAGGTGAAAAGCTCCGGTGCGGACGTGCCGAAGGCGATGATCGTCGCCGCGATGAAGAGCTTGGAAAGGCCCGACCGCTCGGCCACGACCACGGCGTTGTCGACAGTCCAGTCGCCACCCTTGATGAGCAGCCAGATCCCGAATGCGATGGCGCCGAGCGCGATGATCGCGAGCTGGTAGGTTTCCAGAGAATGCATGCCGTTCCCCTATGGACATGGAGGGGCCGGCGGTGCGTCCGCCGACCCGATGAGATCAGAGGTCGAACTCGGACGGATCGAGCCCGAGATCCTTGGCGATCTCACGCACCATGGCCTTCTCGTCGGCATCGAAATCCCCGTCGGCCGCGCCGATGGCGCAGACGACCCGCACCAGCAGGCGCGCCTGGTCGTCCTTGCCGCGGATCTTGCCGATGGTCTTGAGCGCGTTGGCCTTGCCGATCGCGTGATCGAAATCGAAATCGCCGGCAGCCTTGTTGAAGACCTCGATCACCTGGCGGATGTCGAAATGCTTCAACTCATCCGAGCGTTCGAGGAACTGCGTCATCTTCTGCTTTTCCGACGAGTCGATCGTCCCGTCGGCAGCGGCGACGAGCGCGCAGCCGGACACCACGGCTTCCATGAAGGCGCGGTTCTGGAACTTGGACATCTCGGCGGCCAGATTGGCGCGTGCCTTGGTGACGTTCTCACGAAGCCAGTTCATCGGCATTGTCGTGTACTCCTGTGGTTCTCCGCGGGTCAGAGGACGCTGACGGCGTCGCGGGCGATATCCGCGACGGTGCGGCCCTGACAAGGTTTGCCGTGGGCGGTCATGTGCCAGCCGTCACCGCCCTTGCTCATCGAGGCCATGACGACGCCGGTATGCGCGCCCTGCTCGGTCAGCGTGTAACGGCACAGCTCCTTGTGGTTGGTGTCGTCCACCAGCCGGGCGAAGGCGTTCTTCACGTCGTTGAAGGTCTGGCCGCGGAAGCTGTTCACGGTGAAGACGAGATGCGATGCGGTGCCCGGCAGCCTGGTGAGATCGACGTAGATGACCTCGTCATCGCCATCGCCCTGGCCGGTGAGGTTGTCCCCGCCATGCTTGATGGAGCCGTCTTTGGAGGTCAGTTGGGCGAAGGACACGGTGTCGATGACCTGCTTGCCGGCGTCGAGCATGATGACGCTCGCATCGAGGTCGATGTCACCGCCGCTGCCGCCGCCGCCGAAGATGCTGCTGAGAAAGCCGCCCTTCTTCTGTTCGACCGGGTCCCAGCCCAGGCCCATGAAGACCTTGGTCAGGCCCGATCCGCTGTCTTTCGACAGGTTGATCGTCTGACCCTTGCTGAGCGAAATGGCCATTGCGTGTTTCTCCTTCCATTTCAGGATGTGACAGCAGATTCCGACTGCACATATAGGGTCGACCCGCGCGTGCAACCGGACTTGCGGAAGTGAATTACGGCCTTGCGTGACTATCGGGCGAGACGGCCCGATCGGCCCGGATGTCCTCGAATGCGGCATTGACGTCCGCAAGGCGGGCATTGGCCAACTCGATCATCTCCTCGGGCAACCCGCGCGCCTGCAGCTTGTCGGGATGGTTGTCCCGCAGGAACGCCATCCGGGCGGCGCGGATGGTCTCCCAGTCCGCGTCCCGCGCGACCCCGAGAATCCTGTAGGGGTCGCGGTGGTCGGGCACGTGCCGGGCCTTCAGATCTTCGTAGACCGCCTCGCCGACGTCGAAGATCCGGGTCACCTCGTGCAGGTAGGCGTCTTCTTTGGGATGGTATTCACCGTCGGCCATCGCAATGTGAAAAAGGCCATCGAGAACATCGCAGAGAATCTCCCGTCCATTCGGGTCGTTTTGGACAACCCGGGCCATCTTCCGGGCGTAGTCCTCGAAGCCGGTCGTTTCCTGCCGGCAGAGATTGTAGACCTTCGCCGCATTCGCCTCTTCATTTGACGGGATGTCGAAGATTCTCCGGAACATCGTGATTTCGTCGCGCGTTACAAGGCCATCGGCCTTGGCGATCTTGGCCGAAAGCGCGATGAACGCGATCGAGAAGGCGACGGTGTCGGTCGGCGGCCTCGGGTCGAAAGCCGCGCGCCGCAGCGTCTCGACGCGGGTCAGGATCCGTTGCCAGAGGGACGGGTCGTGGGTCATCCGAATGCGGGCTCGTCATCTCGAGCCAGATCTTCTTCGAACATACCGAAAATCGCGGCGCGCGCCACAATGCGTTCGGCCCATGCGGCATGCGTCGCAGGCTCGCACATCACGCCCCCGAACTGGAAGACGGCGTGCGCCAGGCCATCGAGGATCGCCGTCGCCTGATCGAGATCGGCCTGGGAGACGCGAAACGCGTCTTCGACGAGGCGGGCCTGCGCGGGGTGGATGATCGTCTTGGACACGAAGCCGGCCGCGACATCGCGCTCGACCTCTCGTCCGAGCGTGTCGAGATCGTCGATGATGTCGAAGACCGGGGCGGCTACCGGGTGACCGGCCGATGTCAGGATCGAGGAGGCCATCGACAGGACCCAGGCGAGCGGTCCCTCCCAGGACGTCATGCCCCGTTCGCGCCGCAGTCCCATGGCGGAGAGGAGATCGTTGCCGCCCAATCGGATGGCCGCGACGCGCCCGGCATCGTCACGATGCGCGTCGAGCACGTCACGGATCGCTACGATCTGTGCGGGATCGAAGAATGTCGCGCTCTCGAGCGTCGGCATCACCGACAGATCGGCCTCGCGCGCCATGTCGAGCCAGTCGGGCAGCGTGTCGGGAAGGACCTTCGGGGCCACGATCCCGTCGATCGCGGTCCCCGCAGCCTGGGCGCAGAGGTCGCGGGCCATCGCGCGGTTGCGCGGACGCAGGAACGCCTGGACCGGAAGCGTCTCGGGCAGGGTCCGAATCAGACGATCGAGGCGGCTCAGACCATCGGCGACCTCCGCTTCGGCAAGCGCGTCTTCAAGGCACAGCACGATCGAGGCCGAGGGCGGTGAAACACGCCCGTGCAGGATATCGGCGACCTTGGGATGCAGAACCGGCATGTAAAGCGTGGCACCCAGGGAATACGCGTCGAACCGGCTCATCACGACACGGTCTCGATCAGGGTGATCGCCCGGTAAGGACCGGTCACGGCCGCGTCGACCTCCGTATCGATGCCGTCTTGCGTGCACAGATGCACCAGTGCTGCGAGGTCCGGATCGTGCGCGTCGCGCAGGAAGACCTTGCGCGGGCGACGCCGCAGCACCGCGCGGGTGGCTTCCGCGATGCCCGGCTTGATCCTGTTGAGATTGTCCACGCCATGACGATCGGCGATCGCGCCCACGCAGACCGCGGCCCGGGTGCGCAGCGCTGCGCAGTCTGCCGCCGCGGCCGGTGCCGGCGTACCGGCCTGCAAGGCCGCGTCGAGATGCGCCGTGACGCGATCGACGAAATCGCGCGAACGATCGATGTCCGCGAGATGATCCACGCGCATAGCACCGTGGAAATCCCCGGGGCCGAGCACATCGTATTTCAGGATGGACCGGCTGATCAGGCCGCTCACATTCGCGCCGAGAATGCCCGACGGAATGAGCCAGTCCTCGTGAGAGCCGGACATCCAGGCATGGCCCGAAGGGTCGGCAAGCAGGACGAGACGCGGCGCATGTCCCGACAGCGCGGTCCAGGCCTTGTGCAGTTCGCCCGCGATCGCGCCCTTGCCGGTCCAGCCGTCGACGAAGAGGATGTCCGCGTCGGGCCGGTCCGCCCGGACATGGGCCATGGCCACGCTGTCGAGCCCGCGATCGCGGATGATCGACACGCCGTAATGGGCCACGTCCACGCCGAGACGCGCCAAGGCCCGGCGCAGCAGGACGCCGTAGGGCAGGCCGGCACGCACCAGCGAGCAGAGGCTGATCCGGCAGGCGAGGCGGCCCGCGGCCATCTGGGCGGTGATCCCGAGCGCGATGCGGGCAATGTCGCCGGCGATACGGGCGCCATGGCGCTCAAGCGCATCTTCGTAGATCTCCATGTAACGCGCGTCGGGGCGCCGTTCCTCGGAGATCAACTCGGAGTAATGCGCCTGTCCCGACTGGATCAGACGTTCCTTTTCGGCCACGTCCGTCGGTTGGATGGACAGCGGTTTCAGCAGCAGGGTGACATCGTCGGGTGCGTAGCTGTGCCGGATGGTGCTCGGAACGTCGAGCATGGATCAGGTCCTTCCGATCGCGGTATCGATCTGCGACCCCGGCGGGATCATCATCATGGTGCAGGCGGCCATGAAGGGCAGATCGGTGAGACTGTCCCCCATGCCGAAGCGCAACGCCTCGCCCCTGAGGCGCTCATCGAGATGCAGCACCGCCTGCAGCTTCGAGATGCCATGCGGCGTGAAGCTGAGATTGTTGCCGTTGCGGTGGCACTGAAAGGCGTCACCGGCAACGTTGCGCAGTGGCTCCTCGATCGCGTCGAGCCAGGCTTCGTCACCGTTGGACTTCACGCAGAAGTAGATCGGCAACCCGTCTTCCACGACGATCCAGTGCCGTAGGCGGCGTTCGCGGTTGTTGGAATGTACGGCCGTTTCGAGGGCTTCCAGCCTGACCCGGGCCTTGGCCGAAAGCGTGGAAACATGAGCGCTCCAGTTCGGATCGCGCGTCCCCTCCGGGGAGAGGATCACGCCGCCATTGGCGGCGATCTTCCAGCCTTGGAACGGAATTCGACACCGGGCGAGCGCCTCCGTCGAGCGCGCGGTGACCGGGATCACCCGCATGGTCTCCAGAAGCCAACGCGTCATTCGCTCCTGCGTCTCGGTCATGTAGGAATGATGCCCGTTCGTCGCGATCGCGGCCAGTCGGGTTTCGCTTACCGGCTCGGACATCTTGCGCGCCGTCTGGAACAGCGTGTCGTCGAGATCGGTGTAGAGGATGGGACGAATGTCGACGCCACTCACAGCAGATCTCCCGCCATTGTCCGGATGGCGTCGGGGGTGATGACGTAACCCTTGCCGAGCGCGGTGCGCAGCGTGTCCGATATGCCCTCGAACCCGGTTTCGGTGAACACCAGGATCTCGTCCCAAGCCTCGGGCCGGACATTGTTGAGATACATCGGCAGGCCCAACCCGTAGTGATCGGGGAATGACATCTGGTGGGGCACGACCGGGCCACGCGCCACCGGCGACCGTGTCGTCGCGATGAAACGCGTCTTGCGTCCGGTCGCGGCGATGCGCTCGGCTGCCAGGAACGGATGCCAGACATGCTCGCCGGTGCCGATGACGAGCACGCATGCATCCTCGGCGAGCGCGCCGAGCAGTCCGCGATTGACGAAGGACTGCCAGGCGGCCCGCTCTCCGCGATGCGCCGCGGCATCGATCCCCGTTCGCGGCACGCTGAACGGTGCATGCGCGGCCGGCGTCCAGGCCGGGCATTCAGCCGCGCGGCCGGATGGCAGGGCGCGTGGCGTCGTGCCCTCGGCGGAAGACCAGGCGTAGGTCCCCGACAGGAGCGACACGGCCCTGACGCGGGCCTTCGGAAAGACACCGCGCAACACGTGTGCGACGGCGCCGTCGGACCAGTCGGTCAGCGTCACGAGTACTATGCGCGCAGGGTCCGCACCGACCGTCTTCAGGCCCGCCGCCAGGCCCGAGAACGTTCTTCCGGTCGTGGTCTCATCATCGACGAGAACGAGCGTGGCGTCTCGCTCCGAGGCCATGTCCGCGAAGGCCGGCTGGAAGACCATGTGATCGACCGCGTGGCTGTGGTCTTCGCGCGTCGTCAACCACGGCGTGAGGCCGGACGGCTCGAAGCGGGTGGTGGGCAGGTATCCCATCGGCCGGCCGTCCACGAGCCCGGCCAGCGCATCGAACACGGCCAGGCCAAGACCGATCGCGGTCTCGGCATAGCTCATGAGGAACACCGGCCCTGTTCCGACATGCGGGACAATTCGGTCCGCGAGGGCTTCGACGGCCAGGCGGTGATGCACCGGGTCGACCGGGATATGCCGTCCGAGAACCGTGGAGACGAACAGGAAGGCCCGCTTCGGATTCCGGCGCTCAGCGACCCGGAAAAGGTCGTCTTGCGCCCTCTCGTGGATGGTGAGCGTCAGCACGCCCGTGCTCAGGGCATGGGTTTGCCGTGCCGGGCCGGTCATGCCGTCCTTCATCCTGCCCGTCTCCTTGCTTGGGGCGTCGGCAGGGGTCAGTCGCTGCTGTTCGCCCCGCCACGGGCGCCTGATCCACCACCGGCGCCTGCGCCGGACCCCGCCCCGCCGCTGCCCAGGAAGTCCTGGAGCGCCTTGTCGCGCTCCTGGCCGTCATCGGCGGCCGCGGCCCGCTCGGCCCGCTCCTGCTCCCGCCGTGCCTCTTTCGCGGCACGTTCGGCTTCGCGGGCGGCGCGTTGCGCGCTCAGATGCCGCCGGATCTTGTGGATCCGCCATGCGGCGTAGCCGATGCCGGCTGCAAGAAGCCCAAGGAAGATGATGTTGAAGAGCGGGAAGTGACGATAGCCCGGCGCGACTTCCCACACCGAGATCGCGTTGGGGAACATGGAGAAGAGCGGGATGCGCCAGCCATAGTGCCGGATCGCGACGGTGTTCTCTTCGTTCTGGCTGATCGAGCGGGCCCGGGTGTGCAGGTCCGAGCTGTCGAACTTGCCGTAGAAGAAGGCGTCCTCGTTGCGGTAGTTGCGCACGCGGCCCGCCTCGGTTTCGGCGAGGATGAAGTAGACATCCGCCGTGCGCATACCGGTGTCGGTGGTCGTCTCCCCGGCAGCCTGGGGTGTGTCGACGCGCTTGACGTCCGTCCCGACGATGCGCACGACGTCGACCTGGGGCAGGTTGTAGTGCAGGATCGCGGCGGCGGTGGTGACGACGACCGCGATCAGCGCATATTTAAGCCACTTCATGGAGGCCTCCGGATAATCGAAGTTGTTTTCCCATAAAGTAGACAACATGCGGAAAATCAAGCCGGCTCCGTTCCCGAAGTCTGGAGCCCAGGCTCAGGATTCATAACCAATATATGACGGTTGCGGCGAGAACGATTGCGGACAGGAAGACCTTTGGGTATCTGTCGTATCGGATGGCGGCCCTGCGCCAGTCCTTCAAGTGACCGAACATGATCTCGACGCAATTGCGGCTTTGCGCATCGAAGATGCGCGCTTCGGAATGTAGCCTACGGCCATTCCGCTTGATGTCGATCTGTGCGAAACAGGCAATCGATCCACCCTTGCGCTTGCGTTCGATTTCGATGATGTGCGGCATCGAGCCAACCTTTGTTAGTCCAACACGCTGAAACGGGCAAAAAAAGCAAAAACGGGCCAACGAAGAGCATCTGGAAGAGCCTTGCAGACCGAAAGAAAGACAACAGGAACGGATATCAGGCGTTCGGTGCGGCTCAGCGTGGCCCCGATGATGGACTGGACGGACCGGCATGACCGGTACTTTCTGCGCCTGATCACCCGCCACGCCCGGTTGTACACCGAGATGATCACCACCGGCGCCCTGATCCATGGCGACCGGGATCGGCTGCTGCGTTTCGATGCCGCCGAGCATCCGGTCGCCCTGCAGGTCGGCGGGTCCGACCCCGATGCCATGGCCCAGGCGGCCGCGTTCGCCCAGGCCTGGGGCTATGACGAGGTCAACGTCAATGTCGGCTGTCCCAGCGACCGGGTCCGGTCCGGCCGGTTCGGCGCCTGCCTGATGGCCGAGCCGGAGACGGTGGCGGCGTGCGTCGCCGCCATGCGGCGGGCCGCCGATCTGCCGGTCACCGTCAAATGCCGGATCGGCATCGACGACCAGCAGGGGTACGGGCCGTTCCGCCGGTTCGTCGACACGGTGGCCGATGCGGGATGCGGCACGTTCCTCGTCCATGCCCGCAAGGCCTGGCTCAACGGGCTGAGCCCGAAGGAGAACCGGGACATCCCGCCGCTCGACTACCCGATGGTGCACAGGCTGAAGGCCGATCGGCCGGACCTGGCCGTCGTGCTCAACGGCGGCATCGGGACGCTCGCCCAGGCCGAGGCCCAGCTCGGTTCGGTCGACGGCGTGATGATCGGCCGGGCCGCCTACCGGACGCCGATGATCCTGGCCGAAGCCGACCGCAGGCTGTTCGATCCGACCGCCCCGGTGGCCGAGCCGGTCGACATCGTCCGCCGGTTCCTGCCCTATATCGATGCGGAGACCCGGGCCGGCACGCCGCTGATCGCCATCACCCGGCATATCTTGGGCGTCTTCCACGGCCGGCCGGGCGGGCGGCAGTGGCGCCGGCACCTGTCCGAGAACGCACCCCGCAAGGGCGCCGGCGTTGCCGTGGTCGAAGACGCGCTGGCGTTGGTGGTGGCCGCGCGTACCCACATGGAACGAAGGCTCGCCGCATGACGGCTCTCAAGCGATCCCGGATCGACGCCGATATCGTCATCGTCGGCGGCGGGCACAACGCGCTGGTCTGTGCGGGCTATCTGCGCCGCGCCGGGCTGTCGGTCATCGTGCTGGAGGCACGGGACCGCGTCGGCGGTGCGTGCCGGACCGAGGCGTTTCACCCCGGCTACCGGAACTCGGTCTACGCCTATCTGTTGAGCCTCCTGCACCCGCGGATCATCCGTGAGCTGGAACTCGGGCGGCACGGGCTGACCATCCTGGACCGGCCGGCGGGCAGCTTCTGCCCGCAGCCCGACGGGCGGATGCTGCTGGTGTCCCGTGACCCGGTGCGGGCGCGGGCGGAGATCGCCAGGTTTTCCGCCAAGGACGCCGCCCGGTATGACGCCTTCGATGCGGAGATCGTCACCGCCGCCCGGGTGTTCCGCAAGATCGCGCTGGAAACCCCGCCGAATCTCGGCGGCGGTCTGGCGGATCTGATCACGACGCTGCGAACCGGCGGGCGGGTCGCCGGGCTCGACCGGCACCATCAGAAGGTGCTGTTCGACCTGATGACCATGAGCATCGGCGACTACCTCGATCGCTGGTTCGACAGCGACCCGATCAAGGGCAATTTCGGCTTCGAGGGCATCATCGGCAACATGGTGAGCCCGTACAGCGCCGGTTCGGCCTATGTGCTGCTGCACCATGTCTTCGGTGAGATCAACGGCAAGATCGGTGCCTGGGGGCACGCCAGGGGCGGCATGGGAGCGGTCGCCGACGCGCTGCGCCGGTCGGCGGAAATCGCCGGGGTCACGATCCGCACCGACGCCCGGGTGACCGAAGTGCTGGTGGACAAGGGCCGGGCGGTCGGCGCCGTCCTGGCGGACGGGACCGTCATCCGCGGCCAGGCCGTGGTCGCCGGTATCAACCCCAAGCTGCTCTACCTCCGGCTGATCGATCCCGGGGCGCTGCCCTCGGACTTCGTGCGGCAGATGGAGGGCTATCGCTGCCGGTCGGGGACGTTCCGGATGAACGTCGCCTTGTCGGGCCTACCGCATTTCCGGGGTTTGACCGGCCGACAGGCGGACCGGGAAGCCCTCAACGGCACCATCAACATCGCCCCGTCCTTGCGCTATCTCGAAGACGCGTATGACGATGCCAAGCATGGCGGCTGGGCGAAGCGGCCCGTGATCTCGATGTGCATCCCGACCACCCTCGACGACACGCTGGCGCCCGCAGGCCACCATGTCGCCAGCCTGTTCTGCCAGCATTTCCACCCCGAGCTCGCCGACGGGCAGGATTGGGACGCGGTCAAGGACGGCGTGGCCGACGGGGTGCTCGACACCGTCGAGACCTATGCGCCCGGTTTCAAGGACCTGGTGGTCGGCCGGCAGGTCAAGAGTCCTAAGGATCTGGAGCGCGACCTCGGTCTGGTCGGCGGAGACATCTTCCACGGCGCCCTGCATCTCGACCAGATCTACAGCCTCCGGCCGGCGGCCGGCTTCGCCCATTATCGCGGACCCCTGCCGGGGCTGTACCATTGCGGCAGCGGTGCCCATCCGGGCGGCGGCGTCAGCGGCCTGCCCGGGCTCAACGCCTCCCGGGAGATCGTCAGGGACATCCGACACCGCAGACGCGCCGCTTAGAGCATCCTGCGTCCGAACGGACGCAGATAAGATGCTCTAACTCTTTAAACTAGATCATCTTATCTGCGTTCAGATGAGTCCATCTGAACGCAGGATGATCTAGGTCACGTCACCACCGCACGCCCGAGCGTGTGCGAGGCGGGCCTCGCGCGCCGCTTGAAAGCCGTTCGATTTGAGATGAGGTCGCCTCGGTGCAGGCCGGTAGGGAGAAAGCCGGGCCCCGGCGGCGGGCGCAAGCCGGGTCAGGATGCCGCCGCCAGATCGTCGGCCGCCATTCCCGTCGATGCGGCCGCCTCCCTCACCCAGCGGCCGTCGACCATCCGTTCGATCGGCCGGAACCTGCTTTTGTAGTCCATTCTCGAGCTGCCCTTGATCCAGTAGCCCAGATAGACGTTCTGCAGGTCCCGGGCCCGCACCGCCTCGACCAGCTTCAGGATCATCACCGTTCCTAGGCTCCGCCGTGGGCCATCGGCATCATAGAAGCAGTACACCGCCGACAGGCCGTCGCTGAGCCTGTCCGCCAGCATGACCGCGACGAGCCTGTTGTGCCGATCGCGCGCCTCGAACACCTGGGCGGCGAAAGCGCCTTCCTCCACCATCGCGGCATAGTCCGAGGCCGACATCCGGGCCATGTCGCTATCGCTGTGCCGATGGGACTGGTAGCGCTGGAACAGGTCGAACTGTTCCAGCGTCGGCTCCGGCGAGCGATGCTCGACCGCCAGGTCGGCGTTCGCGCGCAGCAAGCGGCGCATCGTGCGGCTCGGGGCGAACGCTGCCACCGGGATCCTGACCGGCACGCAGGCTGAGCAGCCGTCGCACACCGGGCGGTATACGATGTCGTGACTGCGTCGGAAGCCGGATCGGGTCAACTGGCTGTTCAGGGCGGCGGCATCGGGGCCGGCGACGCGGGTGAACAGTTTCCGCTCCACCCGATCAGGCAGATACGGACACGGCAGCGGACCGGACCGGAAGAACTGCTGCACGTTCCGGCTGCGCGGCTTGATGATGGACATGGGCGCGCGTTCCCTCGTTCTCCGGTCCGGTCAGCCGGCCGTTTCGCGCATCGCGACGCCGCCCCTGGTCGGGGCGTAATCGAAGAACCGTTCCGAAAGCAGGCCGGTCAGCCCGGCGAACCGTCCTTGCAGGACGTCCAGAAACTCGTGCAGGCCGTGCTGGAGGACCTGATCGATCTGCCGTTCGGCCAGCAGCGAGGTCAACTCGTCGACGCTTTCCATCACCTGGCTCGTGTGGCGGAGATGGAACCGACGCCGAAGCTCGCCCAGCTCGGTGGCGACATTGTGGACGCACGCGCTGACCGAGCGGGGAAACCGCGAATCGAACAGCAGGAACTCGGCCACCTGGCCGGGTTCCAGATCCCGCGGGAACGCCCGCCGAAACGCATGGTAAGCCGAGGCCGAGCGCAACACGGCATTCCATTGGCTGGCGTCCAGCGGAGAGCCGATATCGTCCACGCTGGGCAGCAGCGTATGGTACTTGATGTCGAGCAGCCGGGTGGTCTGGTCCGCCCGCTCCAGCCAGCGGCCGAGTTGGTAGAAGGTCCAGGCTTGGTCGCGATACAACGTGCCGTCGGCGATGCCGGCGTGGGTCTGGCAGCTTTCCCGGATCCTGCCGCACAGCCGGCTGATCCTCGGCAGGGCGATGTCGCTTTCCGTCAGGGCCAGCACCCAGTTGTAGAAGGTGTTGAGCTGGCCCCACAGCTCGGTCGAGATGTGCGGGCGCAGCGAGCGGGCACTCTCCCGGGCCGCCCGGATGCTCGACAGGATCGAGGTCGGATTGTCGCCGTCCAGGAGGTAGAAGCGTAGGACCGTGGCCTCGCTGGCCGCGGCATGACGGGCGTAGAACCGCATGTCGTCTGCGTTCAGGGCGACGATCGACGACCAGTTGCAGGCCCCGCGGCTGTCTCGGGCGAAGGTCTCGTTGATATCGATGAGCCGTGCCAGGTTCTCGGTCCGCTCCACATAGCGGGCCAGCCAGAACGCGGCTTCGGCCAGTCGGGCCAACAGCGGGGGCGGCGGGCGGACCATCAGCTGAGCACCCAGGTGTCCTTGGAACCGCCGCCCTGTGACGAGTTGACCACCAGCGCCCCGCGGCGCAGGGCCACCCGGGTCAGCCCGCCCGGCAGCACCCAGGTGCTGCGGCCGGTCAGCGCGAACGGGCGCAGATCGACGTGGCGCGGCTCGATCCCGGCGTCGGTGACGGTCGGACAGACCGACAGGCTGATCATCGGCTGGCTGATGTAGTTGCCCGGATCGTCCAGGAGCTTGCGGCGGCACTCGGCGAGCTGCTCGGCCGTCGCCTTGGGGCCGATGGTGATGCCGTAGCCGCCCGCCTCGCCCACCGGCTTGACCACCAGCTCGGCCAGATGGTCGAGGGTGTAGCGCAGGCCTTCGGGTTCTCGGCAGATATGGGTCGGAACGCTCTCCAGGATCGGATCCTGGTCGAGGTAGTAGCGGATCAGCCGCGGCAGATAGGTGTAGACCGCCTTGTCGTCGGCCACCCCGGTGCCGACGGCGTTGGCGAGGCCGACATTGCCTTTGCGGTAAGCGTCGAACAGTCCCGGCACGCCCAGGACGCTGTCCGGGCGGAATGTTCTCGGGTCCAGAAACGCATCGTCGATCCGCCGGTACAGGCAGTCGACCGGTGCCAGCCCGTCGGTCGTGCGCATGAAGACCCGGTCGTTCTCCACCACGAGGTCGCGGCCTTCGACCAGGGGGACGCCCATCTCCCGGGCCAGGAAGACATGCTCGAAATAGGCCGAGTTGTAGGGGCCGGGCGACAGCAGGGCGACGTGCGGGTCCGGGATCGCGGGCGGTGCCATCTCCGCCAGCATCGTGTGCAGCCGTCCGCCATAGTCGTCGACGCCGCGCACCCCGATATCGTCGATCAGGTCGGAGAAGGCCCGCTGCATCAGATGGCGGTTCTCGATCACGTAGGAAACGCCCGACGGTACGCGGCAATTGTCTTCGAGCACGCGGAAGACCCCGGCATCGTCGCGGACCAGGTCGACGCCGAGGATGTTGACGTAAGCCCCGTGCGGCACCTTCAGGCCGGCCATCGCGGGCTGGTAGTGGCTGTTGGCGAGCACCAGTTCGGCCGGGACGATGCCGTCCTTCAGCGCCTTCTGCCCATCGTAGAGATCGGCCAGGAACAGGTTGAGGGCGGCGGTGCGCTGTTGCACCCCGGCCTCCAGATGCTGCCATTCCGTCGCCGTGATCACCCGTGGGATCACGTCGAACGGCAGGATACGGTCGATCGCCCGGTTCTGGGCGTATACCAGGAACGTGATGCCGAGATTGAACAGCTCATTTTCCGCATCCCGGGCCCGGCCGCGCAAGGTGGCGAAATCGATCTGATCGATCCGCCGGAGGATCCGGAATGTCGCGTCGTCATGGTCGTCGCCGGCACCCAGGAGTTCATCATAGAAGGCACCCGGATCGTAGCCGGCGAACAGACCGGCGGCAGTGGCGAGGGCGCTTTCGGGCATCAGGCGTGGCGGGATCGGGAAAGGAAGGCGGGCGGCCATATCGGCGGCCCCATATGCGACGCCTACGATACAGGCGCGACTCGCCTGTGCAAGCGGTGATCAAGCACATTTATGACCCGGTTTGCTTGGACATGGTATCCGGGTGGCCGTCTGCCGGCCCGACCGGCTCAGTTCGTATCGGTGTCGCCGGCCGCACTGGCCGCCGCCGGATCGCTCGTCGTGCGCAACAGCACGATGGATATCCGGCGATTGCGGGGATCGGCCGGATCGTCGAGCACCAGCGGCCGGGTGTCGGCCCGCCCGACCACGGTTTCGATCCGGGCGGGGTCGAGGCCGGCGGCAACCAGCGCCCGGCGGCTGGCGTTGGCCCGGTCGCTGCTCAGCTCCCAGTTGCCGTAACGGGTTCCGGCGGCAAACGGGGTGGAGTCGGTGTATCCGCTGATCGAAACGCGGTTGGGCATGCCGCCGATCGCCCGGGCGACAAGACCGAGCAGCTCCGCGGTCCGGCCGTAGGGCTCGGCGGCTCCCATGGGGAACATCGAGTAGCGGGCGCGGTCGACGATCTGAATGCGCAGACCGTCCGATGTGATCTCGACGATCAGGTTCTCTTCCAACTCGTGAAGGTCGGGATTTGCCTGGATCGCCTGCCGCAGGGTCTCTTCGACGGCGCGGAACTGGGCGCGTTCCCGGTCCTGGCTCAAGGCTTCGAGTTCGGCTTCGGTCAACTGAGCGGTGCCCTCGGCCCGAGCCTCGGCCGAGGTGTCGGTCGGCATGCCGTTGTCGTCGAGCGTGAAGGGGCGCGCGGGCGCCTGGTCGTCCGTGCGCTCTTCGATATCGCCCTGGTCGAGATCCTCGGAGTCGTCGACCGGAAAGGGCCGGCCGGGGACGGCCCTGCCCGCCGAGATCGGGGCGCTCGCCCGCTGCTGGGCGCCGGGTTGACCGATCGTCAGCCCACCCAGGATCCCCCCGGCGCCCGAGCGGCTGGTCGACAGGGAGATGCTGGCGGTCGGGCTGAAATAGTCCGCAATGCCGGTCAGCACGTCCTCGTTCTGGGTCGACAGCAGCCACATCAGCAGGAAGAAGGCCATCATCGCCGTGACGAAGTCGGCATAAGCCACCTTCCAGGCCCCGCCATGGTGGTCGTGCCCATGGCCCTTCTTGACCTTCTTGATGACGATGGGCCGTTCGTTGCTGGCCGCCATGGTCCGGTCCGGTTGCACTACGTTGCTTGCAATGTAACCGCGCTGGGTTAATGAAGGGTAAGTGCATGGCCGTGTAGCCTTGCCGTCCCGCCGACCTGACAGCATGTTCCCTGCTGAGCCGATCGGCCCGGTACCCTGACCGGCACCGGAGCCGACGCAGACCCGTTTCCGGCCTCAGCGATACCGCCAGACATGCCCTTCGCGGCTTCCCCCCAGACCGCCGACCCGGGCGGGCTCGACCCCGCCGCCGGTTTCGACTCCCGCGGCTTCCGCGCCGTGGTGGGGCACTTCGTCACGGGCGTGACGGTGGTGACCGCCGGCCGGCCCGACGGTCGCCGTGCCGGGGTGACGGTCAACAGCTTCACGTCCTTGTCCCTGGATCCGCCGCTGGTGCTGTTCTGTCTGCGGCGGGAGGGCCGGTCGCTGCCCGTCATCCGGGATGCGGGGCGGTTTGCCGTCCATGTCCTGGCTGCCGACCAACGGCCGGTTTCCAAGCGGTTCGCCAAGGACCCGTTCGATTGGGCGGATCTGCCCCACACCCTCGACCCCGACGATGGGCAGACGCCGATGCTGCCGGGTGTCTGCGCATTGATGCTGTGTACGGTGGAGGCGATCTATCCCGGCGGCGACCATGAGATCGTGATCGGCCAGGTGCGCCGGATCGACGATGCCCCGGCGACCGCCCCTCTGGTCTATCATCAGGGCCGCTACTCCGCTCTCGCCGAAGGGCCCGACCTCGGCTAGATCAACCTGCGTTCAGATGAGTCCATCCGAACGCAGGTTGATCTAGCCCTCGGGACCCGACAGCACCGTGGTGTGGTGGCCGAGATCGTTGAGACGCCCGGCAATGCGGTGGATGTGGGTGCCGTCCCGGGTCTCCACGATCAGATCGACGAACGCGCTCTTGACCGGCAGGTCGAACAGCAGCCGGCGATGGTGCACCTCGACGATGTTGCCGCCTTGCTTGCCGATCGTATCGGCCAGCAGCGAGAGCTGCCCGGGGGCATCGACGATCCGCACCCGCAGCCGGGCCAGCCGCCCCCCGCGCGCCAGACCCCGCATCAGGATCGAGCTCAGGATGCGGGGGTCGATGTTGCCGCCGCAGGCGACCAGGCCGACCCGGGATCCGGCAAATCGGCCGGGATCCGCCAGAACGGCGGCGAGGCCGGCCGCGCCGGCGCCTTCGACGATCAGCTTCTGCTGGGTGGCGAGCCGCTCGACGGCATCCTCGATCAGCCCTTCATCGACGACGACGATATCGTCGACCAGCACGTCGCAGATCGCCCCCGTCAGATCCCCCGGCACCTTGACCGCGATGCCCTCGGCCAGCGTCACCCCGGCATAGGCGCCGGCCAGGCCGACCCGCCGATCGGACATGGAAGCGTAGCCATGCACCTCCACCCCGATCACCCGGATGTCCGGGCGGCGTGCCTTGGCGGCGACCGCGACGCCGGCGATGAGGCCGCCTCCGCCCACCGGAACCAGGATCGTGTCCAGATCCGGATCGTCGGCCAGCATCTCCAGCCCGACCGTGCCTTGGCCGGCGATGATCGCCGGGTCGTCATAGGGGTGGACGAAGGCGAGCCCCTCGGCCGCGGCGATCCGGTGGGCTTCGTCCGAAGCCTCGCTGAGGCTCTCGCCGGAGAGCACGACGCGCGCGCCGAACGCCTCGGTCTGAGCCACCTTGGTGAACGGGGTGAACACCGGCATCACGATCGTTGCCGGAATACCCAGGCGGCGGGCATGATAGGCCACCCCTTGGGCATGGTTGCCGGCCGACATCGCGATGACGCCGGTGTTGCGCGTGGGCCCGTCGAGCAGCTTGAGCTTGTTGACCGCCCCCCGTTCCTTGAAGGACGCGGTGCGCTGCAGGGTTTCGAGCTTGAGCGACAGCGTCACGCCCAGCATCTCGGTCAGGGCGGCGGCCGGAACCAGGGGGCTCCGGATCACCGCTCCCGCAAGCCGATCCGCCGCGGCGTCGATATCGGCTGCGGTAACGGGCAGGGTGTCGGTCATCGCCGCCCGGGCTCCAGATACAGAACACCCAGGGCCGCGCCCGTATCGGCCACCGGATCGGCGGTCAGCGGGCGATGCCACCCGTCGGCCCACCGGGTGACGAAATCGCCGTAATGCGGCGACAACGGATGGCCAGACTGGCCGGTGGCGATGATGAAGCGGCTGTTGTCGAGGTCGGCCAGATCGTAGATCGCCCGATAGCCCGCTCCGTGAACATGGGCGAAGCCTTGGGTGCCGGTCCGGTAGTTGCCGCGGTTGACGGTCCACGGCCCGCCGTCGGTTTCGGTTTCGATCGAAATCAGGTCGGCCAGCACCGGTATGCGCCCGAAGATCTGGTGCTGCAGGGGGGCGGTGTGATTGTTGCCCCAGCGCCAGGCGGCCGGGTCGTCGCCATAGCCCCGTTCCAGCCGTTCCACCGTGCTGAGCAGCGTGTGGGCCAGAAGATCGCTGCAGGTTTCGGTCTCCGCGGTGGACCGGCGGTCGCACCATACCGGCCGTTCGGTCAGGATGCGGCGGATGCGGGAGGGGGCGACGTCGCGACCGGCCTCGGGGTAGAGGTCGCCGAGATGCTCGGCGAACAGGGCATGGCGCAGCTCACTCAGCCAGGTGTGGAAGATCAGCGGCTGCGGCAGGTCCCGGTCCATGCGGAAGTCCCAGGACCGTAACAGCTCCAGCGCTCGGGCGGACGCTTCGGAGATCGGTTCGGCCTGCAGCAGCAGGATCGGCAGCATCTCCCGCGCGGCGATCGAGACGGTGTCGGCCATCAGCGCCTCGGCCGCCGCCATGCTGTGCACCGCTTCGGCGTCCAGCACCTCCTCGATCCGCATCGCCCGATAGGGTTCGTCGTATTCCCGGGCGATCAGATAGGGGAAGTCCGGGCCCACCACGGCATTGTTGGCGTTGAACAGGCGGCCGGCCGGCGGATCGAGCGCCTGCGGCAGATCCTCGAACGGGATGAAGCCGGTCCAGTCGTACCGGCCGTCCCAGCCCGGCACCGGCAACAGCCCGTCACCGTCCCGCCGGATCGGGATCGCCCCGGCGGCGACCATGCCGATCGATCCCGCGGTGTCGGCGAACAGGATGTTCTGGACCGGGGCCGAGACGTGGCGCAGGGCGGCGAGCACGTCCGCGGCGGTGCGGGCCCGGTTGAGGTCGTGGATACCGTGCGGGGTGGTGTTCGGCGCCTGCAAGGCCGCGAAGGCGAGGGCGGCGACCTCGGTTCCCGGGTCCAGGATGCCGGCGAGATCCTGGTCGATATCGCTGATCACCGGACCGTTGCGCGTGGACCGGATCGTCAGGGTGACCGGCTCGCCGCCGGCCACGGCGATCGACTCCACCCGGGTTTCGAACGCGGCCGACCCCCCTGGTGTGAGGTAGCGCGACGGATCGTCGGGATCGACCCGCTCGATGAACAGGTCCTGGGTGTCGGCATAGGTGGTGGTGAAGCCCCAGGCGACCGATCCGTTGTGGCCGAGCAGGGTGTAGGGCAGCCCGGGGACGGTCGCCCCGGTTACGGTCAGCGTCGGGGTCTCGATCCGGGCCAGGTACCACAGGATCGGCGCCTGCAGCCCCAGATGCGGGTCGTTGGCCAGGATCGGCGCGCCGGTATCGGTGGCGTCCCCGGCCACGACCCAATGATTGGACGCCGAAGAGGGGCCGAGAGCCGGTACCGCCCGGGCGAGTCGCTGCCACCGGTCGGTCGGCATCGCCTGGGCAAGGGTCGGCCGGCCCGGATCGGTCACGCCCGGCATCAGATCCGCCGCACGGTCCGGCGGCAACGCGCCGGTCAGCGCGGCATAGCGGATCTCGTCCTGCAGGTTGTTGCCGAGCTGCAGGGCCATCAGCGCGCCCCAGACCAGGCTGTCGGCCGGCACCCAGGGCTCGGGGACGAGCTGCAGGAGGGCGAATTCCGGCGGCAGCGGCCCTTCGGCGAGATAGGCGTTGACCCCGTCTGCATAGGCTTCGAGCGCGGCGACCACCGCCGGCGGCTGCAGGGCGAGACTGCGCTCGGCTTCCCCGTAGGCGTCCAGCGCGCGCATGAACCGGTCGATCTCCAGACCGAAGCCGGCGACCAGCGGGCTGATCTCCGCCACCCGGCCGGCGCCGACGCGGCGCTGCATTTCCATCTGGAACAGCCGGTCCCGGGCATGCAGGTAGCCCAAGGCCCGATAGGCGTCCGCCTCGCTGGCGGCGGTGATGCGCGGCACCGCGTCGGCATCGAACGACACCGTCACCTCGGCCTCCAATCCCGGAAGGGCGACCCGATGGTTGCCCGCCAGCTCGGGCACCGAGGATCGGGCAAACAGATACGCCGCACCGACGACCAGCAGGCTCAACACCAGCAGGGCCGCGGCGATCCGGATCAGCCATCGAAGGATCATGGGTGAGCTTCCCTGGGGCGGGCGGGGGCGGCGAGGCCGATCCGGCCGCGGTCAGGCGGATCGGGCCGTCTCGGTCTCCGCGGCCGTCAACCATGCCAGGATGCGCGCGCGGTCGCTATCGAGAGACGGTGGCGGCGGCCGGGTCGACGGATCCTCGAAGGCCGACAGCTTGATCGGGTTGCCGGCGACCTTGAGGGGTGTGCCGCCCGGGTCGGTGACGTCGACCACCATGTTGCGCGCGGCGATCTGGGGCTGGGCCAGGGCCTGGCCGACATCGTTGATCGGCCCGCACGGTACGCCGGCGGCTTCCAAGGCGTCGAGCCACGCCGCTGTCGGGGCCGTCGTCAGTCGCGCCTCCAGGGCCTCCTTCAGCGCCTCGACATGCGTGGTCCGGGCCGGGTTGCTCGCGAACCGGGGGTCCCGGGCCAGGTCGGGGGCACCCAAGGCCGCTGCCAGGCTGGCGAACAGCCCATCATTGCCGGCGGCGATGACGATGTATCCGTCCTGTGTCCGGAACGCCTCGAACGGGGTGATCGAGGGGTGCCGCGCGCCCATCGGACCCGGTACCCGGCCGGTCGCGAAGTAGCGGGCCAGGGCGTTCTCCAGGATCGCGATCTGGCAGTCGAGCATCGACACGTCGATCTTCATGCCGAGCCCGGTTTGTGCCCGATGGTACAGGGCCGCGTTGATCCCGACCGTCGTGAACAGCCCGGCCGTGATGTCGCCGACCGAGGTGCCGACCCGCGTCGGCGGCCCCTCGCCATGGCCGGTCAGGCTCATGATCCCGCCCATCGCCTGGACCACCATATCGTAGGCGGGGCGGTCCCTGGCCGGGCCGGTATGGCCGAAACCGCTCGTCGCAGCATAGATCAGCCGGGGATGGCGCTGGTGCAAGGCCTCCCAGCCATAGCCCAGCCGCTCCATCGCGCCGGGCCGGTAGTTCTCCACCAGCACGTCGGCCCGGGCCAGCAGCCGGTCGAACAGGGCCCGGTCGTCGGCGTCCTTGAGGTTGAGGGCGATCGATTCCTTGCCCCGGTTGAGGGACCCGAAATAGGCTGACTTACCGTCGACGAACGGCCCGAACCCCCTGGCGTCGTCGCCGCCCTGCGGGGTTTCGACCTTGATCACCCGGGCGCCGAGATCGCTCAGGGTCATGGTGGCGAACGGCCCGGCCAGCACCCGGGTGAGGTCGACCACGACCACACCGGCAAGCGGCCCCGGCATCGTCTTCGGGTCCGTCGGCGCGGCGGGGTCGGAAGCGGGGTCGGCCACCATGGCGGGTCGGTCTCCTCGACGGTGCGGTCGGTTGCTGGCATGGGCGAAGACGGATGCGGCCAGGTCGCGGGCGGCGTCAACTCCGGCATCGTCACGAGGTCATCGGAATCGGCACGATACTCGATGGTCTCAGCACTTTTCTGCCATGTGAATCGGGCAGCTTTCCTTGTGCCGCCGAACGTCGCATCTTTGCGGTGACGGCGGCGCTCGCCGGGCCGAGACCATTGGCCGACGGGTGCCGCCGTTTGCCGTTCGTCCCGACGATTCACAGCTTGCGCGATGCAACAAGGGGGTGTTGACGCGACATGACCCAGACCTTCGGTTCCGCCGCCGAGATGATTGCGGCTCTGCAGCCGGAAGACCCCGTCCACTGCCTGCGGCCCAGGGCGGCGCGGACGGCGGCGGCGGCATTCGTCACCGGCTTCCCTGGCACGGTGATGTATGCCGTGAAGTGCAATCCGGACCGAAGGCTGCTGCGCGCGCTGGTCGATGGCGGTGTGCGGCATTTCGATACCGCCTCCCTGCCGGAGATCGAGGCCGTCAACGATCTGGTGATCGACGACCTGTCGAACGGTCAGGCCGAGCCGGTGTGCCATTTCATGCATCCGGTGAAGTCCCGCCGGGCGATCGGACAGGCCTACCACCGCTACGGCGTGCGCAGCTTCGTCCTCGATCACCCCGATGAGCTCGCCAAGGTCATGGAAGCGACCGGTCGGGCGCCGGATCTCGACCTGTTCGTCCGCATGGCGACGCCGCGCAAGCAGGCGGTCTGCGACCTCGGCGGCAAGTTCGGGGTCGACGGGGCCGAGTTCGTCGAGCTGTTGCGTCGCTGCCGGCCGCTGGCTCGGCGGCTCGGCATCGCCTTTCACGTCGGCAGCCAGTGTCTGTCGCCCTCGGCCTACGCCCGGTCGATCGCGCTTGCCGGGCAGGGTGCTGGGGCCGCCGGCGTGCCGGTCGATCTGCTCGATGTCGGGGGCGGCTTTCCGGTCCGCTACCAGGGCGTGACCCCGCCCGACTGGTCCGACTACTTCTCCGTGATCGACGCGGCCCGACGGGACCACGGCTTCACCGCGGCGGATCTGTATTGCGAGCCGGGGCGGGCCCTGGTCGCCGACGCGATGTCGATCGTCGCCCGGGTGGAGCTGCGCCGTGGCGACGCCCTGCACATCAATGACGGGGTCTATGGCGGCCTGTCGGAGTTTCGGTTCGAAGGGATTCACCTGCCTGTGCGGCGCCATCGCCTCGGCGGCGCGCCCGACGGGGCGGAGCTGATGCCCTTCCGGCTGTTCGGGCCGACCTGCGATCCGGTCGACAGTATGCCCGGCCCGCATTGGCTGCCGGCCGATGTGGCAGAGGGGGACTATATCGAGATCGGGCAGACCGGGGCCTATTCGACCTGTTGCCGGACCGGGTTCAACGGGTTCTATTCGGACCGGTTCGTGTTCCTGCGCGATGCCCCGTTCCACGGCATCGAGCTGCCCGCTTCGGAGTTGAGAGAGATCGCCGCCGCATGACCGACTTGACCGGCAAGACCGTCTACATCGCCGGTGCCAGCCGCGGCATCGGGGCGGCGGCAGCCCGGGCGTTCGCCGCCGCCGGGGCCAGGGTCGCCCTGGCCGCCCGCAATACGGACCGGGTCGAGGCGATCGCCGGCGACATCCGGGCGGCCGGCGGCCAGGCCTCGTTTCACGCCTGCGACGTCGCCGACTACGCCCAGGTGGCCGCGTTCGCCGAGGCGGCATGCAAGGCGCTCGGTCCCGCCGATATCCTGATCAACAACGCCGGGGTGATCGAGCCGATCGGCGACGTCCTCGAAACGGACCCGGCCGATTGGGCGCGCGCGATCCGGATCAACCTGACCGGTGCCTACCATGTGGTCCGGGCGATCGTGCCGACGATGGTCGCCGCCGGCGGCGGGACGGTGATCACCATCTCCTCCGGGGCGGCGTCGAACATCCTGGAAGGGTGGAGCAGCTATTGCGCCTCCAAGGCCGGGCTGACCATGCTGACCCGTGCCCTGGCGACCGAGCATGGCGAGACGATCCGCGCCTTCGGGTTCCGCCCCGGCGTGGTGGATACCGAGATGCAGGTGACGATCCGCGCCTCCGGCATCAACCGGGTAAGCCAGATCCCCCGCGGCGATCTGGCCCCGCCGAGCGAGCCTGCCAAGGCGATGCTGTGGTTGTGCACACCGGCCGCCGATCGCTGGGCCGGGGGAGAGATCGATATCCGCGATCCCGAAGCCCGTCCCCTGATGGGCCTATGAACGGACCCGCGGGCCAGCCGACCGATCGCGGGGCGGTTGCCGTGCGTCACGGGTCCGTCCGGTGCCTGTCGCCGTCGGGCTTCCACCGGATGGCGTTCACCGATTGCGGACCGGTCGCGTCCCCCTGTCCGGTCGTCTGCGTTCACGGTCTGACCCGGAACGGCCGCGACTTCGACCGGTTGGCCGAAGCGCTGAGCCCGCAGCACCGGGTGGTCTGTCCCGATATCGTCGGCCGCGGCCTCAGCGACCGGTTGCGCGATCCGTCGCACTACGCCTTGCCCCAGTATTGTGCGGATATGGCGGTGCTGTTGGCTGCCCTGGGGGCCGAGCGGGTGGATTGGGTCGGCACGTCGATGGGCGGGTTGGTCGGATTGGCCCTGGCGGCATCGCCGGGATCGCCGATCCGGCGCCTGGTGCTCAACGATGTCGGACCGTTTCTGTCCGCCGAGGCCCTGGCCGGTATCGCGGCGGGGGCATCGGCGCTCCGGTTCGACACGCGCATCGCGGCCGAGGCCGGGATTCGGCAGGCGGTCGCCGGGTTCGGGTCGCTGACCGAGGAGGATTACCGGCATCTGTTCGCCTATGGCCTGGTCGCCGAGGCGGGCGGCGGCTACGCCCGCACGGTCGATCCGGCGATCTTCGAGCCGATCGCGGCGGCTCCCCGGCGAGACGTCGATCTGTGGGCCTGGTGGGAGCGGGTGACATGCCCGGTCCTGGTCATCCGCGGCGAGACGTCGCCGCTGCTCACACCGGACATCGTCGCGCGCATGGCAAACTCCGGACCGAAGGCCCAGATATGGGAAGCGCGCGGGTGCGGCCATGCCCCGTCGCTGATGACCGTTGACCAGATCGCCGTGGTACGCTCGTTCCTCGATGACGGATAGCACCACATCTCGCCGCTCCAGCCGGGTCAGCCTGACGGTCCCGATACCGCCGTTTCGGTCCCGCCTGCCATGGGTGGGCGGCGATCTGCAGACGCTCCGCAACACCCTGTTCGAACTGGCCGGTCTGGGACGGGTCGACCTGGAGGCCGAGGGCTTCGATCAGGTGCGGTTCACCTTCCCGATGCCGGACGGCAGCGGCGACCGGCTGCTGGGCACGCTCAACCGGCCGCTGGTGGAGCGGGAAGGCGCACCGCTGGTGATGCTGGTGCACGGGCTGGCGGGGTGCGAGACCTCCAGCTACATGCTGACCACCGCCAAGGCTCTCCTGCACGAGGGCTATCGGGTCATGCGGCTCAATCTGCGCGGAGCCGGACCGACCCGGAGCCTGTGCCGCGGCATGTACCATGCCGGGCGGACCGGCGATCTCGCCGCCGTACTGGCCCAGCTCGCCCCGCAGATCGCCGGCGAGGGCGTCGTGATCATCGGCTACAGCCTGGGCGGCAACGCGCTGCTCAAATTCCTGGGGGAACGGGGGCGGGTGCCCGGTGTGCTGGGGGCGGTCGCGGTTTCCGCCCCCGTCGACCTCAAGGCCGCCCAGCGCACCATCATGCGACCCCGGAACCGGGTCTATCACCATTGGATGCTGCGCAAGCTGATCCGGGACAGCCTGGCCGGTGCGGCCGATCCCAGCGATGCCGAGCAGCGGGCTGCCCGGGCGGCCCGCACCGTCTACGCCTTCGATGACGGCTTCGTGGCTCCGCGCAACGGATTCGAGGGGGCCGACGCCTACTACGAGGCCTGCTCGGCCAGGGGGTTCGTCCGGCACATCCGCATACCCACCATCATCCTGCACGCGCGGGACGACCCGTGGATCCCGATCGCCAGCTATCAGCAAGTCGAAGAGACCAAGCCGGCGATCGTGCTGACGGTCTATCCGCCCAGCGGCGGTCATGTCGGATTCCACACCAAGGGGAGCCGGTATCCCTGGCACGACCGACTGACGATCAGTTTTCTCGACCGGCTGACGCTCGCCTAGAGCGCGGGACGGCCTATCGCTCAGGCGATGACGAGGGTTCCGAGGCCGTATAGAAACAGCCCCGTTCCGCCGATGCCGATCAACACGATCGACAGCTTCTCGAACCAGTCCTTGCCCATGAGTATGCGCTCCGTCACGTGCCGCCACTAGATCAACCTGCGTTCAGATGGACTCATCTGAACGCAGGTTGATCTAATTTAAAGAGTTAGAGCATCCTGCGTCCGTTCGGACGCAGGATGCTCTAGCCAAAAAGGCACAATGAATAGAAGGTATTAAGGCCGCGCTCCGGCCCGACGATCGGGAGATCGGGGCGGGGCGGGCAGAAAGCAAGGGGGGCGTGCCCCTCTCCCCATACCGCCATGTCGCGATGGGTAAGGTTGGTCGCGACGTGGCCCGCGTGCCCGCGCTCGTGCGCGGAAGGCCTCGCATGGCGTTGAACACCGTACGACTTGAGATGAAGTCACCTCGGCGCGAACCGGTACAGGAGGTCGTCGCTGCCGACCTCACCTGCACCTGACCGCCCGGCAGGTCACCGGCTCGCGAGGAGCTCCGCGGCCCGCGGCGCGCCATAGGTCAGGATCATATCGGCCCCGGCGCGCTTGAAGCTGAGCAGGACTTCCATCAGACCGCGGTCGTAGTCGATCCAACCGCGCTCGGCGGCGGCGTGCAGCATCGAGAACTCCCCGCTGACATGATAGACGGCCGTCGGCACCGCGAAGGCCTGCTTGATCCGATGGACGATGTCCAGATAGGGCAAGCCGGGCTTGACCATGACCATGTCGGCCCCTTCGGCGATGTCCAGTGCGGTCTCCCGGATCGCCTCTTCCGAATTGGCCGGGTCCATCTGATAGGTCTTCTTGTCGCCCCTGAGAACGCCGCCGGAGCCCACTGCATCCCGGAACGGGCCGTAGAAGGCCGAGGCGTATTTGGCGGCATAGGCCATGAGCCTGATCTCGGCGTGGTTCGCCTGCTCCAGGGCCCGGCGGATCGCCCCGATCCGGCCGTCCATCATGTCCGACGGTGCCAGGATATCCGCCCCGGCATCGGCCTGGGCCAGCGCCTGGCGCACCAGCACCTCCACCGACTCGTCGTTGACGATCCTGCCGTCCCGGATCACGCCGTCATGGCCGTGAGTGGTGTAAGGATCGAGCGCGATATCGGTCATCACCGCCAGACCGGGGTCGGCAGCCTTGATCGCGCGGATCGTGCGGCAGGTCAGATTGTCCGGATTGTAGGATTCCCGCCCGTCATCGGTCTTCAGCCCGTCCGGCGTGCACGGGAACAGGACCACCGCCGGCAAGCCAAGCTGTGCCGCCCGGTGCGCCACGGCGACGGCCTCGTCCACACCGTAGCGGAACACGCCCGGCATCGAGTCCACCGGTTCGGCCGCGCCGCCGCCGTCCTTCAGGAAGATCGGCCAGATCAGATCGTCCACGCCGAGCCGTGCTTCCGCCACCATGCGTCGGGTAGCCGCGTCCGCCCGGTTGCGACGGGGGCGGGCGGTCGGATAGCAGCCGGGATAGGGCATCCGCGTCATGGTCGGTTCCAGGATCTCAAGCGGCAGGACTGTTGCTTGCGGGCAACTTTGCCCGGCCCATCCGCCCGCGACAACTGATCGCGATCAATCCACGCGGCCCGCCGCGACCCGTCTATCCTTCCATAGCCGCCATGCACATGCCGATTTGACCGGCGGACGAGGCTTGCCTACAGCAACATCGTTACCCGGTGGCGGTCGGAGGCCGCGCCGACAGGGGAGGCAGGAACATGGATTTCACGCTCAGCGAGGAGCAGCACGCCATCCAGGACATGGCCCGCGGGTTCGCGGCCGACCGGCTGGCGCCCTTCGCGGCGGAGTGGGACGAGACCGCGCATTTCCCGGTCGATACGCTGCGGGCGGCGGCCGAGTTGGGCCTGGCCGGCATCTATTGCGGGGAGGAGCAGGGCGGTTCCGGTCTGACCCGGCTGGATGCGGCGTTGGTGTTCGAGGCGCTGTCGTCGGCCTGTGTGTCGACGGCGGCCTTCCTGTCGATCCACAACATGGTCGCCTGGATGATCGACAGCTTCGGCAGCGTGGAGCAGCGCGCCCGCTTTCTGCCCGGGCTGATGACCATGGAGACGGTGGCCAGCTACTGCCTGACCGAGCCCGGCTCCGGCTCGGATGCCGCCTCGCTCCGGACCCGGGCGGACCGCCGGGGCGACGCGTATGTGCTGAACGGCTCCAAGGCGTTCATTTCCGGCGGGTCGGCGTCCGACCTCTACCTCGTCATGGCCCGGACCGGCGGGCCCGGCCCGAAGGGCGTCAGCGCGTTCCTGGTACCGGCCGGAACGCCCGGGCTGTCCTTCGGCAAGCTCGAAAAGAAGATGGGATGGAACAGCCAGCCCACCGCCGCGGTGGTCTTCGAGGACTGCGCGATCCCGGCGGACAACCGGCTCGGCGAGGAAGGTCAGGGCTTCACCTTGGCGATGAAGGGTCTCGATGGGGGCCGGGTCAACATCGGGGCCTGTTCGCTGGGCGGGGCCTCGGCCTGTCTGGCGGCGGCCACGGACTATGTCGGGCAGCGCAGGCAGTTCGACAAGCCCATCGCCGCCTTCCAGGCGACCCAGTTCAAGCTCGCGGACATGGCCACCCATCTGGAGGCCGCCCGGCTCATGGTCTACCGCGCCGCGGTCGCCCTGGATACGGGCGACCGGGACGCCACCCCGCGCTGTGCGATGGCCAAGCGTTTCGCCACCGACATCTGTTTCGACATCTGTGACGAAGCGCTGCAGTTGCACGGTGGCTACGGCTATATCCGAGAGTATCCGGTCGAGCGGTTCTTACGTGACTTGCGCGTGCATCGGATTCTAGAGGGTACCAACGAAATCATGCGGGTGATCATCGCCCGGCACGTGTTGGCCGGCTGACGCGTCGGCCTCACCCGATAGGGTCCGTCCCTTCATCCGACCCTGCCCCCTTTTGCGAGACGATCCGCAATGTCCGATGCGACCGAGACCGCTCCGGTTCTGTTCGAAACGAAGGGTCCGCTTGGGCTGATCACGCTCAACCGGCCCCAGGCGCTCAACGCCCTCAGCCTCGGGATGATCCGGGCGATCGGCCCGCAGCTCGACGCCTGGGAAGCCGATCCCGGGGTCGGGGCGGTGGTGATCCGGGGCGCCGGCGATCGGGCGTTCTGCGCGGGCGGGGATGTCCGGGCGGTCTACGAGGCCGGCCTCGAGGCCAAACGCCACGGCACCGATCTGACGGGGATGACGGCGGATTTCTTTCGGGAGGAGTATGTCCTCAACCACCGGATCCACACCTTCCCCAAGCCCTATATCGCGCTGGTCGACGGTATCGCGATGGGCGGCGGGGTCGGGCTTTCGACCCACGGCGCCTACCGCGTGGTGACCGAGCGGCTGATGGTCGCGATGCCCGAGACCGGGATCGGGCTGTTTCCGGATGTCGGCGGCGGCTGGTTCCTGACCCGCTATCCGGGTGAGCTGGGGACCTATTTCGGGCTCACCGGGGCCCGCGGGACCGCCGCCGAAGCGATGATGACGGGGTATGCCACGCACCATGTGCCGTCGGGCCGGGTGCCGGCCTTGATCGACGCGCTGGCCCAAACCGATCTCGCGGTACCGGAAGCGCTGGAAGCGGTGCTCGACCAGTTCCACAGCGATCCGGGGCCATCCCCTCTGGCCGCTCACCGGGCGCTGATCGACCGCTGCTTCGCCGCCGATCGGGTGGAGGAGATCGTAAGCCGGCTCGCGGCCGAGGGCGGCGGTTTCGCGACGACGACGGCCGAGACCCTCGGCCGGATGTCGCCCACCAGCCTCAAGATCACGCTGGCGCAACTGCGCCGCTGCGCCGGCCTGTCCTATTCGGACGTGGTGACCATCGAGTACCGGATGAGCCAGGCCTGCATGGCCGGGCACGACTTCTACGAGGGGATCCGGGCGGTCCTGGTGGACAAGGACAAGGCACCGCACTGGGTGCCGAACAGTCTTGCCGAGGTCGATGCCGACCTGGTGGATCGGCACTTCGCCCCCTTGGGCGGGCGGGATCTGGTACTGGGGGACTGACAGCGCGTGGACGCGCCCGGCGAGCGCAAGGGAGGACACAGCATGGCGACGATCGCCTTCATCGGCCTTGGCAACATGGGGGGCCCGATGGCGGCCAATCTGGTCAAGGCCGGCCGCACGGTCCGCGGCGTCGATCTCAACCCCGATCACCTGGCGAGGGCCGCGGAGGCCGGCGTGCATCCGGCCGCGAGCTTGGCCGAGGCGGTGACCGGAGCCGATGCCGTCGTGACCATGCTGCCGGCGGGCCCGCAGGTCAGGGCCGTTTACGCCGGGGTGGCCGGGGTGTTCGCCCACGCCCGTGCCGGCACGCTTCTGATCGATTGCTCGACGGTCGACGTCGGCACGACTCGGGACGTGGCGGCCGCCGCTGCCGACAAGGGTCTTGCCATGGTCGATGCCCCGGTCAGCGGCGGTGTCGGCGGCGCTCAGGCCGGTACGCTGACCTTCATGGTCGGCGGGGAGCAGGAGGCCTTCGGCCGGGCCGAGCCGATCCTGGAAGCGCTGGGCAAGCGCATCGTCCACACCGGTGCCAGCGGGGCCGGTCAGGCCGCGAAGGTCTGCAACAACATGATGCTGGGGATCCAGATGATGTCGGTGGCCGAGGCGTTCGCCCTGGCCGACCGGCTTGGACTTGATCGGCAGACGCTGTTCGACGTCGCCAGCGCCGCCTCGGGCCAATGCTGGTCGTTGACCACCTACTGCCCGGTTCCGGGGCCGGTTCCGACGTCGCCGGCGAACCGCGGCTACGCGCCCGGGTTCACGGCTGCGATGATGCTCAAGGACCTCAAGCTCGCCCAGGCGGCGGCTGAGGAAACCGGTGTGGAGACCGCGGCCGGCGCCCTGGCCGCTGGAGCATTCGGTCGCATGTGCGATCGCGGTATGGCCGAGTTGGATTTTTCGGCTATTTTTGAGATGATCAGCCGCAAACATTAGGACGATGTTAGGGTAAGCTTGTAAGGCTCTGTCATGGCATGCACATGCTATGATAGTGTCGGTCAGATGACGTAAGGACGAGGAGGGCTTCCCTTGCAGCACCCGTACTATCAAAGCATCCTGCTAATCGAACGGCTGCACCGCTACTTCCTGGAAGTGGTGAAGGCGGAACTGGATGGTCTCGCCGTCCGCGATATCAACAACGTGCAAGCCCTCATCTTGTACAATATCGGCGATGATGAGCTTACCGTTGGGGAGTTGACCGCGCGCGGGTACTATCTGGGATCGAATGTCTCCTATAACGTGAAGAAGATGGTGGAGAACGGCTATCTCGAACAGTATCGCTCGCCCCACGACAGGCGTTCGGTCCGGGTCCGGCTGACGGCCAAGGGAACATCACTCGCCGCAAAACTACGGGATATGTTCGAACGGCATGTTAGCGACCTGCAACTCGCGGATATGGACGATCCCAAGCTGCGCGAGCTGAACGAGGTCTTGATGCGGCTGGAACGGTTCTGGACCGGGCGGGTCGACCCGCTGGTTCGGTCGGCCGTCACCCCGTCAGCAGCGTGAGCACGAGCGGGATCAACACCGCCGTCGCGACACCGTTGAGCCCCATCGCCAGGCTGCTGAACGCGCCGGCCACGGGGTGAACGCCGAGTGCTCGGGCGGTGGCGATGCCATGTCCGGTCACACCGACCGCCAAACCCCGGGCCATCCAGCCCTTGATCCCGACCGCCGACAGAAGCGGCGGCCCGATCACCGCGCCCAGGATCCCGGTCAGTATGACCAGCACGGCCGTCAGGGACGGCAGCCCGCCGATACGATCGCTGACGCCCATGGCAATCGGCGTCGTCACCGATTTCGGTGCCAGGGACAGCAGGGTCGCTTCCCCGGCGCCCAGCAGCCAGGCGATGCCGACCGCGCTGCCCGATGCGGTGACGGCGCCACACAGCACCGCAACGATGGCTGCGGGCAGCGAGCGTGCGGCCCGTTTCACGGCGGCGTACAACGGCACCGCAAGGGCCACGGTCGCCGGGCCCAGCAGGAAATGGATGAACTGCGCACCTTCGAAATAGGTGCCGTAGTCGGTGCCCGTGATCCACAACAGCCCGCACAGCAGCAACACCGCCCACAGCACGGGGTTCGCCGCCGGGTGGCGGCCGGTCCGTCGATAAAGGGCGTCGGCGCCGATGTATGCCGCCAACGTGACGGTCAGGCCCAACAGCGGCGTCGTCGAAAGATAGATCCACAGGTCGAACAGCGGTTCGCCCATCGTCCGGCCTCCGTCAGTCCCGGGACCGATCCAAGCCCCCGGCCGGCGGTTCGGCAGGCCCCAAGCGCTGCATCACCCAACCGGTGACCAATGTGGTCAACACCGCGCTGCCGATCAGCGCCAGCGTGATCGACAGCCATTCCTCCCGGATCAGCGCCAGATGGAGAACCACACCGACCCCCGCCGGCACGAACAGCAGCGACAGATGCCTCAACAGCGCGTCGGCCGCCTCCGTCGTGCCATCGACGACGCCGCGTGCCCCCAGCGCATCGGCCGCGAACACGATGACGAACAGGACGGCCATGCCGATCAGCGGTCCGGGCAGCGGGATCGCGAGCACCACCGCCAGGCTCTCCCCGATCAACTGGCAGACCAGAAGCAGCGTCAGGTAGCCCAGCATCACAATGCCCTCCGGTTCGACTCCGAAGGGGAGGATTGGTCGGAGACGGCCCGCGGCAAGGCATTGGTTTACCGAACATCAACGGTCGGAGGCTAAACTGGGGGCTCGTCCATCGGATCGAGTCGGATCATGCCTCCCGATCGCCACACGCTGCTCGAGTTCATCCCGCAGGGGACCAGTGTACGGGTCAATGCGGTCGACAGCGCGACCGGTGTCGAGGTGTCGATCCAGGGACCGGCCAGCGCCGGTCCCGCGGCTCTGGAACGCGTGGCCGTTGCGAAGCTCGCCTATGTTCTGGGGCGGAGCGGGCAGGATCGTGGTGACCGGCGGGCGAGTCGGCAGTCGACCACCGGCTGGACCGCGTAACCCGCCGGCCGGGTTCACTGCCGCCCGGTCAGCCTCCGTTGCCGCGGCGACCGAGGCCGATCTTCTTGGCGAACTCCGAACGCTGCTTGGCGTAGTTCGGGGCTACCATCGGATAGTCATGCGGCAGCCCCCATTTGGCACGATACTCTTCTGGCGACAGGTTGTACGCGGTGCGGAGATGGCGTTTCAGCATCTTAAGTTTCTTGCCGTCTTCCAAGCAAACCAGATAGTCGTCCTGAATTGACTTCTTGATGGGGACAGCGGGCTTTGGCGTCGGCTCTACATGATCCTCGGGGCCGTTGCCGAGGCCATGTAGTGTGCTGAAGACCGCATTGATCAGGGGTGGTAGCGCGTCCGCGGTCACAGCGTTGTTGCCGACGTATGCGCTCACGATAGTTGTCGCGAGTTTGCGGACCTCCGTGAGGTCTGGTTGCTGTTTTGTATCGACGTGATCTACCATCTGAGTGGTCCTAACGGTCATCTGCCTACTACCGCCAGTAAGGCATTCGATAGCGAAGTGTCAATAAGATTTTCTCACCATTGCATCTCTTGTTACATGTTAGGAAGAATTAGGCGAGACTGGATACCAGACGATATCGGAGTATGGGCAATCACTCCGATGCAAATGACTTGCTCGCAGCGGTGCCTGGGGATTTCGCTGTTCCGCGGTCGGGCCGTGCGATGCTACCTACAGACGGTCACTGCTGGTCGGTGGCCGGCTCGCTGCCGATTGCCGGATACCGCCCCCATATAAGGTCAACTCTATGACTGTTCTCGCCTTCGCCAGCGATCATGCCGGTCGCGGCCTTCGGCTGTCGCTGATCGGTACGGCCTGCTCCGCGGGGTGGTCGGTGGTCGATCTTGGCACCGGTGGAACGGAGTCGGTGGACTATCCGAGATTCGGGTTCGCCCTTGCCGAGACTCTCGCCGCCGGGGATGCGCAGTTCGGTGTTGCTGTGTGCGGGACCGGGATCGGCATTTCGATCGCCTGCAATCGGCATCCGCTGGTACGTGCAGCCCTTTGTCACGATGTCACGACCGCCCGTTTGGCCCGGGCGCACAACGACGCGAACGTGCTCGCCTTGGGCGCTCGGATCGTCGGCTCCGAGGTCGCGCAGGAGGCCCTGCGGGCGTTCGTCGCGACCCCGTTCGAGGGCGGGCGGCACACCCGCCGCGTGGCCATGCTTGGCACGGCTGCGGCGGCGCCCGGTTGACGCTTCGCCCTCGATTGGGATTCTGGGTGCGGTCCGATCGGGGCCGGCGTCAGGGGCCGGCATCGGTTCGCCGCCAAAGCCGGCCGGCCTCTCGTCGGGCCTGCTGGCCCATCAGCATGTCGAAGGAGCAACGGTCATGTCATCTGCCATCCCCGCCGACGCACGACCCGCCACCGCCGGGTTCGAGACGTTCTTCGGCGGACAGCTGGGCGAGACCGATCCGGCCGTCGCCGACGCGATCGCCGCCGAACTCGACCGGCAGCAGCGGCAGATCGAGCTGATCGCCTCGGAGAACATTGTCTCCAAGGCGGTGATGGAGGCGCAAGGTTCGGTCCTGACCAACAAATACGCCGAAGGCTATCCGGGCCGCCGCTACTATGGTGGGTGCGAGCATGTCGACGTGGCCGAAACGCTGGCGATCGAGCGGGCATGCCGCCTGTTCGGCGCCTCATTCGCCAACGTCCAACCGCATTCCGGCGCCCAGGCCAACCAGGCGGTGATGCTGGCGCTGTTGCAGCCGGGCGACGCCGTCTTGGGCATGTCGCTGGCCGCCGGCGGACACCTGACCCACGGCGCGGCGCCGAACCTGTCGGGCAAATGGTTCAACGCCCATCAGTACGGCGTCCGCCGACAGGATGCGCTGATCGACTACGACGACGTTGCCGCCCAGGCGCGGGAGCACAAGCCCAAACTGATCATCGCCGGCGGCTCGGCCTATCCGCGGGTGATCGACTTCGCCCGGTTCCGCGCCATCGCCGACGAGGTCGGGGCCTATCTGATGGTCGATATGGCGCATTTCGCCGGTCTGGTAGCCGGTGGCGTGCACCCCAATCCGCTCGACCATGCCCATGTCGTCACGACCACCACCCACAAGACCCTGCGGGGGCCGCGCGGCGGCATGATCCTGTCCCGTGATCCGGCCCTGGGCAAGAAGATCAACGCGGCCGTCTTCCCCGGCCTGCAGGGAGGGCCGCTGATGCACGTGATCGCGGCCAAGGCGGTCGCCTTCGGGGAAGCGCTGCAGCCCGGGTTCAAGGACTACGCCGCGGCGGTGGTGGACAACGCCCGGACCCTGGCCGCGACCCTCGCCGCCGGCGGGCTGGACATCGTGTCCAACGGCACCGACACCCATCTCGCACTGGTGGACCTGCGGCCCAAGGGGCTGACCGGCAAGGCCGCGGAACGGTCGCTCGAAAATGCCGGCATCACCTGCAACAAGAACGGCATTCCGTTCGATCCGGAAAAGCCGATGGTGACCTCCGGGGTTCGGTTGGGCAGCCCCGCCGCGACCACTCGCGGTTTCGGCCAGGCCGAGTTCCGCCAGGTCGGGCAGTTGATCGTCGAGGTGCTCGACGGTCTGGCCGCCAACCCCGAGGACAACGGCGCCATCGAATCGGCGGTTCGCCAGCGGGTCGAAGCGCTGTGCGCGCGTTTTCCGATCTATTCGGTCTAGGGTCGAATCGGGGGTAGGACGGGGCAGGGGTGTGCGTCGCGCGTCCCCGTTATGGCCAAAGGTGAACGGAGGGTCGGGGGATGCGCTGCCCGTTCTGCGGCAACGAGGACACGCAAGTGAAGGATTCGCGGCCGACGGAGGACAGCTCCGCGATCCGCCGCCGCCGCTTCTGCCCGGCCTGTGGCGCCCGCTTCACGACGTTCGAGCGCGTCCAGCTGCGCGAACTGACCGTCATCAAGACCGATGGCCGGAAGGAGCCGTTCGACCGCGACAAGCTCGCCCGGTCGCTACAGATCTCCTTGCGCAAGCGCGACGTCAGTGCCGAACGCATCGAACGGATCGTCAACTCCATGGTCCGCCAGCTGGAAAGCATCGGAGAGACCGAAATCCAGTCCCGCACCATCGGGGAGATGGTCATGAAGCTCCTCGCCGACCTCGATAAGGTCGCCTATGTGCGCTATGCCTCGGTGTACAAGGACTTTCAGGAGCCCTCGGAATTCACCGAGTTCGTCGAGACCCTGCGCCGCAACACCGATTGACGGCTTGGCGGGCCGGTGCGGCGGGGCGGCCGGACGATCCGGCATGAAGAGGAGGTGAGCCTCTGACCGGCGAAGGGGATGAGCTCGAGCGCGACGGCCCTCCGGTGACGGATGATCGGCGCTGGATGCGCCGGGCCCTGCGGCTCGCCATGCGCGGGCTCGGGCGGACCTGGCCGAACCCCACGGTCGGCTGCGTCCTGGTCAGGGACGGCCATGTGGTGGGGGAAGGGCGGACCGCCGACGGCGGACGGCCCCATGCCGAGCGGGTCGCTCTCGACCGGGCCGGGTCGGATGCCCGCGGGGCGATTGCCTATGTAACGCTCGAACCCTGCAGCCACTATGGCCGGACCCCACCTTGCGCCGATGCACTGATCGCCGCCGGTGTGGTTCGGGTGGTGACGGCCAGCCATGATCCGGATCCGCGGGTGGCCGGCTCCGGTCTGGCCCGGCTTCGGGCGGCCGGGATCGCCGTGACCACGGGGGTCGAGGCTGCGGCCGGCGACCGGATCAATCAGGGCTTCTTCACCCGGGTGACGGCCGGCCGGCCGCTGGTCACGCTCAAGCTCGCCACCACCCTGGACGGCCGCATCGCCATGGCCAACGGGGCGAGCCGATGGATCACCGGGCCGGCGGCCCGCGCCAAGGGGCATGTGTTGCGGGCGATCCACGACGCGGTCCTGATCGGCAGCGGCACCGCCCTGGCCGACGATCCGGCGCTGACGACGCGGGTTGCGGGGTTCGAGCGGCGCTGTCCGGTACGGATCGTGGTGGACCGGCGGCTTCGTCTGAACCCGGACAGCCGGCTCGCCGCCGGTGCGGCTGAGGGGCGGCTTTGGGTGGTCACCGAGCGGAGCGACGGTGCCGCGGCCGCACGGCTGCGGTCGCTGGGCGTCCGCCTGATCGCCGTACCGGCCGAGGCGGAAATCGCCGATGTCTTCGAACGGTTGGGTGCCCTGGGGCTGACCCGGGTGCTGGTGGAGGGCGGGCGCGGTATCGCCACGGCTGTGGTGTCGGCGGGCCTCGTCGACCGGCTGGAGTGGTTCCGCAACCCCAGCGTCCTGGGCGATGACGGCATGGCAGCAATCGGCCCGCTCGGGCTGACGGTCCTGACCGATCGGCCCATGTTCCGATGGACCGACCGCCGGGCACTGGGCCCGGATCTGTGGGAGCGGTATGACGCGGTCCGATCGGCGGGCTGAGAGACCTGGCAGGGGCTTGCTTCATGTTCACCGGCATCGTCACCGATGTGGGCACCGTCACCGCCATCGAGCGGGCCGGCGATACCCGGTTCCGGATCGCGACCGCCTACGACCTTGCCGGCATCGATCTCGGCGCGTCGATCGCCCATAACGGCGTCTGTCTGACCGTCACCGACAAAGGGCAGGGGCGGTATTGGGTCGCAGCCTCGGCGGAGACGGTGACCAAGACCACCCTTGGCGGGTGGCAGGTCGGCACACAGGTCAATCTCGAACGGTCCTTGCGGCTGGGGGATGAGCTGGGGGGGCATCTGGTCTACGGCCATGTCGACGGCGTGGCCGAGATCCTGGACCGGCGGCCCGAAGGCGACAGCCTGCGGTTCGTCTTCCGGAGCCCCCCGGGGTTCGGACGCAGCCTGGCGCCGAAAGGCTCTGTCGCGCTTGACGGGGTCTCCCTCACCGTCAATGAAGTGCGCGACGCCCCGGGCGACGTCGCCGAATTTGGCGTGAACATCATCGGGCACACCCAAGCATGCACGACGTTTCAGACCTTAAGGCCGGGTCACCGGGTGAACTTCGAAGCCGACATGCTGGCCCGGTACGTGGCCCGGCTGGTCCGGCCGACAGCCGCCTGACGGTCGAAGACCAGGCCGCCTTGTCGCCGATCGACGAGATCATCGAGGAGGCCCGCCAGGGCCGCATGTTCATCCTCGTCGACGACGAGGACCGGGAGAACGAAGGCGATCTCGTCATCCCGGCCCAGATGGCCACGGCCGAGGCCGTCAACTTCATGGCGAAATACGCCCGCGGATTGATCTGCCTGGCGATGGAACGGCAGCGGATCGAGACCCTCGGCCTGCCGTTGATGCCCCAGCGCAACACCTCCCGCCACGATACCGCCTTCACGATCTCGATCGAAGCCAAGGAAGGCGTGACGACCGGGATTTCGGCGGCCGACCGGGCCCGAACCGTCCAGGTGGCGATCAACCCGGACTCGACGGGCAACGACCTGACCACGCCGGGCCATGTGTTCCCCATCATGGCGCGGGATGGCGGGACCCTGGTGCGCGCCGGGCACACCGAGGCGGCCGTCGACATCGCCCGGATGGCCGGGCTGAACCCGTCGGGCGTGATCTGCGAGATCATGAACGAAGACGGCAGCATGGCCCGTCTGCCGGACCTGGTTCGCTTCGCCCAGTTCCACGGCTTGAAGATCGGGACGATCGCCGATCTGATCGCCTATCGCCGGCGCACGGAGTCCATCGTCGAGCGGCACCGCGAGGCGCCGTTCAGTAGCCGGTTCGGTGGGGACTGGCGCATGATCCTGTACGTCAACCGGGCCGAGTATGCCGAGCACGTCGCCCTGGTCAAAGGCGACGTCACCGGGACCGAGCCGGTGCCGGTGCGGATGCACGCGCTCAACGTGCTCGACGACGTGCTCGGCGAGACCGGCGGCGGCCATGGGGGGCAGCTTCAGCGCGCGATGGAGGAGATCGGCCGGCGCGGCCGCGGGGTGGTCGTCCTGATCCGCGAGCCGCGGCCGACTGCCCTGAGCCAGCGGATCGGAGCGATGGCCGGGGAGGCCGATAGCGGCCGGAACCAGGGCCAGAACCAGGATGGCGGCTCCCTCAGGGATTACGGCATCGGTGCTCAGATCCTGCTCGATCTCGGCGTCACCCGGATGACGCTCTTGTCCAACAGCCACCGCACCGTGATCGGGCTGGATGGCTACGGGCTCGAGATCGTCGGCCGTGAGCCGATCGCCCCGGCCTGATCCGCCGCCGTTCCGACCCGCCATCCCCTGCCGAGGTTCCCATGGCCGAGCATCCGCCGCATCTGCTGATCGTCGAGGCGCGCTTCTATACCGACCTGGCCGACGCGCTGGCGGCCGGTGCGGCGGCGGCACTCGGGGCCGCCGGCGCGACCTTCGATCGGATCGAGGTGCCCGGTGCGCTGGAGATCCCCGGTGCGATCGCACAGGCGATCTCGGCCGGGGAGCGCGGGACGTTTCCGCGGCCCTATGATGGTTTCGTCGCGCTCGGCGTGGTCATCCGGGGGGAGACCAGCCACTATGATACGGTGTGCACCGAAAGCGCCCGCGGGATCATGGAGTTGACGATCCACAAGCGCGCCGCCATCGGTAATGGGATCCTGACGGTCGAGAACCGGGAGCAGGCCTGGGCCCGGGCCGATCGGGAGCGGAAGGACAAGGGCGGCGGTGCAGCCCTTGCCGCCTTGGCCCTGGTCGACCACAAGAGGCGGTGGCGGCTGTAGATCGACCTGCGTTCAGATGGCCTCATCGGAACGCAGATAGGTTGATCGACTTCAAAGAGTTAGAGCATCTTATCTGCGTCCGTTCGGACGCAGATAAGATGCTCTAGCGCGGCGTCCGGCCGGATGCGGCCGTGGCGCTGAAGAGGGACGGTCGGCCAGGCCGAACCATGGGGACCGGGGTGCCAAGCAGCTTCTGGTGGATCGCAATCGGTGTCGCCGTCGTCGGCATCTTCTTCGGACGGGCCGTCCGGCGGGTGCGGACCCGGGCCATGCTGGGCCTGACCCTGGGGGCCGAGCATCTGATGCAGTCCGGCCTTGCCAAAGACGAGGTGCGCGACCGCATGATAGAGGTCTATGAACGCGCGGGCTTGCTCCTCCTGACGGAGGGAGGGGACCGTCTGGTCTTCCAGTGGCGGTTCATGCTGGAGCCCTGGCAATGGGTCCTGGTCGTCGTCACTGCGCCGGTCAGCCTGCCGATCCTGGCGGTGGCCTGGGTTTTCGGGCTGAGACCCAGCCGGGTGACGCTGCATCTGGACCAGTTGGCGGGGCCGCGCGAAGGCTCTCGCGTCCTGCCGTTCGCCGTGTTCGATGATGACGAAGATTGGGACGAGGAGTTGGCCTCTCCACCCGACCGCAGATAGGCATGACCGCCCAGTGACGATGCCAGACCGTGCCGATCCCGTGACCGCTGCCGTCCCGGTCCCCCGCAGGACCCCGAAACCATCGGCGAAGGCGCGCCGCTCGGCGGCGCGTCTGGCCGCCGTCCAGGCTCTGTACGCCTTGGCCCAGACCCGCGCCGAGGTGGACGGGGTGATCGCCGACTTCGTCAACCGCCGGTTCGGGGAGGAGGTGGACGGCGACGTCTACGTCGCCCCGGAGCCCGGGTTCTTCGGGGATATCGTCCGAGGCGTGGTCAGTCGCCATAGCGAGATCGAGGGCCTGCTGGAGGCCAATCTCGTACGGCCCTGGACGTTGGATCGATTGGAACTGCTGCTTCGCCTCATCCTGCGCTGCGGCATCTACGAGACCTTGGCCCACCCCGAAACACCCGTGGCCATCATCATCGCCGACTATATCAACATCGCCGATGCGTTCTTCGCCGGCAAGGAACCGTCGATCGTCCATGCCGTGCTGGACCGCGTCGCCAAGGCGGTGCGGCCATCCGGGGCGGGTTGACCGGGACGCGCGGGCTTGACCGGCGAGTTCGGGCGGATCGCCCGCTACTTCCGCCCGCTGGCGGCGGACTTGCCCGGCGCCTTCGCGCTTACCGACGACGCGGCGGTGTTGAGCGTGCCGCCGGGCCAGGAAGTGGTCGTCACCACCGACACGCTGGTGGAGGGAGTGCATTTCCTGCCCCGGACACCCGCATCCGACCTCGCCTGGAAGGCGCTGGCGGTCAACGTGTCCGACCTCGCTGCGATGGCGGCCGATCCTTGGGTCTATACTGTCGCGCTGGCGACCCGGCCGGAGATCGATGACGCCTGGATCGCTGGCTTCGCCGGCGGTCTTGCCGCCGCGCAGGCGGCGTTCGGCCTGGTGCTCGCCGGTGGCGACTCGGTCGGCATGCCGGGACCGCTGAGCGTGACCATCACGGCCCAGGGCCTGGTCCCGGCCGGGGCCGCGTTGCGGCGCGCGGGGGCCCGGCCGGGTGACGTCGTCTTCGTCAGCGGGGAGGTGGGCGCCGGGGCGCTCGGCCTGCTGGCCGTGCGGGAGGAACTCGCCGGCTTCGCTCCCGCCGTAGTCGCGGCGCTGTCGGAGCGGTATCTCCGGCCCGCGCCGCGGACGGCCCTGGCCCCGGTGCTGCGGGGCCGGGCGACGGCGGGGCTGGATCTGTCGGACGGCATTGCCGGGGATGCCGAGCACATCGCGGCCGCCTCCGGCGTTGCCCTCGACATCGATCTGGGACGGCTCCCGTTGGCACCGGCGGTCCGCGCGGTGCTGGCGGGGCGCCCGGATCTCTGGCCGGTCGCCGCGGCCGGCGGTGACGACTACGAACTGCTGCTGACCGGCCCGACCGATCTGCCCGCAGCCGTTCCCGACGGTCTGCCGCCGCTGACCCCGGTGGGTACGGTGACCGCGGGCAGTGGTGTCCGGTTCACCCGCGACGGATCACCGGTCACCGGCCTTGCCGGCTGGCGGCACTTCTGATGCGGGATCGTCGGACCCGTCGCTTGGGTCAGGCGGGCAAGGCGTCGGCCATGGCGACCAGCACCCGGCGGGTTCCCGTGAACGGTGCCCGGCCGTGGGACCAACGCATGTTGTCGACCAGCAGCACATCGCCGGCCTGCCAGTCGAACATCCGGGTCTCCGCATCGAATGCCGCCCGCACTTGCGCGAGATCGCCGTCGTCGATCGGCGAGCCGTCACCGTAGCGGGCGTTGCGCGGTAGATCCTCCTCCCCGAAAGCGGCCTCCAGGGCCTCCCGAACCGCGGCCGGCAGGTTGGAGGGGTGGAACAGGTGGGCTTGGTTGAACAGCACCCGGTCGCCGGTGCGCCAGTGCCGTGCGGTGCCCTGGCAGACCTGCCGCGTTCGGAGATGGTCGTCATCCAGCCATTCGGTGTCGATGCCGGTCCGGGCGCAGAGCGCATCGACCGCCCGCGGATCGTCGGTCTGAAAGACGTCCGCCCAGTGCAGATCGACCCCCAGGCCGTAGTTGCGGATGTAGAGCACGCCCCGTGCCTCGAAGCGGTCGAGCAGGTCGACGGGCAGCCGTTCGGTCACCCGGGCGATGTCCGCAAGCGGGGTCTGCCCGCCATCGGCGGCCGGCGTGATGCACGCGAAGGCCAGCAGCCGCGGCCACGACCGGGCGTAGGCCATTTCGCAGTGCTGCGGGATCCACTGATCGGCCGGATATTCGGTGGCGGTGAAGACCCGGCCTTCGACCCGGGTTCGCGGGGTGGATTTGTAGACATAGTCCACCAGGGTGCCGCCCAGAGTGGTCAGGACGTCGGCCAGGCGTTCGGGTTCCGGCGGGCCGAAACCACGCAGCAGCAGCGCCCCGTGCCGATCGATCAGCGTCCGGATCAGGGCTTGCTCATCCGCCAGCCAGGGCAGGAGAGCCGGTGCCGCTGACGCACGATCCCTTATGTCGATACACCGTGCCGTCCGATCCGGTCCCAAGAGCGGTTCGGTTGCCGAATCAAGCTTCACCATGGTCATCGCCGGTCCCTCCTGATCGAGGTCGCTCGAGTCCATGCATACCCGAGTGCGCAGCCGGCAGCTTATCACGATCGGCTCTCCAGTGCAGCACGCAACCCGTCTTCGGAGGTCGCGGAACCGTATCCTGCGGCCGGCGCCGAGCCTCACCGGTCGCCCGGCGCGGAGCCCCCGGAGCAACCCGCGCCGGAAACGGTGCGGACCATGGTACAATCTCAACGCTTGACCAACACGGATGCTCTACATCTTTGAAATAGATCAACTTATCTGCGTTCAGATGAGTCCATCTGAACGCAGGTTGATCTAGGTGTCGAACAGGTCGGGCTGTGTGCCCGATCCGGCCGGTGGGGCAAAGCGGCTTGCATCGAGCGACCAACGCCGGGCCGACAGGCCCAGGCGGCCGCAAGCCTGTTTGAACCGCTGGCCCAGGAGATCGGCATACGGACCCCGGCCACGCATGCGGGTGCCGAAATCGCTCTGGTAGAGCTGTCCGCCATGGCACTGCCGCAGCAATGACAGCACCCGTTCGGCCCGGTGCGGGGCGTGCGTCTCGAGCCATTCCTGCATCAGCCCGGCAATCTCGAGCGGCAGCCGGAGCAGGATCGTGTTGGCCGACCGGGCACCGGCGGCCTTGCCGGCTGCAAGGATGGCATCGAGCTCATGGTCCGTCAGACCTGGGATCAACGGTGAAGCCAGGATCGCGACCGGGATCCCGGATCCGCTCAGGGCGCGGATCGTGGCCAGCCGACGGTCCGGCGTGGGCGCCCGCGGTTCCAGCTTGCGGGCAAGACCTCGGTCCAGGGTCGTGACGGACACGCAGACCAGGACCTGATTGCGCCGTGCCATGTCGGCGAGGATGTCGATGTCGCGGGTGACCAGGGCTGACTTCGTGATGATCCCGACCGGATGATGGAAGGCCCGGAGCACTTCCAGCACCGACCGGGTGAGCTGCAGGGTCCGCTCGACCGGCTGATAGGGATCGGTGTTGGCCCCCAGGGCCAGCGTGTCGGGCTTGTAGCGCTTGGCCCGCAGTTCCCGATCCAGCAGGATCGGCAGATCGGGCTTGTAGTACAGCCGGGTCTCGAAATCCAAACCGGCCGACAGCCCCAGATAGGCGTGGGTCGGCCGGGCGAAACAGTAGATGCAGCCGTGCTCGCAGCCGCGATAGGGATTGATCGACCGATCGAACCCCACATCGGGCGAGGTGTTTCTGGTGATCGCCCGCCGCGCCCGATCGACCGACAGGGTCGTCTCCAGCCGCGGCGGTTCGTCCGTCGCGGCCGCATCGAGATCCGGCCAGCCATCATCCGCCGGTTCCGTGACGAGAGGCTCGAATCGCCCGGTACGGTTGCTGACCGCAGCCCGACCCTTGGCCGGCCGCGAGTGGGGGGGAAGCGGTGCCATGCGCCGGACGCTACCGTGCCGCGCGGAATCGATCAAGAACAAAAGAAGAACAGTCGGGGCCGTAGCAAGCCTTGGCCGCCATCGGCCGATGCCGGCAAGACGCTTGATCTTCCTAACGACTCCGGCGGTTCCGATCGGACCTTCAACCGCAGTTACAACACTGTGACAATAACTGCCTTCAACGCCACAAAATATTGCGTTTCCAAGGGGCTCGGTCTATGGACGTGCCAACCATCGGCTGAGCGTCTGCGGACAGTCCCGGTGTGGGCGAGGGACCGCGATCCTCAGGAGAGGAGGAGGAGGCTGCGCGTTGACCCCGCCGGCTGACAATTGCCCCGCTCTGGTGCTGAACGCCGATTTCCGGCCTCTCAGCTATTTCCCGCTGTCCCTGTGGTCGTGGCAGGAGACGGTGAAGGCCGTGTTTCTCGACCGCGTCAACATCCTCGCCCATTACGATCGCACGGTACGCAGCCCGTCTTGGGAGATGAAGCTGCCGAGCGTGATCTCGCTGAAGGAGTACGTCGCCGCCAACCGCCGGCCCGCCTTCACCCGGTTCAACGTCTTCCTGCGCGATGCGTTCGTCTGCCAGTATTGCGGGGACCGGTTTCCCACGCATGAGCTGACCTTCGACCATGTCATTCCGCGATCCCGCGGCGGCACGACGAACTGGGGCAACATCGTTGCGGCCTGTTCGGGCTGCAACCTGCACAAAGGCAACCGCTTGCCCCGCGAGTGCGGCATGCATCCGCTCCGAAAGCCCGAAGAGCCGACGACTTTCCGCCTGCAGGAGACCGGCCGCAGCTTCCCGCCGAACTTCCTGCACGAAAGCTGGCGGGATTTCCTGTACTGGGATACCGAGCTCGATCCCTATTGAGGCGCGTCGGCCGTCGGCGGCCGCGTGGTGCGCGGCGGGTGGCCGGCCACGGTCATCAACAGGAACCCCATGGCGAAGCCGCCGAGATGGGCCTGCCAGGCGATCGACCCCGAATCCACACCGAACAGTTCGGGCCCGACGACGCCGATGCCGATGTTGAGCAGGACCAGCACCAGGGCCAGGTTCCGGGCGAAGCGTCGGCGACGGGGATTGAGGCGGTCGGACATCATGATCCGGACCACGCCGCCCATGCAGCCCGATACACCCCCCGACGCGCCGAACATGATCGCAGAGCGGTCCCAGTCGGTGCCGAGTTGGGTGATCCCGCCGGCGATCACGCAGGCGAAGAAGAACAGTGCGAAGCCGACCGGCCCCAGCCGCCGTTCGCACAGGCTGCCGAAAGCCAGCAGAAAGCCGGCGTTCACGGCGAAGTGAATGAAGTCCAGGTGCACCAGGGCATGGGTCGCGAACGTGCCCGCGGCCCACAGGGTCTCCCATCCCAGCGGATTGGCGATGGCGAACTCCACCCGTGCCGCCACCAGGCTGAGGTGAACCAGCACCCAATGGCTCATCCCCGGGCTGGCCAGGGTCAGGATCGCGAACACGCCGGCGATCCCCGTCAGCAGCAGCAGCGTCGTCGGCGGGGCGTTGACGATCGGCTCGTTGGGACGACCGGGCGGACGGGGATCGGTGTGGATCGACATGGGTCTCATATGTGCCGTTGCGGCGAAGGCGACCAGGGCGTCGGGTGGCTCCGCGCACCCGACCCCGGCCAAACAGTCACCCTAAAGCATCCCGCGTCCGAACGGACGCAGGATGCTCTCTAACTCTTTAAAGTTGATCAACTTACCTGCGTTCAGATGGAATCATCGGAACGCAGGTTGATCTAAATCCGTTACGACCGCCCATCCGCCGTTGAGGATGGCTCTTCCGATTATCGAACCGGCCCGACCGCCCCACCGTCTTGATGTCCGGCAACCATGCCGTCGCGATCATGGCCGGATCGTTCGGGAGCTATGCGGGGTGAAGCGACCACCTGCCCGACCCTGGCTGCGTCAAGCAGGAGAGGTGTGGTGCGAGTTGCGACGACTTATGCGCCCTCCCTGGCCGGGGGACGGCGACCGGTCGTCCCGGTGTCGGTGCCCACTGCGCCGGGCTGCTGCGGCCATGGTCGGGGCGAGCGGGTTCACTCCGGCCGGGCGGCAGGGCAGAGGCCGGTCGCCTCGCCGATCGGCCGGTACGTGCGGGGACGGCCTGCCGGCCGGCGGACAAGCCGTCTACGCTTCGGTATCGACCCGCTGCGGCGGTTCCCCCTTGGCCACCCCCACCATGGCGGGGCGCAGCAGCCGACCGTGCAGCAGATATCCGGTCGCCACCACCTGGACCACGGTTCCCGGCAGTTTGCCGGTGTTCTCGGCTTCGAACATCGCTTGGTGGTAGTTGGGATCGAATGGCTTGTCGAGCGGGTCGAGCCGGACCAGCCCGTGCCGCTCGAACGTGGCGAGCATCTGCTTTTCGGTGCCGGCGACCCCGTTGAGCAGGCCTTTGGCCGCGTCGTTGTCGCCCAGTTGATCGCCGGTGACCGCGCCGAGTGCCCGGTTCAGGTTGTCGGCCACCTCCAGCATGTCGCGGGCGAATTTGGAGACCGCGTATTTGATCGCGTCTTCTTTGTCCCGTTCCAGCCGGCGCCGGGTGTTCTCGGCCTCGGCCAGCGCCCGCATGGCCTGGTCCTTCAGGCGTGCCACCTCGGCCTGCAAGGCGTCTCTCTCGGCCGTCAACAGGTCGACGGGATCGGTCTCGACCGTCTCGTCGGGCCTATCGGCCGTGTTGTCCGCGGTCTCCGCGGAGACGTGTGCGACGGGCGTCGTCTCGTCGGTTTCCGAGGAAGGGCGGCTGGTGTTCTCGCTCATGCGACGTCCGATGTGTGTTGCTTGTTCCACAGGATCTGGCCGATCACCTTGGCGGTGTAGTCGACCATCGGAATGATCCGGGCATAGTTGATCCGGGTCGGGCCGATCACGCCGATCGCGCCGACGATCCGTTCCTGCCCGTCGGTGTAGGGGGCGATGACCATCGAGCAGCCGGTGTGGGAGAACAGGCTGTTCTCCGCCCCGATGAAGATCTGGACGCCGTCGGCCGACTGGGTCGCTTCCAGCATCTTCAGCATGGTCTCCTTGGTCTCCAGGCTCTCGAACAGCCGCCGGATACGGTCGAGACCGGCCACCCCCTGCACATCGGTCAGCAGCCGTGACTGGCCCTTGACGATGAACGTGCCGCTATCCGGGGCGGTAGACCCGGCCAGGGTTGCGACACCGGCTTCCACCAGCTTTGCCGTCAGTTCGTCAAGTTCGGCCTTGCGCTGCTCGATATCCGTCAGGATGTCGGCGCGCGCTTCGCTGAGCGTGCGCCCGACCACGTGCGACATCAGATAGTTCGATGCGGTCACGAACGTGCCTGCCGGCACGCCGAGCGGGACGTCCACCACCCGGTTCTCGACCACGCCGTCTTGGTTGACCATCACCACCAAGGCGCGACCGGGGGCGAGATTGATGAACTCGATGTGCCGCAGGGCCCGGTCGGCCTTGGGTGCCACCACCAGCCCGGCGCAGCTCGACAGGCCCGACAGCATCGACGTCGCCTCTTCGAGCACTTCGGCATAGGTGCGGCCGGCCGATCCGCATTGACCCTCGATGGCCTTGCGTTCGTCGTCGGACACGTCGCCGATCTCCAGGATACCGTCGACGAACAGCCGCAGCCCGGCATCCGTCGGCAGCCGTCCGGCGGATGTGTGGGGGGCGAACAGCAGCCCCGCTTCGGTCAGATCGGCCATCACGTTCCGAATCGTGGCCGGCGACAGCGACATGCCCATCAGCCGCGACAGGGTCCGCGAACCCAACGGTTCCCCCGTCTCGACATAGGCATCGACGATGTGGCGCAAGATCTCCCGACTGCGGGCGTTGAGATCCTGAAGACGTTCCATGGACTGCAATATGGCCGGTGGCGATCTGGAACCAAGCCCATTCGGCCGCCTTACCTAATGCGTCCCCGGCCCGCTTTCAATTCACCGGATCGCGTAAGGGGGGCGGTGGACAGGACGGCGTGGCCGGCCTAGAGCGGGGTGGCGTTCGCTGCGATCGCTTCTGCAATCGCGCGTGACGTCTGAACCCCGCTCTGGCTCTCATCCCGCTCTAGGGAGCCGGGCTCCCTCCTCCCCGCTCCCAAGCCGACACCCCATGCCGAAGTCCATCCGCCCCTCGGGCCGGGCCCCGGATCAGCTGCGTGCGATCAGCCTCGAAACCCATGTCAACAAATATGCCGAGGGCTCCTGCCTGGCGAAGTTCGGCGACACCCATGTGCTGTGCACCGCCTCGGTCGAGGATCGTGTGCCGGGCTGGATGCGCAATACCGGGCGCGGGTGGGTGACGGCCGAATACGGCATGCTGCCCCGGTCGACCGACACGCGGACCGATCGCGAGGCCGCCCGCGGCAAGCAATCCGGCCGGACCCAGGAGATCCAGCGGCTGATCGGTCGCAGCCTGCGCGCCGTCGTCGATCTCGCCGCCATGGGCGAGGTTCAGGTCAAGGTCGATTGCGACGTCATCCAGGCCGACGGGGGGACCCGCACCGCAGCGATCACCGGCGCCTATGTCGCGCTCCAGCTTGCCTGCCGGCATCTGGTCGAGATCAGGAAACTCAAGCAGAGCCCGCTGACCGACCAGGTCGTGGCGGTGTCTTGCGGTCTCTACAAGGGCGAACCGGTGCTCGACCTCGACTATGCCGAGGATTCGGCGGCCGAGGCGGACGCCAATTTCGTCCTGACCGGTCGGGGCGGAATCGTCGAGGTCCAGGGCACGGCCGAGACCGAGCCGTTCACCGAAGCGCAGTTCCTCGGTCTGCTGAGCCTGGCCAAGAAGGGCTGCGGCGACCTGGCGGGCTTCCAGCGCAAGGCCTTGCTGGCGCTGAGCTGACCTCCTGGCGCTGCGATGGTGAGACTATTGGGCCGCGACGGTCTGCCGGATGCTGTCGTTGGCCGCGGCCCGGTCGGCTTGGTCGCTTTCGGCGGTGTCGTCGATCCGTTGGAAGAAGATCGACACGGTGCCGAGCTCGAAGCCCCATTTGCGGATCGTGGCGCGGTTGAACAGGGTGTTCTCGTCCTGCAGCCACATCCAGTCGTCGAAGCTGACCCGCCACGTATTGCCGTTGACCGGCAGGTCGAACCTATAGGTCCAATGGAAGGCGTTGCCGGCGGTCTGGCCGGTGGCGACGCCGACCACCCCGGCGGCCGTCCCTTCGTAGCTGTTGGGCCCGGTCTTGGTCAGTTCCCAGACCCGTTGCTCGGTCTCGCCGTCGGCATAGACGAAATCCTCGACCAGGGTCAGGGTCTCACCGTCCCATCGGCCCTCGATGTCGACGACGAACTGGCGGCGCAACGTGCCGAAGCGGTCCTGGAATATGCCCCAGGCCCGGGAGCGGCCGTTGAAGTAGTCTTCCAGAACCAGACGGGGTTCGTTGCCGGCAAAGTCTTCGGGTTTCATGCTCGAACATCCTGTCAGGGCCAGGGTCAGCAAGGCGAGGAGAACAAGACCGCGTCGCATGGGCCTGGCGCTTTGGTTGCGGTGTCCGATCGGCGTCAGACCCGGGCTGCGATCTGCGCCTGCAGACGGGCCTGGTGATCCGCGGTGATCGGGAAGTTCCACATCAATACGATCGCGATCAGCTTGAAGATCACCGGTGCGCCCGCATAAAGCAGGCTGAGGGTCCACAGGGCCCCAGGCGCGTTGTCGCCACCGGCTTCGAAGCCGGCCGCATCGAGCAGCGGCAGGCCGATGCCGACCGCCAGCGCCAGGGCGAGTTTGGTCGTCATGCCCCACAGCGCGAAATAGAGGCCGGTGCGGGCCTCCCCGGTCTCGGCGGTGTCGACATCGACGACATCGGCCTGCATCGAGGCCGGCAGCACCAGGTCCGCGCCCAGCGCCGCCCCAGTGGTCAGGCAGATCAGCAGGAACCAGACCGCATCCCCCGGCCCCAGCAGCGGCACCAGGGCGAAGTTCCCGCAAGCCCACAGCATCGCCGCGCACCAGGTCCGGTGTTTGCCGAACCGCCGGCTGAAGATGACCCACAGCGGAACCGCCAGGATCCCGGCCAGGAAGTACAGGAACAGCAGCGGGCCGGCCCAGCCGCCCGCCTGCAGCCGGTCGCCGACGAACATCAGGAACAGCGTCGCCGGCAGCCCGTTGGCGATGCCGTTGATCAGATAGGCCACGATCAGCCGCCGGAACGGCCGATTGCCGGCCAGTACCCGCATCCCTTCCCGGAACCGGATGGCCGAGGCGGTGGTGATCGCCGCAGGCTCTGGGACACGGGCGAGCAGCAGCACCAGGGTGATCGGCAACGCGACGATGACGATCCCGGCGATCAGGGTCAGTGCTGCGCGCGCTTCCGTGGCGTCGCCGTAGCCGAGGGCCGCCGGCAGGCCCAGGGCCACCAGCGTTCCGGCCACCACCAGCCCTTCACGATAGGCGGTCACCCGGCTGCGCTCGTGGTAATCGGCGGTCATCTCCGCCCCCCAGGCGCTGAGCGGCAGGATGATGCAGGTCCAGCCCAGGTAAAGCACCAGGCTCCAGGCCAGCAGATGCACCGGGCCCGCATCCGGCGGCGGGACGAACAAGAACCAGGTGCCCGCCATGACCAGCGGCGCTCCGACGACGACCCAGGGTCGCCGCCGGCCGAACCGGCCGCGCCAGCGATCGCTCAGGCTGCCGATCAGCGGGTCGGTGACGACGTCCCAGAGCCGTGCCAGCAGCAGCACGAAGCCGACCGTGTCGAGGCCCAGGCCGACATCGCGGGCGTAGACCGTCGGCAGGAAGATGTAGGCCGGCAGGACCAGGGCCGCGAGCGGCAGCGCCGGCGCGCCGTAGGCGAGCAGGGTGGTCCGGCCGAACCGGCCGCCGGCGGGGTCCGTCATGCGGCGTGCCGGCCCGGTCCCAGCGGTCGTCTCATGCGCGTATCCGTTCGATCAGTCGCGCGCCACGGCGACCTGGACCACATCGATCGAGCCAGTCTGGAAACCGGCCGCGCAGTAGGCGAGATACTGCTCCCACATCCGCTTGAACCGCGGGTCGAAGCCCATCGCTTCGATCTCCGGCCACGCGGTCTGAAACCGGGTGTTCCAATCCCGCAAGGTACGGGCGTAGCTTTGGCCGAACGCGACCATCTCCCGCAGATGCAGGCCGGCTCGGGTGATCTCCTGCTCGAGGGCGGTGGGGCTCGGAAGCATGCCGCCTGGGAAAATGTACTTCTGGATGTAGTCGGAGCTGCGGCGATAGTCGTCGAAGTAGCGGTCGGCGATGGTGATGATCTGCAGCGCGGCGCGGCCGCTCGGCGCCAGCCGTTCCCGCAAGGTGCCGAAGAACGTCGGCCAGTACGGCTCGCCGACCGCCTCGAACATCTCGATCGAGGCGATGCCGTCATAGCGCCCGTCGAGGTCACGATAGTCCCGCAACTGGATATCGACCTTCTCGGCCAGGCCTTCGCGATGCATGCGTTCCCGGGCGAACGCGAACTGCTCCTGGCTGATGGTGATCGCCGTGACCCGCGCACCGACATCCTTGGCGGCGAATTCGGCGAAGCCGCCCCAGCCGCAGCCGATCTCCAGGACATGATGGTCGGGGGCGAGCCCCATGCGCTGGGCCATCGCCGCATATTTCTTATGCTGGGCGGTGGATAGGCAGGTCTCGTTCGGGTCCTCGAACAGGGCCGACGAATAGGTCATCGTCGGATCCAGCCACTGTTTGTAGAAATGATTGCCCAGATCGTAGTGATGGGCGATGTTCTTTTTGGATCCCTTACGGCTGTTCCGCTTGAGCTTGTGGGAAACCCACTGCCACCAGCGGTACCAGCTCTTGCCAAGCATGGCATCCTCGATGGCCGCCCGGTTGGTCAGAAAGAATACGAACAGGGCTTCGACATCGCGGCTCGACCAGTCGCCGTCGAGATAAGCCTCGTTGAAGCCGAGATTGCCCGCCGTCAAGAACCGGCGGGCCAGCCGATCCCGGTGGATCGTCAGATCCGCGACCGGACCGGGCAGCTTGCCACCGAACATCCGAGTGCTGCCGTCGGGCAGGGTGACGTCCAGGCGACCGATCTCCAGATTGGTGCCCATCGCCAGCATCAGGTTCATCAGCGGCGAGGGCCGGTAGGCGGGGTCGGGGGACAAGCGGGTCTCGGTCATCGCACTTCTCGAACCCCGGCCGGATGGCGGGCGGCACGGGCTGAGCACCTGTCCGTGACCGCGCTGGCACGATCCGATCGGCCGCCGCGGCCTTCAAGCGGGAAATCTGCGGAGTTCATCGTCGTTCCGCCACCCCCAAATGCCGCCACAGCGCCTTGCCGGTGCTCCCGCGGCCGCCGTCGGGCCGCTCCACATCGGTGACCGGGCGGCCGGGATTGCCGTAGAAGCGGGCGCCCTTGGCCCACAGCTTGAGCGCCTGCCAGTGGATCGCCGCGATCACCTTCCAGGTGACCATCGGCAAGGTCCGGTACGCCCGCCACAGCCCGGATGCCGTGAGCGGCGTCCGGCTCCCGGTCTGGGTGGCGATCAGGGTCTCCCCGACCGTGGTCGCCTGGCGGATCAGGATGGCGAACCGCTCGCCCGGCGGCGTCACCCGAAACCGGTAATGCGATGTCATCTCGATGAACGGCGAGACGTAGAACCGTTTGTCGCACGCCTGGATGACCGGGCTTGCGCCGTCCCAGTCGGCATCGACGGGTACCAGATAGCCATGCATCTCCCCGAAGGTGTTGCGGACCTCGTACAGGATCGCCAGCAGACGGCCATCGGGGTGATAGCAGAAGTACAGGCTCAACGGGTTGAACACATAGCCCAGCACCCGCGGGAAGCTCATCAGTCGGACCGGCCCGCCGGGCGGCAGCCCGAAGCGCGTCAGGAGATCGTCGATCCAGGGGCGCAAGGCGCTGCCGTCGCGCGGCCCGTGGTCGGCGTCATGGAAGCTGAGCCAGTTGAACCGGTTGTGGCTGAACGGGCCGATGCGACCGCGCGGGCCGGCCGGCGAATCGATGTCGACGAGCAGCGAAAACACCCGATAGTCGAACCGGTGACCGAACGGCTTGAGCCGCTTGTGCATCACCTGGCCGCTATAGATACCCGGTTCCGGCACCGGCACACCGCCCGCGCCGGGCGCCGTGTCCGGCCGTGCGCCGGTGCTCGGACGGTCGGCCGGCGACCGCATCACTCTGCTGCCTCCGTCAGCAGGGAAGCGCGCGGCGTCGCATGCAGCCCGGCGGGTGAGACGTCTCCGGCCGGCCAAGGCCGGTGGCGGCCGCCGAAGCGCTCGGCGACTGCCTCGGCCACGGCAAGGCCGGACGACAGCCCGTCCTCGTGAAAGCCGTAGCCCGCCCAGGCGCCGCAGTACCAGGTGCGGCGCAGCCCCTGGATATCTCCCAGTGCCGCCTGCGCGGCCGCGGATGCCCGGTCGAATTGCGGATGGCCGTAGGTGAACTCGGCGATCACCGTCTCGTCCCGGGGCGCGGCCAGCGGGTTGAGGGAGACGAACAGCGGCTCCGCCCGGTCGATGTTCTGCAGCAGGTTCATCCAGTAGGTCACCGACACCGCCTGTGCGGCAGGACCGGGCGTGCGGCGGTCGGCCAGATAGTTCCAGCTGGCCCAGGCGCGCCGGCGCCGGGGCATCAACCCGCTGTCCCGATGGAGATAGGCCGTGTTGTCCGCATAACGGATGCCGCCGAGCAGGGCGCGTTCCTCAGGGCTCGGATCGGTCAGCAGGCCGAGGCTCTCATCGGTGTGGCTCGCCAGCACGATCTGATCGAACCGTTCCTCGCCGCCGCCGCTGTCCCGAACGATCACGCCTGCGGGTGTTCGCGTCACGGCGACCGCACCGGTGCCGACCCGGATACGGTCCCGGAACGGTGCGGTCAGCCGGTCCACATAGGCCCGGCTACCGCCGGTGACGGTGTACCATTGCGGCCGGGCGGCGAAGTCGCGTTCGAGCAAGCCGTGATTGCGGAAGAACGACAGGAAGCTCCGCAGCGGAAAACCGGCGATGTCCCCGGGCGACGCCGACCAGATCGCCGCGGCCATCGGCAGCAGATGATCATCGACGAAGGCCCGGCTGTAGCCTTCGGCATCGAGGTAGCAGCGCAGGGTCCGATCGGGGTCCAGCGCATCGTCGGCCGCGATCGGTGCGTGCTTATAGAAACGCAGGATGTCCGCGATCATGCGGTAGTGGTCCGGCCGCAGGGCGTTACGACGCTGCGCGAACAGGCCCGGCAATCCGTCGCCGCTATACTCCAGACGGCCGCCGTCGATCGATACGGCGAACGACATGTTCGACATCTCGGTCGCCACGCCGAGCCGGTCGAACAGCGCGATGAGGTTCGGATAGGTCGCCTCGTTGTAGACGATGAAGCCGGTATCGACCGGGATGACGCCTGATCCGTCCGCCTTGGGGACGTCCACCGTGTTGGAGTGGCCGCCGATACGCCCTTGCTTTTCGTACACCACGATCTCGTGGTCTTCATGGAGCAGCCAGGCCGCGCCCAATCCGGCAATGCCGGACCCGATCAGGGCAATCTTCATGGAGGTCTGTCTCTTCGACGGTTGCAGGGGGGCTCGGCGATCGCCGGCCGGATGCCGGAACGGCAGCGGGACGGGGGCCGGCTCATGCGGCTTTCTTGATGCCCTCATAGGCTGCCAAGGCGCGGTGCCGCGCGGCCCTATGGTCCACGATCGGCCGCGGATAGGTCCGACCCAGGTCGATCGCGGCATCGGCCAGGGTGCGCGCCGGCGCTTCCCACGGCTTGTGGATGTACTTGGCCGGCAGCTTGGCGAGTTCCGGCACCCAGCGGCGGACATAAGTGCCGTCAGGATCGAACTTCTCGCCCTGCAGCGTCGGGTTGAAGATCCTGAAATAGGGTGCGGCATCCGCGCCGCAACCCGCGACCCACTGCCAACTGGCCGCGTTGCTGGCCAGATCGGCATCGACCAGCGTGTCCCAGAACCAGGCCTCGCCCAACTGCCAGGGCAGCAGCAGATGCTTGATCAGAAAGCTCGCCACGATCATCCGAACCCGGTTGTGCATCCAGCCGATGTGCCAGAGCTGCCGCATCCCCGCATCGACGATCGGGTAGCCTGTCCGGCCATGTTGCCAAGCGCCCAGGTCGGCGTCCCGATCGGTATCGCGCCACGGGAACGCGGCGAACCGGTCGTCCAGAGGAGCGTCGGGGAGGCTGGGGAAATGATACAGCAGATTATAGGAGAACTCCCGCCAGACGATCTCCTTGAGGAAGGTCTCGGCATGCGCTTCGCAGCCATCCAGGCCGCCCGCCTGCAGGCGATCCTGGACGGCGGCCCAGACCTGGCGCGGCGAGATCTCGCCCCAATGGAGATGCGGCGACAGCCGGGAGGTGCCGTCGGTGCCGGGCCGGTCGCGACCGTCGCCATAGCGGCCGAGCGCCGAGCCGAGGAACGCGTCGAGCCGCTGCCGCGCGCCGGTTTCGCCCGGGATCCAGGTCGCGCGCAGCCCGCCGGCCCAATCGGGACGGATCGGTCGCAGACGCCACTCGGCCAGCCGGTCGGACCGCGGCCAGGTGTCCGGGCGCGGCAGGCTTCCGGGGCGGGACAGCGGTGCCGGCACCGCGTTGCGCTGGGCCCAGTAGCGTTTCCAGAACGGGGTGTAGACCTTGAACGGACCGCCTGATTGGGTCCGCAGCGTCCAGGGTTCCCGCAGAAGGCTGCCGTTGTGGCTGGCCACATCGATGCCGGCGGCGCAAAGCCGTTGCTTGAGGGCCGTGTCGCGGGCGATCGCGTGCGGCTCGTAAAGCCGGTTCCAATGCACGGCCGCCGCACCGGTCTCCGCAACCATCGCGGCCAGCGTTTCCGCTGCCGGGCCGCGGCGCAGGATCAGGCGGCTGCCCAGCGACCGGAGATCGTCGTCCAGTGCCTGAAGGCTACCGTGCAACCACCATCGGCCGGCACCGCCGGGCCGCCACGGCGCCTCTTCCTGATCGTCCAGGATATAGACCGGCACGACCGTCCCGCCGCCCTCCGCGGCCGCCGTCAGGCCCGGATTGTCGGCCAGGCGGAGATCCTGGCGGAACCAGAACAGGGTGAAGGGCGATCCCTGAGACACGTCGGCTGTCGGTGTTCGAGTGCGGTTGCACATCAGTATATAGACTTAAATACGACACGGTCGGGGTTTCGGATCGCCCGTGCCGCGGGGAGCCGGATCGGCCCCCGCCGCTTCGTCCGGTGTGTCCGCATGCCGGGGCGGCGGCCGGCGGCATCCTCGCTGGACATCCCGGTATCGACAGCAAGTCGCATCCGGCTATTTGTCGCGGCTCCCATGAAGCAAGGAGTGATCACCTATTCGCGGTTGACCATGTGACGGATTTCTCAAATCATCGCAAAAATAGCGCAAACTATTCACCTCACACAGTGACGGTTTACTTAGATTGAAGATTGTACGGTTGTAGCAGCATTGCGGATCAGTAGGGCAAGGCGAAATTTTTCTCGATGGTTTCACTTGAAGCGATCGGGACGGTGGCCATCTGTCGGCACGCCGGCCGGCGGTGTCGCCGCAGATCCCGGCCGCCGGAACGGCGTTGCCTTTGCCGGCCAAATCCCCATGACGCACCAGGAGACCATCCTATGAAGCGCCTGAACACCTTGCTCGCCGCTGCTGCGATCGCAACGCCGATGGCGTTGTCCGCCGCTCCGGTCGCCGCCCAGGATATCGTCGAGACCGCCATTGCGGCCGACGACTTCAACACCCTCGTCGCCGCCGTCCAGGCAGCCGGCTTGGTCGAGACGCTGCAAGGCGAAGGCCCGTTCACCGTGTTCGCGCCGACCGACGCCGCCTTCGCGGCGCTGCCGGAGGGCACGGTCGAGAACCTGCTGATGGAGGAAAACCGGGACCAGTTGGTCGCCGTCCTGACCTATCACGTGGTTGCCGGTGAAGTGACCGCCGCGCAGGTGATCGATCTCGACAGCGCCACGACCGTCCAGGGCAGCGACATCTCGATCTCCGTCGCCGACGGGATGGTGATGATCAACGAGGCGACGGTCGTGCAGGCGGACATCATGACCGACAACGGCGTGATCCACGTGATCGACCAGGTCATCCTACCGCCGATGTGAACCATCGGCCGGTCGTCCGGACCGATGAGGGTAGCTCCCTGCCGGCCATCGGTCGGGGCGCGACGGGCCGCCGGGCTATCCGGCGGCCCGTTGTCGTGTTCGGACGGGTGTGGCGGCACCCAGGGTCCGCGGCGCGAACAACCCGGTCGGTGCACGGTGCGGCCGGATCAGCTTGGTCTTCGGGAACCGGAAGAGCCGTTCGCGCCCCATCATGCTCGCCTGGAGATCGGCGCCGAACAGACGCTCCAGATCGGGCGACAACAGGTCGAGCCCGCCGGTATAGGCGCCGAAGGCCGGCAGGATCAGTCGCGCGCCGTCATGGGCGAAGCAGCGGGCGCCGACCCGCTTGTCGCGCACCCGCACGGCCGCCTTGGGGTGGAAGTGACCGGAGACCTCCCCTGTCGCCCCGGGCACGGCCTCGTGCCGGAAGGTCAGCGGGCCCAGGGTGGCGACCGGCTCGACCGTTCCACCCCAGGGACCGTGCGGTGCGGGGTCGTGGTTGCCCTCGACCCATATCCAGTCCGTCGACGCGACCAATCCGGTCAAGACGGCGCGGTCCGGCGCGCTCAACCGGGCGATCGCGCCGGGATCGTGGAAGCTGTCCCCCAGCGCGATCACCCGCGTGGGTCCGTAGGCAGCGCAGACCGATGTCAGCCGCGCCAGCGTCGCGGCGGTGTCGTAAGGGGGGATCAACTGCCCCGACCGGGCGGCCAGCGCGGTGCCCTTCTCGAAGTGCAGGTCGGCGACGATCAGGGTCCGGCGGGCCGGCCACCACACCACGCCGGCCAGATCGACCTCGAGATCGGCGCCGTTGAGGTGCAGCGGCAGCGTCGTGGGACGATGGCGGACGGGCGGGTTCATGGCATCCGGCTGGGCCGATTCGCAGGGCCGCACAAGCGAAGACCGGGTCCGGTGCCGATCCGCCCGGGCAGGGCTATTCCGCGGCGATCGCCGGGGCGGCCTTGGCAGTGTTGGTCAGCCTGGGGGCGGGGTCCCGGAAACCGGCCAGGGCCAACGGCTTGGGGCCCCCGGTCGCCCAGTCGAGCAAAGAGGCGGTATGCGCGATCGGCACACCGGTACCGGTACCGATCTGGGTCATGCAGCCGATATTGCCGGCGACGATGATCTCGGGCTTCGTGCGTTCGAGAGTGCCGACCTTGCGGTCACGCAGCGTGGTGGCGAGGTCCGGTTGCAGCAGATTGTAGGTGCCGGCCGACCCGCAGCACAGATGCGCATCCGCCGGCTGGCGGACCTTGAAACCGGCGGCCTTGAGCAGGTCGATCGGCTGGGTCTTGATCTGCTGGCCGTGCTGCATTGAGCAGGCGGAGTGATAGGTCACCCGGTGGCCGGTTTCGATCACCGGGTCCATCAGACCGTGATCGTCCAGGAACTCGGTCAGGTCCCGGGTCAGCGCGCTGATCGCCGCGGCCTTGTCAGAATAGGCCGGGTCGTCCCGCAGCATGAACGCGTAGTCCTTGATCGTCGTGCCGCAGCCCGAGGTGGTGATCACGATCGCATCCAGACCGGGCCCGCCACCGTCGATCGTCTCCCGCCACCAGGCGTCGATGTTGGCTTTGGCGGAGCGCAGGGCGGGCGCCTCTTCGCCCATGTGATGGGTCAGGGCGCCGCAGCAGCCGACCCCCTTGGCCACCACCACTTCGACGCCATGGCGGTTCAGCAGGCGGACCGTCGCCTCGTTGATCTCCGGATCCAGGACCGGCTGGGCACAGCCGGTCAGGATCGCCACCCGCTTCCGCCGCGGGCCGTCCGGCGGCAACACCTGCGGCCGGTCGACGGCACTGGGCGGCGGCAGGCGCTGGGGTGCCAGGGACAGCATCGCCTTCAGCCGGTCGAACATCACACCGGCCGGCAGCAGCGGTGCCAGGGGTCGGCCGATCATCGCGCCGATCAGGGCGAGCCGGAACAGGGCGGGGTTCGGCAGCACGGTCTTGAGCACCCAGCGCAGCGCCTTGTCGTGCAGGGGCCGATCATAGGTCTCGTTGATGTGGGCGCGGGCATGGTCGACCAGGTGCATGTAGTGCACGCCCGACGGGCAGGTGCTCATGCAGGACAGGCACGACAGACACCGGTCGACATGGGTGACCACCGTTTCCGGCGCGTCCCGGCCGGACTCGAACATCTCCTTGATCTGGTAGATCCGGCCGCGCGGGCTGTCGAGTTCGTCGCCCAGGATCTGGTAGGTCGGGCAGGTGGCCAGGCAGAAGCCGCAATGCACGCACGTCCGCAGGATCTTCTCGCTCTCCGCCATTGCGGAATCGGCAAGCTGAGTGATCGAGAAGTTGGTCTGCATGGAAGGCGGGCCCGTCGGTTCGGAAGGGGACCGGCTCAGCCGAGCCGATCGGTGGCGGTCGAAGGATCTCCCGTCCGCCGGCGGGTACGGGCCTGGTTCCAGCGATACAGCAGGGGGACCAACACCCGCTCGTAGCCCTGATGGGCCAGCCAGCCGATCAGCGGCAGGCGGGCGATGGCCGACAGCCAGCCCAAGCGCGGAATCGCGTCCCCGATGGCGGTGAACGCCGCCAGGCCGCGCCGCCGCCCGCCCCCGGGGTCGACGGTGTAGAGGCGCCGGACGACCGCGTCCTTGGTAATCCCCGCCTGGGCGAGCGCCTCCGGGGCGGCCTGGACATCGATCAGGTTGATCCGCGCTCCGGACCGGTCGTTGCGCCGGACGACGGCGATCCCGGCAGCGCAGACCGGGCAATCCCCATTGTACAGGACGGTCAGTCGCCCATCCGCTCCTCCACCGGGTTCCGCCGGCGCGCCGCTCCCTTGGGTCATCGTTCCAGGCTCCCTCATCTCCCGGCGAAAGTGGTAATACCAATTTGCATGGCGGCGCAAGAGGCGAGATGAAGACTCAAGCGTTCTGCGACCTTTGGACCGGGTGGGGGAGGGGGGCGGTAAACGACGAGGACCGGTCCCCCTGGTTTGGGAACCGGTCCTTGCGGCGGTAGCGTTTCTTGCTGGCGACCACCCGATGGCCGAGGCGGCGGGCGGCCAGGGCATGGGGATCGCGCCGCCGTTGCGGCGGGGACGGTGGCGGTTTGTGCTTGCGGGACATGGGGCAGGCTCCGGGCTGCGGTTGCGGGTCCGCCTAGAGCGGGATGGCGTCGCGTGCGATCGCACGTGACGTCTGAATCCCACTCTTATTCTCACTTTGGAGAGCGGGCTTCAGACATGAGGGTGAGGCACCCTCATGTCATCTTGCTCCAGGACCGGCAGGCGCAACGAAAAACGCCGCCCCCGGGGTCGGGAGCGGCGTCTGTCAGTGCCGAGGAAAGGCCCGGCGGTCAGCCCTGGCGGGCCTTGAAGCGCGGGTTTTCCTTGTTGATGACGTAGACGCGGCCCTTGCGGCGGATGACGCGGCAGGCGCGGTGACGCTTCTTGAGCGTCTTGATCGAGTTGGCGACTTTCATGATCGGAAACCTTCGAACGAACGGCTGATACCGGCACGCACTGCAAGGTCGCAAACCGCGCCCGGGATGCGAGGACGGCAGCTTCCTATCGCCGTCGCCCCGGCCAAGTCAACGCCGCTGACGGCAACGCTGGGTCATCCGTACCCGGGTTTCACCTTGCGCCGACGGGTGAGGGGCAAGGCTCGTCGCGACGTGGCCAGTGCGCTCGCGCTTGTGCGAGGAAGGCCTCGCGGGGGCGCTTGAACGCTAAGGACGGTCTGGGATCAGGTCGCCTCAGTGCAAACCGGTACTACGCCCCGTCGTCGAACCGGATCACACCATGCCGAACAAAGCTGTGAGTTGCCCTGTGGATCATGGGGGCAATTGGGGAAACGGTGGACGGTCCCCAACCCCGACGATGCGCTGCGATCAACCTCGGGCCCGGGCTCACGGTTCTACAAAGGGATGTTGTCGTGCTTCTTCCACGGGTTCTTGAGGTCCTTGTCGCGCAGCATCGCCAGCGCCCGGCACAGCCGACGGCGGGTGTTGCGCGGGAAGATCACATCGTCGATGAAGCCCCGGCTGGCCGCGATGAACGGGTTGGCGAACTTGTGCCGGTACTCTTCGGTCCGGGCCTCGATCTTGGCGGGATCGCCGGCATCGCCGCGGAAGATGATCTCGACCGCTCCTTTCGGCCCCATGACGGCGATTTCCGCCGTCGGCCAGGCGTAGTTGATGTCGCCGCGCAGATGCTTTGACGCCATGACGTCGTAGGCGCCGCCATAGGCCTTGCGGGTGATCACCGTCACCTTGGGCACGGTGGCTTCGGCATAGGCGAACAGCAGTTTTGCGCCGTGCTTGATGATGCCGCCATATTCCTGGCTGGTGCCGGGCAGAAAGCCGGGCACGTCGACCAAGGTGACGATCGGGATGTTGAAGCAGTCGCAGAACCGCACGAACCGGGCGGCCTTGCGGGAGCTGTCGATGTCCAGGCACCCGGCGAGCACCATCGGCTGGTTGGCGACGAAGCCGACGGTGTGACCCTGCAACCGGCCGAAGCCGATCAGGATGTTCCGGGCGTAGCTGGGCTGCAGTTCGAAGAAGTCGCCTTCGTCGACGACCTTCTCGATCAGCTCGCGCATGTCGTAGGGCTTGTTGGGGCTGTCGGGCACGAGGGTGTCGAGCCCGATCTCGACCCGGTCGGCCGGGTCGGCCGTGGGGCGGGAGGGCGGCCGTTCCCGGTTCGACAGCGGCAGGAAGTCCACGAACCGGCGCAGGTTGAGCAGCGCGTCGACATCGTTTTCGAACGCGCAGTCGGCGACCGAGGATTTGGTCGTGTGGGTGACCGCCCCGCCCAGTTCCTCGGCCGTGACCACCTCGTGGGTGACCGTCTTCACCACGTCGGGGCCGGTCACGAACATGTAGGACGTGTCTTTGACCATGAAGATGACGTCGGTCATCGCGGGGGAGTAGACCGCCCCGCCGGCGCACGGTCCCATGATCAAGCTGATCTGCGGCACCACCCCGGAGGCCAGCACGTTGCGCTGGAACACCTCGGCATAGCCACCGAGCGACGCCACGCCTTCCTGGATACGGGCGCCGCCGGAATCGTTCAGGCCGATCACCGGTGCGCCGACCCGCATCGCGTGGTCCATGATCTTGCAGATCTTCTCGGCATGGGTTTCCGACAACGAACCGCCGAACACCGTGAAGTCCTGGCTGAAGACGAACACCAGCCGGCCGTTGACGGTGCCGTGGCCGGTCACCACGCCGTCACCGGGAACACGCTGATCCTGCATGCCGAAATCGGTGCACCGATGCTCGACATAGGTGTCGAACTCTTCGAACGAGCCGGGGTCGAGCAGGATCTCCAGCCGCTCCCGCGCGGTCAGCTTGCCCTTGCCGTGTTGCGCCTTGATCCGCCGCTCCCCGCCGCCGGCCCGGGCGGCTGCTCGCTTGCTTTCGAGCTGTTCGAGGATCTCTCGCATGGTTCGGCGGCACTCCGTGGGTTAGATCGACCTGCGTTCAGATGGAGTCATCTGATCGCGGATAAGTTGATCTACTTCAAAGGATTAGAGCATCTTATCTGCGTCCGTTCGGACGTGGGACGCTCCAGCGCGGCTTGATTGAGCTTGAAGACGGGGTGCCGCGATCCGCCACGGGCGACGTGCCGGCCGCGTCAAACCGTCCCGCATGGGCCGATAGCACGCCAGGCCGGAGGTGGCGAGACCGCGACGGCGACGTTAGGAACCCCGGGGGGCGGGACGGCAGCGCCGATCAGGCACCGGCACCCAGGGCCCGCAGGAACCGTTCGATCTGTTCGAGCTCCGCCAGGATGGCCGCCTGGCGTCGGATCGCCTCCCCGTCCGGACCCCATCGCTCGGCCTGAAAGGCCTCGTCCACCGTCGCTGCGGCGTGGGCGGCGACGGCATCGATCCGGCCGCCGTGCAGCGCCAGGGCCAGGACCAGGGAGCCGAGATGTCCAGCGGCAGCCCTGACCCCGGCCAGCTCGAACGGCGCCAGCGCCCCGATATGCCGCCCGAACGCCGCCAGGGCTTCGGCCGGCTGGGCGTTGTGCACCACCCCCGAGGTCACCGTGAGCCGGGCCCCGAGCGCATCCGCGGCCCAGTCGAGCAACGGGTCCCAGGCCTGGCTCTCCCTCCGGCACAGGCTGGCCGGGGCATCGGCGCGATAGCACAGCAGATCGCTGCCGCCATAGGCGACCAGTTCCGCTCGGATCGGCGCAGGGTCGGGGGCAACCCGATCGATGACGACGTTGCTCAACTGGGTCAGCGGCATGCCGGACGGATCGATCGTAGGGCCTTGGCCGGCCCATTCCTCGGCGATCGCGTCTGCCAGCGTGCGGGTCGGAACGTCCAGGGGCTGACGTTCGGGTGTGTGGACCGGTCGGGTGTCCAAGGTGATGCCAAAGCCGGTGTCGGTGTCGATCACCGATACGGTCCGGTAGAAGCGTTTCATCGGGTGTTTGGTTCGGTCAGCGATGGGTGTGTCGATATCGGGGCCGGAAGCGATCGGCGGCGGTGCGGCGGGAGGGATGCCGGGGCGAATCGACCTGTAAGGGCCGTGGTCGGGTCGCCCGGGCGCGGTATCAACGGCCGAACACTCCGCGCAAGCCGTCGGTCAGATCATCGAGCGCCCCGGCCGCACCGCTGGCCGCATCGGCCGCCGCATCGCCGAGGCTGCCCGCCGCCGCATCGGCCGCGCCGGCGGCCGTCCCCGCGACCCCGTCCAGCACCCGGCGGGCCTCGTTTCCGGCACTCTGCGCGCCTTGGCCGATGGCGTGCCCTGCGCGTTCGGCCGCCCCGGCAGCGGCTCCCGCAGCCTCGGCTGCCGGGGCGAAAACGGGATCGCCCGCCACGCCGGTCTCCAGCGCCCGGGCACAGGGTCGACCGCCCGATCCGGGCTGGACCAGGGGAACCAGCACGGCGGCCGGTGTGATCGCCCCGAGCAGGATGCCGGCACCCCCGCGGACCAGCATCTCGGTCACGTCGGTCGTCGCCTGGGGATCCAGGATCGTCCCCGTGATCCGGACGATCGGCGTCAGCGGCAGCAGGTTGGTGTCCTTGTTGCGGGTCCGCAAGGCGATGTCGATCGCCTCGGAGCCCAGATCGACGGCCGCCTCGCCGCCGATCGTGGCGCGATCGGTCTCGGCGACGAACCCGTTGGTGCGGGCAACGCCGTCGGCGACGGTGGCGCTGAGGGCGGCACAGCTCAGCGTCGCCGACGCCGCGCGATCGTTGCGGTTGAGCGCGCTCAGGATGGAGCGTCCGAGCAGTCCAAGCTCGGGCGCACCCAGTTCCGTGGGCCCCAGGATCAGGCCGATCGTGCCCGCTGCCGTCGCGAGCGCGGCCGGCAGGCGGTCGCCGGTCCCGCTCAGGTCGATGTCGAGGTCGATCCGGCCGCTGATGTCCTGCGCGAACCGGCGATTGCCGAGGAGCAAGCCGACATCCCCCTGGAGGAGGGTCGCCGTCAGATCGGCCTGCTGACCGATCGCATCGAGGCGGAGTGTCCCCGTCGCCACACCATCGTACAGCCTCCCATCGGTCACGGTCAGTGCGGCGCTGCTGTCCGCGACCGTGACCCGGCCGACCGCGTCGGTCAGCCGATGGCGACCCCAGGCGAGCTCGGCCATCGCGACCTGAAGCTCCCCTTCGACCGGTCCGATCCAGCCATACGGGATCGGGACGTCCCGGATCAGCCGCGTCCGGGAGGGGTCGGGCGGCGCCGGCGTCCCCTCGATCCGGCCCAGGCTGAGCAGGCCGGTGACCCGCATCGGCCGCTCTTCGGGGACGATCGCCAAGTCGGCCGCGAAGTCGGTCTCGCCGATCCTGCCCGTCAGGTCCCCGAGCATGAGCACCCGGTCGACCTCCCGGAGGCGGCCCGAGAACTCGGCCTCCGCCAGGGCCGGCCATTCGCCGGGCCAGATCTCCTGCAGGGCGGTGGAGGCGGGGATCGCGCCGGCAAGGCGGAGGTCGAAGCGGGAGCGGGCGGTCGGCAGGCCGATATCCCCGGCCACGGTGACCGCCGCCTCACCGATCGCGACCCGGGCATCGACCGGCCAGGCGGGGCCGCCGTCGAGCATCCCGCTGACGGGGAAGACCGTTGCGGCGATCCGGAGCTGCTGGCCCGCCAGAACCGCCGTTGCGTCGATGGCGATGGCGCCGTCCGATCCGGACGGACCGACCGCAACCCGATCGATCAGGATCCGGCGAGACCGGTCGGGCGAGGCGATCTCCACGACCGCATTGGTCAGGTGCAGACGGCTGCCCAGCAACGGGGTCAGTCCGGCATCGCCCCCGGCGGTCGTCCGTCCGCCGACGGCCGGGTCGAGCCGCCAGTTCCGCCGCCCGTCCCCGTACTCGATCAGGGCGACCGTGGCGCCGTCGGCAACCACGTGTTCGACCGCGATGTTCCCCCTCAGCAGAGCGTCGAGCGCCACCCGGGCGTCGAGTGTCGGCACCGACAGCAGGGTCAGGTCGGGACGATCGCCGGGGCCCGCCACTTCGATGTCACTCAGGCGCACCGCCAGGCCGTCGTTCCAGGTCACCGACAGCGGGCCGCCGATGGTGACGTCCCGGCCCAATGCGGCCGATGCCCGCTGGGCCAGCCGATCACGCTGTGCATCGAGATCCAGGGACACGATCCAGAAGCCCAGGCCGGCGATCGCTACGACGACCAGCCCGGCCAGGCCGACGAGGAGGCGTCCGATCAGTTTCATCGCCCGGCCCGTTCCCAAAGATCCAGCGCCGTCGACGGTAGCGGGATGAAGCTGTCGAGGACCACGGCCGCGCCGGCGCCGGCCAGGGCATCGGGCGCGTGATAGCCCCAGCTGACACCGATCGCGGCCATCTTCGCGGCCTTCGCCATGGCGATATCGTACACGGTATCGCCGATGACGACACAGTCCGACGGGGCGACGCCGACCGCCGCCGCCGCCGCCAGAGCGGGGTCCGGCAGGGGCTTGCCGGGTCCGTCATCAGCACTGTGCAGGGTCACGAAGCGATCCCTTATCCCCATATGTTCCAGCGTACCCATCAGGCCGCGACGGGACTTGCCGGTGACGATGCCCAGCCACCAGCCCGCGGCCTCCAGCCCGTCGAGCGCGTCGGACGCGCCGTCGAACAGCGGCGGATGTCCTGCTGCCGTCCGCTGCCCTTCGGCATACAGGCCGAGATAGGTCTCCACCACCGCTTCGGCCACCGCCACGGGGAGATCGGGGCGCAGTCTCCGCACCGATACGGCCAAGGGCAGGCCCACCGTCTCCCGGATGGCGGACGCGTCCGGCGGGGGCAGCCCGTTCTCCTCGAACGCCGCGTGGAACGTACGGACGATCAGGCCCAGGCTGTCGACCAGGGTGCCGTCGAAGTCGAACAGGGCGAGGCGGGCGCGGCTGGTCATCGGATCCGGACTCCGTTGGGGGTCAGGCGTCCTCGAAGGGCGGTACCAGATCCCGACCGTCGGCTTCGATGAACCCGAGCAGATCGAAGGTCGTCTTCATATGGGCCGGCAGCGGGGCGGTGACGTCGATCAGCCCGCGACCGCCGGGATGCGGCAGGGTCAGCCGCCGCGCATGCAGGTGCAGTTTGCGCGGCAGGTCGACCCCGCTGAGAAAGGCGGCCTGCCCGCCATACTTGCCGTCCCCCAGGATCGGCGTCCCGGTCGCCTGGCAATGGACGCGCAACTGATGGGTGCGGCCCGTGCGGGGCCACAGCGCCAGCCAGGCCGCCTGCCGGCCGGCCTGATCCACCACCGCATAGTGGGTGAGGGCCCATTTGGCGTCCTCGTCATCCCGGTCGGCGACGGTCTGTTTCTCGCGGCCACCGGCTCCGGCGGCCTTGATCAAGGCCGCATTGATCCGGCCGGCGGGATGCTTGGGGACACCGGCGGTGACGGCCCAGTACTGCTTGAGCGCCCCGCGCCCCCGGAACGTCTCGGCAAGCTTGCGCGCGGCCGGGGCCGTGCGGGCGAGCAGCAGCACCCCGCTGGTGTCCTTGTCGAGCCGATGAACCAGCTTGGGCCGGTTCCCGCCGTCGGCGAACACGTCCAGCATCGCATCGAGATGCCGGGTCTGCTTCTCCCCGCCTTGCACCGACAACCCGGGCGGCTTGTCGAGCACGATCACGGCGTCGTCGCGGTACAGCACCATCGCCCGCACCGCCTTTTCGTCCCGGGTGCCGAGCTGCGGGGCGGGCTTCGGGCCGGTCGGCACCGGCTTGACGGTCGCGTCGTCGTCCAGCGGCGGGATGCGGATCGCCTGGCCGGCGGCCAGGCGCTGGTTGGTCTGGGCGCGCTTGCCGTCGACCCGGATCTGGCCGGTGCGCAGCAGCTTCTGGAGACGGACGAAGGTCACCCCGGGAAAATGCGCCTTGAACCAGCGGTCGAGACGCATGTCCGCCTCGCTCGCGGCGACGGCGAGGGTCCGCACGCCGCTCATGCCGACAGAGCCCGGACGACCGCCAGACCGGCGTAGAGCCCGGCCACACACAACAGGACCGAGCCGGCGACATACAGTCCGGCCGGCACCAGCGCCCCGCGCTGGAGCAGGCTCACCACATCGAGCGAGAAGGTCGAAAAGGTGGTGAACGCGCCCAGCAACCCGATGGCGATCAGCGCCCGCATCTCGGGGCCGGGTGACCAGACCAGGGCCGAAAGCTCGATCAGCACGCCCATGGCGAACGACCCCAGGATGTTGACGACCAGCGTCCCCCACGGAAACCCCGGACCCAGGTAATGGGTGACGCCGGTCATGACGACGTATCGGGCGACCGCACCGATCGCCCCGCCGGCGGCGACCGCCGCTATCACGGACGGGGTCACGCCTTCGCCCGGGCTTCGGCGATCCCGCGCTCGATGGTCTTCATCAAGCCCTGGACGCGCTTCTTGTTGACGCCGAGGTCCCAGTAGCCCTTGCGGGACCGGCTGTAGAGCGCCAGCGTCGCCCCGCCTTGGGCCGGCAGGATGCGGGCGGTGACATCGTCCCGGTACTTCAGCCGCGGGGTGAGTTGATGCGCTTCCAGGTACAACCCCCCCTCTTGCGTCTCCTTGACCTCGGCGTCGGGCAGGGCGACCAGGGCATCGCGGACGATGGTGGCGAGCTGCATCGGGCCGATCGGATAGACCGATGCGATGGCATGCGGCTTGGCGTTCCGGCACAGGTCGGCCGGCGCCAACAGATAGGTGTTGGGCGATTTCGGCAGGGTCAGGGTGGCGAAATCGAGCATCGGGCGTTCGTCGGTGACGGTACAGAGTCGAGACAGGGTCGAGCGGACAAGACCGTTCAGCCTATATCACCTTCTGCCGATCGGGTGACCCCCGCCGGGCTTGGGGGCAGGGCTCGCCGGCGGTCACGTCTCCGTTGCGGTGGTCCGGCGCGCCCGCAGCTTGGCCCAATAGTCCAGCCGTTTGCCGATCTCCCGCTCGAAGCCGCGTTCGACCGGCCGGTAGAAGGGCCGCCGGGCCATGCCGTCGGGGAAGTAGGACTGGCCGGAGAAGGCGTCGGGCTGGTCGTGGTCGTAGGCGTATCCGGCCCCGTAGCCGAGATCCTTCATCAGCCGGGTCGGCGCGTTGAGGATATGGGCCGGCGGGGCCAGGCTGCCGGTCTCCTGAGCGGCTTTGCCGGCCGCCGTGAAGGCGGCGTAGCCGGCGTTCGATTTCGGCGCGGTCGCGAGGTACAGGACCACCTGGGCGAGCGCCAGCTCGCCTTCGGGGCTGCCGATCCGTTCATAGGCTTCCCAGCCGGCGATCGCCTGCGGCAGGGCGGCCGGATCGGCCAGGCCGATATCCTCCACCGCGAACCGGGTGAGCCGGCGGGCGATGTAGCGCGGGTCTTCCCCGCCCCCCAGCATGCGGGCGAACCAGTACAGCGCCGCATCGGCATCGGAGCCGCGCAGGCTCTTATGCAGGGCCGAGATCAGGTTGTAGTGGCTGTCCTGGGCCTTGTCGTAGACCGGTGCGCGCCGCTGGACCGCCCGGGCAAGTCCGGCCCCGTCGAGGGGCTCGCCGGCGGGCAGGGCGAACAGCTCCTCGCACAGATTCAGCACGAAGCGGCCGTCGCCGTCGGCCATGGCGATCAGCGCTTCCCGCGCTGCGGGCACGAGCGGCAGGGTCTGGCCGGTCGCACGCTCGGCCCGGTCGACCAGCTTGGCCAGGGCGTCGGCGTCGAGTCGGCGCAAGACGAACACCTGGGCGCGGGACAGCACCGCTGCGTTGAGTTCGAAGGACGGGTTCTCGGTGGTGGCGCCGATCAGGGTGACGGTGCCGTCTTCCACCACCGGCAGGAAGGCGTCCTGCTGGGCGCGGTTGAAGCGGTGGATCTCGTCGACGAACAACAGGGTGCCGCGGCCGGCTGCCCGGCGCTCCCGGGCCGCCGCGAACACCTTCTTGAGGTCGGCGACCCCGCTGAACACCGCCGACAGCGGTTCGAACTGCAGGTCGGTCTGTTCGGCGATCAGCCGGGCCAGGGTGGTCTTGCCACAGCCCGGCGGCCCCCACAGGATCATCGACGGCAGACGGTGGGCCGCGAGCATCCGCGTGATCGCGCCCTCCGGGCCGAGCAGATGGTCCTGGCCGACGATATCGGCCAGGCGTGTCGGCCGCAGCCGGTCGGGCAGGGGCCGCGGCGCCTGGCTCTCGAACAGGCCGGCCGCGGCATCGCGGGTGGGGGACACCGGCACGGCTACCCCCGCAGCGTGGTGTCGAGCACGCGGTCGCCGCGGCGGATCTGCAGGCGCCACGGTGCCGTCGCCCGGTTCATCAGCCGCTCCAGTTGGTCGACGGATCCGATCGGTTGGCCGTTGACCCCCAGGACGACATCCATCGGCCGGACGTTGATCCGGTCCGCCGGCGACCCGCCGGCGACGTCGAGCACGATCACGCCGTCCCGGTCCGGGCCGGTGTGGCCGACCGCCTCCCGCAAGGCCGGCGACAGGTTGGCGACCAGAGCGCCGGCAAAGGGGTGCCGGCCTTCGAGCCAGGTTTCGTCCCGCGGCGGGATCTCCGGTGGCAGTTCCACCGGCAGGGCGAGCACGACTTCCCGCTCATCGCGGTGGACGGTGAGCGTCGTGTCCCGCCCGATCCGGCTGGTGGCGATCCGGAAGCGCAGGCTGTCGGGGTCGTCGACCGGCGTATCGCCGACCGCGATCACCACGTCGCCGACCCGCAAGCCCGCCCGGCCCGCCGGGCTGCCGGGTTCGACGCTGTTGACCATGACCCCGGCCGGCCGGCCGAGCCCCAGCGCGTCGGCCAGATCGGCGGTCACCGGCTGCCCACCGGCGCCGAGCCACGGGCGCGCCAGCGGTTGCCCGCGATCGATACTGTCCAGAAGGGCGCGAACCATGGTCGAGGGCACGGCGAAGCCGATGCCCAAGGACCCGCCGTCGCGGCTGAAGATCGCGGTGTTGATGCCGACCAGCGTGCCGTCCATCGCCACCAGGGCGCCGCCCGAATTGCCCGGATTGATGGCCGCGTCGGTCTGGATGAAGAAACTGAAGTCGGAGATGCCGAGCCCGGTTCGCGCTTCGGCGGAGACGATGCCGCTGGTCACCGTCTGGCCGACGCCGAACGGGTTGCCGATCGCCAGCACCAGATCGCCGACTTCCAGATCGTCCGACTCGCCCAGCGGCAGGGTCGGCAGCCGCAGCCCCTCGACGTCCTGGAGCTGGAGAAACGCCAGATCGGTCCGCTCGTCCGACAGGAGGAGTTCGGCATCGAACTCCCGGCGGTCGGCCAGGGCGATCCGGATTTCCGTGGCCCCGTCGATGACGTGGTGGTTGGTCACCACCATGCCGTCGTCGGAGACGATCACGCCGGACCCCAGGGAGCTCTGGGGGCGTTGTCGTCCGGGCGCCAGCGGCAGGCTTTCCCCGAAGAACCGGCGGAAGAACGGGTCGTCGAACAGGGACGGCACGGCCGGCGTACGGACGCGTCGGCTGGCGGTGATGTTGACCACCGCCGGTGCCGCTTCCCGCACCAGAGGCGCGAAACTCAACGTGATCTGCTCTTGCGTGGTCGGTACCTGCGCCGATCGGGCGATCGCACCGTCGATCAGGCCCGTGATCATCGCAGCCGCCAGGGTGCAGGCCAGAGCCGCGGTTCTTGGCTTCAGCGAGGTTTCAAAAGAAATCGTCCATTGAATTAGACTCATGAGAATTCGCTTTTTTGGGTTTGTGGAAGTCGACGGTTCCATCACTTGGCCATTAACCGGAATTTAGTACGGCTCACCCAATCTGTTTCCGACGACGACGGTGGCGGTGTGTGCATGCCCAGAGCCTGTTGGGCGTGATGAAGGTCAGGAGGAAACATGCGGGTTCGCCTGTTGATGATGTTGGCCGCTGGTGCGCTGATCTCAAGCGCCGCCACGGCGCAAACCGAGCGGCCGTCGGTCGGCACGTTGATCGATGCCGCCGCCGTGGCGGAATTCCGGAGCTGGATCGACCACCCGGTCGTCGCGATTTCCGTTGCGGCGCAGAACATGCGCCATGCGGACATCGATCAGGCGACGATCGACGCGCTGGATCGGCAGTGGCGTGCCGAACGGGAAGCGATCGACCAGCCGCTGATCGCCCAGACGATCGCGCGGCCGTTGTCGGGCTATCTGACCCGCCTTCAGGCTTGGTCCGACGGACTGATTACGGAAGTCTTCATCGTCGACCGGTACGGCCTCAACGTCGGACAGAGCGCCGTCACGTCCGACTACTGGCAGGGTGACGAGGCGAAGTTCCTCGAAACGGTGCCGCACGGCCCCGATGCCCTGTTCATCGATGAAGCCGAGTACCACGGTTCCTCTGGCACCTGGCGGGTGCAGGTGAACATGAGCATCCCCTCCGCCGATGGTGAGGCGGCGATCGGGGCCATGACGGTGGAGATCAATCTGACCGAGCTTGCTCGGCGCCGGGCTGCGGCGAGCTGATCGGGAGACGATGCACAATGCTTGGGTTTGTGAACAGAACGCCGATCGCCTTGAAAGTAGCGGCCGGTTTCGGTGCGACCGTTGCCGTCTTCGCAATGGTCGTCACGGTGACCTTGTGGTCCATCAACGAGATGCACTCCATCGGCGAGCGTCAACAGGAACAGGCGAAGTTGAATCGGCAGACCAGTGACGTAGTCTACGACATCGTCAAGCTGCACGCGACCGTCCTGTCGTTTCTGGCGTCGGCCGATCGTGACTTGATCGAGGAGTATGAGCGGCTGTCTGCGCTGGTCGAGACCAATATCGCCGCCTTGGCGGACGGCGTGGCCGACCAGCCCGAGGCGCGCGCTCATGTCGAGCGGGTGCAGGAACTGCTGGCGTCCTGGCAGACTGAACTGGTCGCTCGGCAGTTCGAGGCCATGCGCCGGGCCGATACCGTGGATATCGCCCGAGCCCTGGCGGCCACGGGGCGCGACTACGAGATCATGGCGGAGATCGACGCCGCGATCCTCGACGTCGTCGCGATCATCGAGGCCCGGCAGTACGGCTTGCTGGCCGATCAGTCCGCTGCGGCGGCGCGGGCCTGGTGGCTGGCGATAGCCGGCACCGTCCTGGCCAGTACGATCGGAGCGGCGGCCGCGCTGGGCTCGCATCTGACGATCGCCCGGAAACTCAAGGATCTGGCCGGCGCGATGCGGCGGCTGGCCGGCGGCGATGTGGATATCGACATCCCGTCCCGCGACCGCGGCGATGAGCTCGGGGCGATGGCCGAGAGCCTCGAGACCTTCCGCGGCAATGCGATCGAGGTCCGGCGCTTGGCCGACCAGGCCGAGGCCGACACGGCGCGACAGGCCGAACGGATCGCCGTTCTCGACCGGCTGGCCACGGATTTCGAGCATCGGGTCGGGGAGGTGCTGTCCGCGGTCGGATCGGCCACCGCACAACTGCAGGCGGTCGCCAAGGACCTGTCCGACACCGCCGAGGTCACCAGCAGCAAGGCCGGCGGCGCGAGCATGGCCGCCGAACAGACGGCCGCCAGCGTGAGTGCGGTGGCGGGCGCGACCGAAGAGATGGGCGCGTCGATCGGCGAGATCGGCCAGCGGGTCGCCGACCAGTCCGCCGAGGCGACGAAGACTGACGAGGAGGTCGCGTCCAGTGCCGAGCGGGTTCGCGACCTGTCCGATGCGGTCTCCCGGATCGGGGAGATCGTCGGGCTGATCTCGGCCATTGCCGAGCAGACCAATCTGCTGGCCCTGAACGCCACGATCGAAGCGGCGCGGGCCGGGGAAGCGGGCAAGGGGTTCGCGGTCGTGGCCGCGGAGGTCAAGAACCTCGCGGCCCAGACCGGTCAGGCGACCGAGCAGATCGCGGGAAGCATCGCCGGTATCCAGTCGCAGACCCAAGGCACCGTGTCGGCGATCGGCCGGATCGCCGAGCGGGTCGCCGCGATCAGTCAAGTCGCCACCACGGTGGCGGCTGCGGTGGAGGAACAGGCCGCCGCCACCAGCGAGATCGCGCGCAACGCCCAGCAGGCCTCTGGGGGCACGGCCGAGGTCTCGGCCAACGTCAACGAAGTGCTCGACGCGGCACAGCAGACCGACGGCGCGGCGCGGGGCTTGATTACTGCGGCCAGTCAACTGGAGGACCAAGCCACCGGTCTGACGCGCACGGTGCAGGACTTCCTGAGCGCGGTGAAAGCGGCCTGATCGGCGGCACCGGCCGATCGGCGGGAATGGGTCCGCCGCGGCCGGTCAGCCTTTGCGAAACGGTGAGGCGTGGGTGGTCAGGGCCTCGATCTCGTAATCGACCGCGTCGGTTTCGCGGTCGAGATAGTCCGCCACGGCGGCGCGCAGACCGGGGTGCCGGATCCAGTGGGCGCTGTAGGTTCGGGCCGGCCGGTAGCCACGCTGCAGCTTGTGCTCGCCTTGTGCGCCGGCCTCGACCCGCGCCAGACCGTGGGCGATGGCAAAATCGATGGCCTGGTAGTAGCAGGCCTCGAAATGCAGGAACTTGTAGTAGCCTTCGCAGCCCCAGTTGCGGCCGTACAGGGCGTCCCGGCCGATCAGGTTGAGCGCGCCGGCGACCCAGCGGCCGCCATCCCGCGCCATCACCAGTGCCACCCGGTCGGCCAGCGTCTCTCCCAGATAGGAGAAGAACGACCGGGTCAGATAGGGTGTTCCCCATTTGCGGCTGCCGGTGTCCATGTAGAACCGGAAGAACGCGTCCCAGTGCTCTTCCCGGAGCGTGTCGCCGGTCAGCACGGTGATGTCGGCACCGCTCTGCCGGGCTTTGTGCCGTTCTTTCCGGATCGTCTTGCGTTTGCGCGACGACAGCGCGGTCAGGAAGTCGTCGAAGCTTCCGTACCCGTCGTTGAACCAGTGATACTGATGGCCGGTGCGTCGAAGCCACCCTTCCTGGCCCAGCAGGTCCCACTGGTCCTGCTCTGGGAAGGTGACGTGGATGCTGGAAGCACCGTGCCGCTCGCACAGCGCGCGCAGTCCGGCGGCCAGGATCCGGCCGACTTCCGCTCGATCCTCGCCCGGGGCGATGAGCAGGCGTGGACCGGTCACCGGCGTGAAGGGCACCGAGACCTGGAGCTTGGGGTAATAGTCGCCACCGGCGCGCTCGAACGCGTGCGCCCAGCCATGGTCGAAGACGTATTCGCCGTAGGAATGGCTCTTGAGATAGGCCGGCACGCAGCCCAGGACGCGTCCGCCGGGGCTTTCGAGGACCAGATGCTGGGGCAGCCACCCGGTTTCCGCCGCGGTCGAGCCGGACCGTTCGAGCGCGGCGAGGAAGGCGTGACTGACGAACGGGTTGGCATCGCCCGCGCATCGGTCCCAGGCTGCGGCGTCGATGCCGGTGATGTCGGCGACGGCCTTGAGGACCGGGGCGGTGTCGTCTGTCGGCAGCGGAGCCGGAGCGGCTGAGGTCATGCGGGGCCGGGGCGAACGCGATCGGGGCGGGGCGAGCAGCGACATGGGCGTCCCGCTGCCTTCCGGCAACGGGCTGCGACCGCAAGGGCGCCCGCCCGCCCGCTCTCGGTCAACCTGCGTTCGGATGGATTCATCTGAACGCAGGTGAGTTGATCGACTTCAAGGAGGGGGAGGCCTCTTATCTGCGTCCGGTCGGACCGAGGATACTCTAGCGGATCTCGAAGATCCCTTCGACCTCGACGGCCACGCCGAAGGGCAGATTGGCAACGCCGACCGCCGAGCGGGCGTGCTTGCCGGCATCACCGAACACCTCGGCGATCAGATTGGAGCAGCCGTTGACCACCATGGGCTGCTGGTCGAAGTCGGGGGTGGAGTTGACGAAGCCGGTCAGCTTGACGACGCGGACCACCCGATCGAGCTCACCCAAGGCGGCCTTGGCCTGGGCGATCAGGGCCAGACCGCACGCGCGGGCCGCTTCCTGCCCGGTCGGCCCATCGATCTCGGCGCCGAGTTTGCCGATGAAGCCCGGCTTGCCGTCGACCATGCTGATTTGCCCCGACACATAGAGCATCGTGCCGCTGATCACCGTCGGGACGTAATTGGCCGCGGGTGCCGGGGCTTCCGGCACCGTGATCCCGAGATCTGAAAGGCGCTGTTCGATCGTGCCCATGCGCGGAGGGTTCCTGTTGCGGTATGTGGGGTTGACGGGGGGCAACGGTACCAGCCCCGGCGGCCCGTTGACCAGCGCGTCGGGATCGCCGCGCACATACCCCCGAGATCCGAACGGGCCGCCATGACCCGGCCGGCCGTCAGCCCCCCCGGTGGTGGCCCGGGTCGACGGTCCGAGCCCGCGTGCCGATCGCCCGGCCGCAGCCGATTGCAGGATCCGGCGGGGAAGTATTCGGACACGATATCGTTTTCTTGACAACCAAGTAGTATGATAGGGGAACCGCTCAAATGCGGTTGACCTGGATCGAGCGATGATGCAGTACCGGAATCATCGGTTGCAGGCGTTCGATTGTGCCTTTCGAGTGGGGAGAACAATCGATGAGGTATCTGAAGCCCGTCGCCGCCTGCACATTCGTGGTTTGTATTGGGATGGCGGGTGTCTGCGGGGCGCACGGCGCCGCCCCGGTGCATGGTCTGGGTGCCGGCTCTGATATCGAACAGATCGCCCAAGGGATTTCGGACCTCACGGTGGACGAACTCCAGGCGGAGCAGCAGCGTCTGTTCGAGGCGATGTTGGCCGAACCCGACGACCTGGATATCACTTTCCGGTATGCTGCCGTGTCGAGCCGGTTGGGCGATCCGGAGGCGGCGATCACCGCGCTGGAGCGGATGCTGCTGTTCAACCCGGATCTGCCGCGGGTGCGTCTCGAACTCGGTGTTCTCTATTTCCGCATGCAGTCCTATGACGTCGCCGAGGCCTATTTCCGGCAAGCGCTCGAGGTGGAGAGCGTGCCGCCGGAGGTCGAGGCCCGCGTCAACCGGTTTCTGGCCGAGATCGACGATCGCCGCAGCCCGGTGAGCTGGACGGGGCAGATCTTCGCCGGCCTGCGCTACCAGGACAACGCCAATGCCGCGCCGGGCGGGGAGACGGTTACGTTGGGGGGACTCGAGTTCCGCCTCGATGACGAGTCACGGCGGCGGGAGGACGTCGACCTGTTCACGTCGGGGTCGGCCACCCACCGGTACCGGATCGGCCTCGAAGGCGATGCGCTGGTGAGCAACGCCTCGGTCTACGCCAATGCCTATCTCGACGATGACGACCTCAACGTCGCGCTGCTCGCCGTCGACAGCGGGCCGCGGATCGATCTGGCCCGGTTCGGCCGCGAGGCGACCTCGATCCGTCCCTTCGGCCATGCCGAAATCGTGCGGCTCGGCCAGCAGCCCTACTACTATGCCGCCGGTGTTGGCCTGGGCGTCAGCCATCAGGCTGCCGAGGCGTTCGCCGTCACGGCGGATGTGCGGAGCAGTCTGCGGGACTTCACCGACACCGGGGCGCGGCCGAACGGCTCGGATCGGGATGGGCTGACGCTGACGGGATCCTTCCAGGGACGGTATGCCGTCTCGGCCGAGACGCTGGTGACCGGCGTCGTGCGCACCAGCCGCGATTGGGCGGATGAGGACTTCGAGAGCCGGGTGGCCGGCAGCGCCACCCTTGGTGTGCTGCAGGCCTTCGACAGCCCGATCGATCGGCTGGACGGCACATGGGTGGCGACGGCGGCGGCGACGGTCGGCTTCAGCGTGTTCGATGCCGCCGAACCCTTGCAGACCGATGAACGGCGCGACCGGGAACTCCGGCTGCGGGCCGGGCTGACGGCACCGATCACCGACGTGATCTCGGCGACCGCCCAAGTCGAGCAGACGCTCAGGCATTCCAACTACGACATCAACAAATACACCAACTCCTCGGTGCTCGGAGGCCTGTCGGCACGGTTCTAGCGCAAGGCGCGCAGCCGCTTCCGGCATCCGTCGATCGGGGATGGCAAGCAGCGGAGCACGTGGGGCCATGACGATGCAGCGGAATGACCGAATCCGGCGGCCATCGGCGGCGACGGCGGTGGTGGCACTGGCCATGGGCATGGGCGTGGCGCCTGCGTCGGCCGTCGAGATCGGCGTGACCAGCGCGGTCAACGACGGCGCCTTCGGCACGCCGCCTGCCGCCTCCCAGCGCACGCTGTTCATCGGCACCGAGCTCGTCTTCGAAGAGGAGATCGAGACCGACGCGCAAGGCCAGGCTCAGATCCTGTTCCGGGACCGCTCGTCGCTGACGGTCAGCCCCAATGCCCGGCTGGTGATCGACCGCTTCGTCTACGACCCCAACGAAGGGACGGGCGAGTTGACGGTCAGCTTCTCCCAGGGGCTGATGCGGTTCGTCGGGGGGGCGCTGAGCAAGCAGGACGATCAGGTGACGGTACGGACGCCGTCGGCCACGATCGGCATCCGGGGCGGCGGCACGCTGATCGATGTCGATCCCGCCACCCAAGAGACGGTCGTCACCTTCATGCTCGGTGAATGGGCCGATATCCGGCTGCCCGACGGCACGCAGCGCCGCCTGACGATCCCGGGCACCCGGCAGCGGATCCCGGTCGGTGGCGGGGGCACCGACCTGCCGCCCGTCGGCCGAGCCGGCTCCGAGGCCATCGGCCGTTCCCTGGAGCGTCTGGACGGCCAGTCCGGCCGGTCGGCCGGGGCGACGGATGTACCGACGGACGATCGGGTCGGCGACACCGAGGTGGTGATGCTCGGCAGCACCCTGGGACCGGATGGGGACCCCACGGTGGATGGTGGTCTGGTCGATGGCGAGGTGGTGACGGCGGTAACGAACGACGGTCCGGTGCCCGTGCCTGACAGCGCCAACGACGTCGTCGAGGGCGTGCAGGACGAGGTCGACGTCGAGCCCAAGACGGAGCTGCAGGGCCGGCTGATGGCGAGTTCGTTCGAGTATCAGGTCACCAGCGGTTTCGTGATTCCCGACAGGCCGACAGCCCAGATCGGTCTTCTGGGGGGAGAGCGGGACCTGCTGGGCACGGCCGTCGGCACGCTGTCGTTGTCCGACGACACCGTCTCGTTTCAGGACGGAGCCGGTGCCCTCCTGACGCTGCCGCGACCGGTTGACGGGGGAGCGTTCGCCGGTTTCGACACCGGCAATGCGGTTTTCGGGACGATCAGCGGCGGCTCCGACATCCTGGCTGGCGGCGCGCTGCAGTATGTGTTCGGCCAGCCGGATGCCTTTCCCGACGAGCGGTTCTTCTTCTTCTTCGGTGAGCCGACGCCGAATTCCGGGCAGATCCCGACGCAGCGGCAGTTGCGGGAGTACCATGTCCACTCCGACCCCGTTCAGGGGGACAACCTGGTCCCGTTCAGCCCGCCGCAATTCGGTTTCGACCGGAGCGGGGCGGCCGTGTCGCCGTTCTACATCCTGGAGCCGTCGTCCGGGCTCATCGGGGTAGAGCACAGCCAGGAGCCGGGGACGCAGGAACCCTTCACGCCGTATCTGCAGGCGTCCCTGTCCATCGATGGGCAAGGGCCGGACCAGCGGTCCTTGCTGATCGCGGCGATCGGTGATGTCGACCGGGACTTCAACCCGCAGATCTTGAACATCGTCCAGCCCTATCATTCGAGCTACCGGATCGACTCCCGCGCATCCGCATCGGTGATGTCTGTAGGACGAACGGACTCCTTGCCCGGTGTCAATGCCTCCTTCTACGGCGACGATCTGGACGCTTTCATCCTCAGCTATCTCGAGCCAACCGTCGATGACCAAGGCGTTCTCGATCCCTTTTGGTCAGCCGGCAGGATTCTGGACGGCGTGCCGTTCACGACGTTGCCCGGAAGTGGGGAGGACGCGTTCACCCATTTCGGCTTCGTCAATCCGGCGGAGCTGACCGGTCTGGTGCCGGACGTATCCGGGGTCGAAGGGCCCGGGCGCACCTCCCGGACGCTGACGGGGTACGGCGCCGGTATCGCGGAAGCCCAGATACAAGGCGGCATCCTGGCTGCCGTCCCGATGTTCACCGACGGTGACGGGTTCGAGTTGACCTTCGACGCGGCGCAGAACGGCCTTCTGGTCGACGTCGATCTTCTGGCTTTGGATCCCGACGGCGACGTGTACGCGCTGTTTCTGCCGTTCGGAGACGGTATGGGTTCGGATGCGGACTCGTTCATCGACGACGATCGGTACGGTGCGACACCATCGGTCATCACCGATGCGACCCTGTCGAACCTGGATACACAGATCTCGACCTCGTTTCCTTTGTCCACCGGGATCGTCGTTCCCCACACGCTGGTCCCCGACACCGACTGGGTAGCGGACGCGGTGACCTTGTGCACGTGCGACTACATTGAATGGGGCTGGTGGGCTGCGACCGAGTTCTTCTTTCCCCTCAATGAGGTGGAGGACGGGAGGGAAGGTAATCCGTATCTCTCGGTCCATCTTGCGACCTGGGCAGCCGGCAGCGTGCCGGATGTGGCGGAGATTCCGCTGGCGGGGACCGCGACGTTCGAGGGGCATGCGATCGGCAATGTGCTCACCGGTGGCCATGCCTACATCGCCGCCGGCAACTACCGTCAGGTGCATGATTTCTCGACCCGAATGTCGGACTTCACGATCTCCGACTTCGATGGGATGACGGTGACCGGCTCGCTGGCGGCGTCCGGCGGCGATCCCGGGTTCCACCCCGCCCATCTGGAGAGTGTGTCGATCGTCTCCCCGGACCTGACGATCCATCCGGATCTGAGCGGGGTGGAGGCGTCCTTCGTGACCGGCGGGTCGGACCCGGTCGCCGGCGTGGTCGGCCAGTTCGTCTTCAGCGGGACGCTGACGGGCGAGCAGTCCTACCTCACCGCCGGTACGATCGCCGCCGATCGGCTGCCGACAGGGGCGCTGTAAAGGCCGACAGGATGACCGCTTGCGGATGCCGCCCGTCCCGCTCCGGCCCTCCGCAGCACCGGGCCTCCGCCGGTCTCATCCCCGTCCGTCATGGCGGACGGCAAGCGCACGGCCGCTGTCGGTCAGCCGGCAGACCAGCCAATCCGGCTTGAGCGGGTTGGCGAACCAGCGGGTCGCCCAGCCGTGTGCGAGGCAGGCCAGTACGGTGCGCGGGTGCACCTTCTGTCCCTGCTCGTCGAACAGCGGCAGTTTCCCACCGGGCTGATCGAGCCCGCGGGCCAGCCAACGCAGCTGTACCGGCGTCGGACGGGGGCGGCGGGGGGCCGGGCTGTTGCTTCCGCCGGGAGGCGTCGGGTGGCTGGCGGTGCTCGCGAAAAGGTCGTCTGTCGCCTTGGACATGGGGTCTGATAAAGCAGCTTTGCCCGCCAGTGTCATCCGGTGATACCTCAACCGCCCCTCACCCCGAAGGAGCCCCCGAGGCGATGACCGACACCCGCCTGATCTACATCACCGCCGATGGCCTGGACGAGGCTCGCCGCATCGGTGCCGCCCTGATCAAGGAGCGGTTGGCGGCCTGCGTCAATCTGATCGAGGGCATGCGGTCCCTCTACCACTGGCAGGGGGCGGTGGAGGAGGGGCGCGAGGTGATCGTGCTAGCGAAGACCCGGGCGGATCTGGTCGATCGCCTCACGGCCCGCGTCGTCGCGTTGCACAGCTATGATTGCCCGTGCGTGGTGTCCGTGCCGATCGACGGCGGACATCCCCCGTTCCTGGCCTGGATCGCCGAGGAAACGCGAACCATACCTTGAGCACGACGACATGAGGGAGCGTCAGCCTCCTGCCATCGTGCTCCAGCGGGGCTCGCGCTCAGATCCCCAGCACGTCGCGCATGCTGTACAGGCCCGGCGGTTTGCCGTAGGCCCAGCGGGCCGCCCGTAGCGCGCCGGCCGCGAACGCCTTTCGGTCAGCGGCCTTGTGGACGAGCTCGACCCGTTCGTAGTCGCCGGCAAACACCACTGTATGGTCGCCGACCACGGCCCCGCCGCGGGATGTCGCAAAGCCGATCGTGCCGGTCTCGCGTTCCCCGGTCTGGCCGACCCGGGACAGGGTCCGAACCGCCTCCAAGCCGGTATTGCGCCCGGCCGCCGCCGCCCGCCCCAGACCCAGCGCGGTGCCGGACGGCGCGTCGACCTTGTGGCGATGGTGCATCTCCTGGATTTCGATGTCGAAATCCTCGGCCGGCAGGGCGGCCGCGACCGTCTCCACCAGCGCCAGCAGCAGGGTCACGCCGACGCTCATATTGGGGGCGTAGACGACCGGGCAGTGTCGGGCGGCCAAGCCCAGGGCGTCCTCATCGGCATCCGCCAGGCCCGTCGTGCCGACGACATGGACGGTCTTGCCTTGGGCCGCCAGCCGGGCGTGGGCGACGGTGGCCGCAGGGCTGGTGAAGTCGATCACCGCATCGGCGTCGGCGAACAGCGGGACCGGGTCGTCTCCGACGCGGACCCCGATCGGCTGGCCACACCCGGCCATCAGGGCGGCATCCAGGCCCAGACCGGGGGCCTCGGGCCGGTCGACCGCCCCCACCAGGGTGACCCCGGTGGCGGCCTCCTCGGCCAACTGGCGGATGATCATGCGGCCCATGCGGCCGCCGGCACCGACAACGCCCAAACGCATGATACGGGCTTCCTCAGGATAGGAACGGAGCGGGCCGAGCGGGTGACCTCACCGCGCTACACATCCAGATTGCTGACCAGCAGCGCATTTTCCTGGATGAAGTCCCGACGGGGCTCGACGACGTCGCCCATCAGGGTCGAGAACAGCTCTTCGGCCGTGCCGGCATCGTCGATCTTGACCTGCAGCAGCGTCCGGGCGTTGGGATCGAGGGTGGTTTCCCACAACTGCTCGGGGTTCATCTCGCCCAAACCCTTGTAGCGTTGGATGGATACGCCTTTGCGCCCCAACTCCATCACCGCGTCGATCAGGCCGACGGGGCCGTGGATCTCGAAGCTGCGGTTGTCCCCGACCAGGTGCATCGGCGGGACGTCGTAGGCCGCCTTGAGCGCCGCCCCCATCGCCCCCAGCCGGCGGCCTTCCGGCGACAGGACGGTGGCGCCGTCGATCGTCCGGACCTCCTCGACGCCGCGCAGGGTGCGCCGGAAGCGCAGGCCCCCGGTGATGTTGCCGCGGGACGGAACCGTCTCCCCGATCCAGCCGCGCTCCAACGCCGGCGCCAACCCGTCCAGCCGTGCCGCGACCGCCCGGGCGGCCGCGGCCGCCCGGTCCGGGTCGGCCAGCAGGTCGGCCGACAGCGCACCGACCACGGCCGCCTGTTCGACCACGTCGACGCTGCCCACCTTGCGTGCGATCGGTTCGATCAGGTGCTTGGCATCGCGGGCGGTCTCGACCAGGGCCCGGAGATCGTTGCCGGCGGTCTGCATCCCGTCGGCCGCGACCAGGACCAGATCGGTCAGGCCCTGGGTGATGAGGTAGTCCTCCATCGCCCGGTCGTCCTTCAGGTAGATCTCGGACTTGCCGCGGGCGGCGCGGTAGAGCGGCGGCTGAGCGATGTAGAGATAGCCATGCTCGATGATCTCCGGCATCTGCCGGTAGAAGAAGGTCAGCAGCAGCGTGCGGATGTGCGACCCGTCGACATCCGCGTCGGTCATGATGATGATCTTGTGGTAGCGGATCTTGCCGACGTCGAAGTCATCCCGGATGCCGGTACCCAAGGCGGTGATCAGGGTGCCGATCTCCGCCGAACTCAGCATCTTGTCGATGCGCGCCCGCTCGACGTTGAGGATCTTGCCCCGCAGCGGCAGGATCGCCTGGAAACCGCGGTCGCGGCCCTGCTTGGCCGAGCCACCGGCGGAATCGCCCTCGACCAGGAACAGCTCCGACGCCTTCGGGTCGCGGTTCTGGCAGTCGGCAAGCTTGCCGGGCAGCGACGCCATGTCGAGCACCGATTTGCGCCGGGTCAGCTCCCGTGCCTTGCGGGCGGCCTCCCGCGCGGCGGCACTTTCGGCGACCTTCTGGACGATCCGCTTGGCATCGGCCGGGTTCTCCCCCAGCCAGGTCTTCAGTGCCTCGTTGATCACCGCCTCGACCACCGGCCGGACTTCCGAGGATACCAGCTTGTCCTTGGTCTGGCTGGAGAATTTCGGGTCCGGCACCTTGACCGACAGCACGCATGTGAGGCCTTCGCGCGCGTCGTCTCCGGTCAGGTTCACCTTCTCCCGCTTGGCGATGCCGCTTTCCACGGCATAGGCGTTGATCTGCCGAGTCAGTGCCCCGCGGAAGCCGGCCAGATGGGTGCCGCCATCCCGCTGGGGAATGTTGTTGGTGAAGCACAGCATCGTCTCGTGATAGGCATCGGTCCATTCCATCGCCGCTTCGACGGTGATGCCGTCCCGGTCGGCCTGGACCATGAAGGGCGATTTGTGGACGGCCGTGCGCGACCGGTCGAGGTAGCGGACGAAAGCCTCCAGCCCGCCCTCGTAGTGCAGCGTCGTGGTCTTCGGCGTGTCCTCCCGCAGGTCGCTGAGGACGAGGGTGACGCCGGAATTCAGGAAGGCGAGTTCCCGCAGCCGCCGCTCCAAAGTCGGGAAATCGAACCGGGTCAGCGAGAAGATCTGCGGGGACGGCAGGAACGTCACCCGCGTGCCGGTGACGAAGGCCCCGTCGTCCTTGCGGTCGGCCTCGCCTTGGATCGCCAGCGGCGCGACGCTTTCGCCCAGCCGGAACTCCATGAAATGCTTCCGACCGTCGCGGAAGATGGTCAGCCTGAGCCATTCCGACAGGGCGTTGACGACCGATACGCCGACCCCGTGCAGCCCACCGGAGACCTTGTAGGAGTTCTGGTCGAACTTCCCGCCGGCATGGAGCTGGGTCATGATCACCTCGGCGGCCGAGATCCCTTCCTCATGGTGGATGTCGGTGGGGATGCCGCGGCCGTTGTCGGTGATGCTGGCCGAGCCGTCGGCGTTGAGCGTGACCGTGACCGTGTCGCAGTAGCCGGCCAACGCCTCGTCGATGGCATTGTCCACCACCTCGTAGATCATGTGGTGCAGGCCCGAACCGTCGTCGGTGTCGCCGATATACATGCCCGGACGCTTGCGCACCGCCTCCAGACCGCGCAGGACCTTGATCGACTCCGCGCCGTAGTCGGCCGGGTTCGGGCTTTGGGGTTCGAAGGGCACGTCGGACATCGTCGTTACGGTCTTTCCATCACCTCGGCGTCGCGGACGCCGAACCAGCGGGCCCGGTCGTCCAGCGCTTCGAACAGCGCGGCGTCGGTGCCCGTCATCCAGGCCTGGGCGCGCAGGCCCAGGATCTCTTCGAACAAGGCGGCCCGCCGATCCCTGTCGAGATGGGCGGCGACCTCGTCCAGCAGCAGCAGCGGCGGTGCGCCCCGCTCGGCCGCCATCAGCCGGGCATTGGCCAGCACCAGGCCGATCAGCAGCGCCTTCTGCTCCCCGGTCGACCCCGCCGCTGCGGGGATCCCCTTGGCCCCGTAGGCGACCGCGAGGTCGGTCTTGTGCGGCCCGTCCGCCGCCCCGCCGGTGACCGCGTCGAGCCGGCGGCTGTCGGCCCACAGGGCCCGCAGCCGATCCTCGACCGTCAGGGCCGGGCCGTCGGTCAGCCAGGTTTCCACCGTCCCCTCCAGGGCCAGATCGGCGCGGGGGAACGCGGTCGCCGCGGCCTGCCGTTCCGGCACCGCATGCGCCGCCCGCAGCCGCGCGACCACGTCTCGCCGGGCGGCGGCGATGGCCACCGCGTGGCCGGCCATCTGGTCTTCCAAAGCCGACAGCCAGTGCGGATCGCCGCGCCCCTCCCTGAGCAGCCGCGACCGCTCCCGCATCGCCTGCTCGTAGGCGTTCAACGCCGCCGCATGGCCGGGATGGAAGCCGTAGACCAGCCGGTCGAGGAACCGGCGGCGCCCCGCCGCCCCCTCGATGAACAGCCGGTCCATCTGCGGGGTCAGCCAGACCAGCCCGACATGGTGGCCCAGATCGGTCTGGCTCTCCGCCGGCGTGCCGTCGATCCGCACCAGCCGCCGTCCCGAACCGTTGGCCGCTCCGTCGGGATCGAGCCCGGTGCCGATGGAGACCGGTCCGCCGGGGGTTTCGAGATGCGCGGCAACCGCCCAAACCGCCTGCAGGGCGGCCCCCGTCCGTGTCACCTCGCGCAACGCCGCCCGCCTGAGGCCGCGTCCGGGGGCGAGAAACGACACCGCTTCGAGCAGATTGGTCTTGCCCGCGCCATTGGGGCCGCTGAGCACGACGGGGCGATGGTCACACTGAAGGGTTGCCCGGCGATAGCAGCGGAAATCCGTCACCGTCAGCCGGGTAACCGCCAACCTCGGCAGGGGGCTCGACGCCGGCTCCGCCCCCCGGTCGGTCGGGGCCGCCGCGATCGTCATACCCACCAAACCGCCTCACACGCTCCCGCTGTCCGTCCGGACCATCGTCACACCCGCATGGGCATCAGGACGTAGATCGCTTCATCGCCGACCGGCGCCTCGGCCTCCGGGCTCTCCTCGCCGCCGCCATCCCGGATCACCGTCGGCGACCCGCTATCGGCCATGTAGAACCGGGCGGTATCGCTGTCGATCTGCCCGGCGATATCCAACAGATAGCGGCTGTTGAACCCGATTTCGAGTGGATCGGCGCCGTAATCGACTTCCAGCTCCTCGGTCGCGCTGCCCTGGTCGGTCGACGTGGCGCTCAGCGTCAACTGGCCGTCCGTGATGGCGAGTTTGACGGCGCGGGTCTTCTCCGTGGCGATGGTGGCGACCCGGTCGACGGCGGCGGCGAAGCCCTTGGTATCGACCTCCATCACCTTGTCGTTGCCTTCTGGGATCACCCGTTCGTAGTCCGGGAAGGTTCCGTCGATCAGCTTGGAGGTCAGCACCACATCGTCGACGCTGAAACGGATCTTGGTTTCCGACAGCGCGATGTGGATCGGTTCGGCCGCCTCGTCGATCAGTTTGCGCAGCTCCCCCACCGTCTTGCGCGGCACGATCACCGACGGCATCCCGGTGGCCCCCTCCGGCAACGGAGCCTGGACCCGGGCGAGCCGATGCCCGTCGGTGGCCACGGCCCGCAGCGCCGGGGCTCCCTCGAACTCCCCGGCATGCAGGTAGATGCCGTTGAGATAGTACCGTGTCTCCTCGGTGGAGATGGCGAACCGGGTCCGGTCGATCAGGTTGCGCAGCCCCCCCGCCGGCAGATCGAACGCGCTCGGCATCTCCCCACCGGTCATGGAGGGGAAATCGGCGACGTCCAGGCAACCGAGCTGGAACCGCGAGCGGCCGGCGCGCAAGGCCAGGGACTTGCCGTCCGGGTTCAGCGACAGCTCGACCTGGGCGCCGTCGGGCAGCTTGCGAACGATGTCGTACAAGGTGTGCGCCGGTGCCGTGGTGGCGCCCGCGGTCTCCACCATGGCCAAGGCGGCCTCGACGATCTCCAGGTCCATATCGGTGGCCGTCAGATGCAGCTTGCCGCCTTCGGCTCGCAGCAGAACGTTTGACAGGATCGGTATCGTGTTACGGCGTTCGACGACGCTTTGCACATGGCCCAGGGCCCGGAACAGGGCGGCGCGCTCAATCGTCAGCTTCATGGCGGATCATCTAGGGTCAACAGATACGGGGCCGAGGATGCCGACCCGAACGGGGTCGCGATTCGACATCTGGGAAGTGTCGCCCGTTCGGCCGGCGATGGCGATCCTTTGGCCGGGACGGGGCCAGTCCCGGTTGCGGACACGCCGATCGGACGGGGAACGGTCAACCGTCTTAGCGCAGCCGGGGCGGACAAGCCAGGGAATCCGGCTCGAATGCGCATGGTCGCCCGGTCCCGCCGGGTGGCCGAAGCGGATCGGGACGGGGGGCCACCGGTGCGCATCGGACCCGGTGTCGCCCGGCGTTGCTGCGCCGCCCGGCCCGCCCTATGTTCCTGGCGAACTTCCCGTCCCGAGCCGGCGTGGGACCCGCGGACCCGCCGTCGCGGCCTCCCCCGGTCGTGGCCTGCCATCCCGTCTACGAAGTTGCGTACGCCCGCATGCCCGATAGTGTCATCGACAAGCTGGACCAGGCCGTCACCGACTCCCGCCAGATCACCCCGCGGGAGCGCATCCGGAACTTTTCCATCATCGCCCATATCGACCATGGGAAGTCCACGCTGGCCGACCGCCTGATCCAGACATGCGGTGGTCTCGAAGACCGGGAGATGAAGGCGCAAGTGCTCGATTCCATGGATATCGAGCGCGAGCGGGGGATCACCATCAAGGCGCAGACGGTGCGCCTCAACTACACCGCGCAAGACGGCAACACCTATCAGCTCAATCTGATGGACACCCCCGGCCATGTCGACTTCGCCTACGAGGTCTCGCGCTCGCTGGCGGCGTGCGAGGGCTCGCTGCTGGTGGTCGATGCCAGCCAGGGTGTGGAAGCGCAGACCCTGGCCAATGTGTATCAGGCTCTGGAAGCCGACCATGACCTGATCCCGGTGCTCAACAAGATCGATCTGCCGGCCGCCGAGCCCGACCAGGTCAAGGCGCAGATCGAGGAGGTGATCGGGCTCGACGCCACCGACGCGGTCGAGATCTCGGCCAAGACCGGCCTGAACGTCGAGGGCGTGCTGGAGGCGATCGTCACCCGGTTGCCGGCACCGCCGGACGGTGAGCTCGACGCTCCGTCCAAGGCGATGCTGGTGGATAGCTGGTACGACCCCTATCTGGGCGTGGTCATCCTGGTGCGGATGGTCGACGGGACGCTGCGGGTCGGCCAGAAGATCCGGTTCATGGGGACCGGGGCGGTGCGGGAGGTCGACCGGGTCGGCTTCCTGTCGCCCAAGGGGGTGATGGTGCAACGCCTGACCCCCGGGGAGATCGGCTTCATCACCGCCGGCATCAAGGACATCTCCGAGACCCGCGTCGGCGACACCATCACCGACGACAGGAAGCCCACCGCCCGGCCGCTGCCGGGCTTCAAGCCGTCGGTGCCGGTGGTGTGGTGCGGGCTGTTTCCGGTCGACACCTCCGAGTTCGAGCGGCTGCGGGACAGTCTGGGCAAGCTCGCCCTCAACGACGCGAGCTTCCATTTCGAGACCGAGACCTCGGCTGCCCTGGGGTTCGGCTTCCGCTGCGGTTTTCTGGGCCTGCTGCACCTGGAGATCATCCAGGAACGGCTGGAGCGGGAGTTCAATCTCGACCTGATCACCACCGCACCGTCGGTGGTCTACCGCCTCCACATGACCGACGGTGCGGTCAAGGAGCTGCACAATCCCGCCGACATGCCCGATGTCGTCAAGATCGACCATATCGAGGAGCCGTGGATCAGGGCGACGATCATGCTGCCGGACACCTATCTCGGCGGCGTGCTGCAGCTGTGTACCGAGCGGCGGGGGGAGCAGATCGAGCTGACCTATGTCGGCGACCGGGCGATGCTGGTCTACCGGCTGCCGCTCAACGAGGTGGTGTTCGACTTCTACGACCGGCTGAAGTCGATCACCCGCGGCTACGCCAGCTTCGACTACGAGATGGACGGGTTCGCCGACGGCAACCTGGTGAAGGTGTCGATCCTGGTCAACGCCGAGCCGGTGGACGCGCTGTCGTTCATCTGCCACCGGGGCCAGGCGGAGGCGCGGGGCCGGGCGGTGTGCCAAAGGCTCAAGGACCTGATCCCCCGGCAGCTGTTCAAGATCCCCCTGCAGGCGGCCATCGGCGGCTCGGTGATCGCGCGCGAGACCATCAGCGCCATGCGCAAGGACGTGACGGCGAAATGCTACGGCGGCGACGTGACCCGCAAGCGCAAG
>JANQKE010000094.1 GCA_028281265.1 Alphaproteobacteria bacterium | reverse complement strand
AGCGGGCGGCCGGCACACGCCAACCCGAAGGGCCAGGCGGATGGGCCCTGCTGCGGCGTCGCTCGTCGTCGAATAGGCCCCGGCATGTCCTTCCTCCTCCCTCCTGGCATCAGGGCCCATCCACCTCGGCAGATCCGCCCGGTAGTCCCTGAAAACGCTCTAGCCCCGGCGGTCGCGCGACGCCGTCGGCGCCATCGCAGCGATGGGGTCCGAAAGCGGCTCGGCCGGGCGTCGGCGTTGGGTCTCCAGCAGGATGTCCCGGGCGATCGGGGCGGCCACGGCCGACCCGCTGCCGCCATGCTCCACCACCACCGAGACGGCATAGCGCGGCCGGTGGATCGGCGCAAAGCCGACGAACAGCGCGTGATCGCGCAGCCGCCAGGGCCGCTCCTCGTTGGGGATGATGCCGGACAGGCGTTCGGCAGCGGAGATCCGGCGCACCTGGCTGGTGCCGGTCTTGCCGCCCATCTCCCATCCCGGCTCGGTGATGGCGCTGGTACGGGCGGTGCCCTGCCGGCCCTCGGTGACCTCGATCATGCTGTCGACCATCAGATCGAGAAAGGGGGGGGCGATGCCGATCGCCGGGGCCGGCCGGACCGACAGCGGGTTCAACTCGCCGCCGATGCGCCGGCCGATATGCGGGACCACCGCGCGGCCCCCGTTGACCATGCGCGCGGTCATGACGGCGAGCTGCAGCGGAGTGGCGAGCACGTATCCCTGCCCGATGGACGTGATCAGCGTCTCGCCGCCCTGCCAGGGGGCGCCCATGGTCGCCTGCTTCCAGGCCCGGGTGGGGATCAGCCCCGGCCGGCTGGCGGGCAGGTCGACCTCCGGCACCGTGCCGAGGCCGAACCGCCGGGCCATGCCCGCGATCGCATCGACCCCGATCTTGAGCGACAGATCGTAGAAATAGGTGTCGCACGACTGGGCGATCGCCTGGACCATGTCGACCCGGCCGTGACCGCCCCGCTTCCAGCAGTGGAACCGGTGATCGCCCAGGTCCATATGGCCGGGGCAGTAGGATTCGAAGCCGACGCCGGCTTCGCCCGCTTCCAGGGCGGCCAGGGCGACCAGCATCTTGAAGGTCGAGCCCGGGGCATACTGACCGCTGATCGCCTTGTTGGTCAGCGGTCTGTACATGTCGTCGATCAAGCGGCGCCAATCGGCCGTGCCGATCCCGCGGGCGAACAGGTTCGGGTCGTAAGCCGGATGGCTGGCGAGCGCGTAGATCTCCCCGTTGTGCACATCCATCACGACGGCCGATGCGCTGTATTCCGAGGTCAGTCGCTCCTGCACCGCCTGCTGCAGGCCGATATCGAGGGTCAGTTCGACATCGGCACCCGGGGTGCCCTCGTCCCGGGCGATCTCCCGGATGACCCGGCCCACCGAGTTGACCTCCACCTGACTGCTGCCGGCGGCTCCGCGCAGGGCGCTCTCGAACTGGCGTTCCGCCCCGGTCTTGCCGATCTTGAACCCCGGCAGGCCCAGCAGGGGATCGCCGGTCAGCTCCTCTTCGGACACGGCACCCACATAGCCGACGCCGTGTACGCCGGCCCGGCCGTGGGGATAGCTGCGCAGATCCCCGACCTCGATCGAGATCCCCGGCAGTTCGGGCGCGTTGACTTCGATCCGGCTGACCTGCTCCCAGGTCAGGTTGCTGCGGACGGTGACCGGCACGAACCGCTGCCGGCTGCGGATGTCCCGCAGCACCCGGGCGATCTCACCCTCGTCCATGGCGACGATGTCGGTCAGGGCCCGCAGGGTGCCCTCGACGTCGCCGGCCTGCTCGGCGACCAGGGTGACGCGAAAATCCTGGTTGTTGATGGCGATCGGCTCGCCGAACCGGTCGAGCAGCTTGCCCCGGGCCGGGGGCAGCAGGCGCAGGTTGATCCGGTTGTCATCGGCGAGGGTGGCGTAGCGGTCGGCCTGTTCGACCTGCAGATAGTACATCCGGCCGATCAGGGCGCCGAACAGCGCCAGCTGGCCGCCGCCGAGCACCAGCGCCCGGCGCCCGACCAGCCGTTGACGCTCCATATCGCGGCCGGTGACGGGCATGGGGCTCAACGCTCCGGCAGGCTGTACTGGAGCTGGATGAACACCCAGCACAGCACGGGGAAAACGGCCGCCTCGATCATCGTGCGAAACAGCAGCGGCGCGCCCGGCAGGAGGGTCAGAGCCGCCAGCGACTGCGCTGCCCATTCCACCGCGCCATAAGCCAACGCCGCCATCACGAAGCCGCACCAATAGACGAACAGGGGCTTGCCGGTGAGGAACTTCCGCTGGCCGATCACGGTGGAGCGGAACAGCAACAGCAGCACCGCCGTCAGACCGAGGAGGCCGCCGGTCAGCACATCGTGCAGCAGCCCGATCGCGAACACCAGGCTGTTCGGCATCACCGCGGGACGCTGGACCGCCCAGTAGTAGACTGCCGCCAGGGGCAGGAAGGGGGCCAGCATGCCCCATCCGGCCGGTCCCAGCGGGACCACGCCCAGCAGCGTCAGCGCGACCGTCACGATGCCCGGCGCCGCCAGGCGGAAGCCGAGATCCAGGCGATGCAGGAACATGTCCATGCAAGCGGCCTCCTCAGCGGTTGAACCCAGGCGTCGCAACCATCGGGACGACCTCCCGGCTGAGCTGGAAGTCGACGATGCGGACTTGCTCCAGCCGGCTCAGATCCTCGATCGGCCGCACCCGGACGTCACCGCCGGGGGTGACCTCGGCGATCTCCCCGACCGGCAGCCCCGGGGGGAAGAGCCCACCCGTCCCGGAGGTGACGATCCGCTCGCCGATGCGTACCGCCGTTTCGGGCGGCAGATGCTCCAGCCGCGGGCGGTTGGAATTGTCGCCGCCCAGGATGGCGCGGGTGCGGCTGGCTTCCATGATCACCGGGATACGGGCGTTCAGATCGGTGATCAGGAGGATCCGCGCGGACCGCTCCCCGGCCTGCACGATCCGGCCGGCGAGCCCGGCGCCGCCGAGAACGGCCTGGCCGTTGCCCACCCCGTTGGCCCGGCCGACATTGACCGCCAGACTGCGGACATAGGCCCCGCTGTTGTCCGCGACGACGCGGGCACCGATATAGCGATAGTGTCCGGCAGGCTGGTAGTTGAGCAATTGCCGCAGCGACAGGTTCTCGGCCTCCAGCCGGCGGGCGGCGATCTGATACTGCTGCAGGATGAGGTTCTGCTGGCGCAGGATCTCGTTGGCCCGGCGCAGTTCCGACAGCTCCCGGACGTCCTCGGCCATCTCGGCGATGGTGGCGGCCGGCTGGGAAAGGCCGTCCAGCAGCGGAATGGCGACGTCCATCACCCGGGCGCGGACCGCGTCGACCATCAGGTGATCGACCTTGCCGACCATCGTCAGGGCAAGGGCGGTGACCAGCAGCAGCGCAAAGGAGAACCGGTGCGCCACCGTCTTCAGCGTTTGCAGTCTGACCGATGGTCGATACCGCAGTCTCACCGCGCTTGCGTCCCCCACCTGCCCCGTTACGTCGCCCCCGATCCGGCGGGGACCCGCCGGTGCTCACGCCCCGGTCCGGTGCGCACGGCGCCCCCGCGACGCGAATCGCCGGCTGTCAGTTGATCCTTCAAACTACATGTTGACCAGGACATTCTTGAGCGTGCGCATCTCCTCCAGCGCCCGGCCGGTGCCCAAAGCCACGCAAGACAGCGGTTCGTCGGCGATCGACACGGGCAAGCCGGTGGCGTGCCGGAGCACGAAGTCGAGATTGCTGAGCAGCGCCCCGCCGCCGGTCAGCACGATGCCCTTGTCGACGATGTCGGCCGCCAGTTCCGGGGCCGTGTGTTCCAGGGCGACCTTCACCGCCTCGACGATCTGGCTGACCGGCTCGGCCAGGCTCTCGGAGATCTGCCGTTCGGAAATCACCAGTTCCTTCGGCACCCCGTTCATCAGGTCCCGGCCCTTGATCTCCAGCGTCCGGCCTTCGCCGTCGTCCGGCGGGCACGCCGAACCGATCTCCTTCTTGATCCGTTCGGCGGAGCCTTCGCCGACCAGGAGATTGTGGTTGCGGCGGATATAGGCAATGATCGCCTCGTCCATCTTGTCCCCGCCGACCCGGACCGAGCGGGAATAGACGATCCCGCCCAGCGACAGGACGGCGACCTCGGTGGTGCCGCCGCCGATGTCCACGACCATGGAGCCGGTGGGCTCGGTCACCGGCAGCCCGGCACCGATCGCCGCGGCCATAGGCTCCTCGATCAGGAAGACCCGGTTGGCACCGGCGCTTTCGGCCGACTCCTGGATCGCCCGGCGTTCGACCGCCGTGGAGCCGGACGGCACGCAGACGATGACCTGGGGGGCGGCGAACGACCGCCGGTTGTGGACCTTGCGGATGAAATGCTTGATCATCTCTTCGGCGACGTCGAAGTCGGCGATGACGCCGTCGCGCAGGGGCCGGATGGCCTGGATGTTGCCCGGCGTCCGGCCTAGCATCTGCTTGGCCTCGTTGCCGACCGCGAGGACCTGCTTGCGGCCGCGGACATTGGCGATCGCCACCACCGACGGTTCGTTCAGCACGATGCCCCGGCCCTTGACGTAGACCAGCGTGTTCGCCGTACCCAGATCGATGGCCATGTCTGAGGAAAGAAATCCGAGCAATCTGCCGAACATAGGCGAAGCGTCCAAGATGGTGGGAAAGATCGAGCGGGCCGGTACCATCGCCGGGGGCAGCGGCCGGGCGATGCTTAATGCAAGCCCATGGGGCTCACAAGGGCCGTCGAAATGGGGCGAGGACAAGGCTGGGTCAGGCCGCCCGGCGATCCCGGTCATCGCCGGATCGCCCGTGCGGCCGGTGTCCGGGCCGGCCACCCGACCGGTGCGGGCCGCCGCCGCCCGCCCGACGGCCGGCGGAATAGCGCCGCTCGGCGGTCGCGCCCTGTTCGACCATCGCGATGGAAAGGGACCGTTCCCATGCCGACCGTCTTGATCACCGGTGCCGGCCGCGGCATCGGTCTTGCGTTGGTGCACGCCTATGCCGAGGATGACTGGACGGTGCTTGCCGGCATCCGCGATCCGGCCGCCGCACAGCGGCTGATGCGGATCGATGGCGACGTCACCCCGGTCACGCTGGACGTGGCCGATCCGGCATCGGTGATGATCCTGGCAGAGCGTCTGGCCGGCCTGCCGTTGGATCTGCTCCTCAACAATGCCGGGCTGCTGGGTTCCCGCGGCACGACGATCGGGGAGACCGACTTCGCCGCCTGGCAGGATGTTTTGACGGTCAACACGCTGGCGCCGGTCCGGCTGGTGGAGGCCTTCCTGCCGCACTTACGGGACGGCGAAGGCAAGATCATCGCCACCGTCAGTTCGCGCCTGGGGTCGATCGGATCGAACGACAGCGGCGGCAACCTGATCTATCGGTCGTCGAAGGCGGCCGTCAACGCGGCGATGCGCTCGATCGCCCGGGATCTCGCCGATGAAGCCTTCACCGTCACCCTGCTGCATCCGGGCTGGGTCCGGACCGACATGGGCGGTCCGCAGGCGAGCGTCGAACCGGCCGACAGTGCGCGTGGGATCAAGTCGGTCATCGACGGGCTGACCCCTGCGATGACCGGCCGATTCTTCAACTACGATGGTGCCGAGATCCCATGGTAGCATCGGGGAATTATACGTCTTTCCGCCACCGACGACCGAGCCGATGAACGATCCGATCGACTTCTATTTCGATTTTTCAAGCCCTTACGGCTATCTTGCGGCCTTCGAGATCGAAGCCCTCGCAGCCCGATGCGGGCGCAGGACGCGCTGGCATCCGATCCTGCTGGGGGCGGTTTTCAAGGTGACGGGCTCGGGGCCGCTGGTCGATCAGCATCCGATGCGCGCCCGCTACGCCAAGCGCGATATGGAACGCGCGGCCGAGCGGGCGGGGCTGCCCTTTGTCTGGCCGGAGCCGTTTCCGTTTGCCGGGATCGCGCCCAGCCGTGCTGTCTACTGGGTCGACCGGGCGCACCCGGACCAGGTGGTGCCGCTGGCACAAGCGCTCTACCGGGCGTCGTTTCAGGACGGACGCAACATCGCCCACGCTTCGGTCACGGTGGAGGTCGCCACGGCGCTGGGGCTGGACGGCGACGCGCTGACAGCCGGTATGGCGCAGCAGGAGACCAAGGACAGGCTGCGGTCGGAGACCGACCAGGCTATCGCGCTGGGCGTGTTCGGTTCACCGTTCTTCACCGTCGGGGGCGAACCGTTCTGGGGGCATGACCGGATGCCGCATCTGGAGTGGTGGCTGAGCCGCAGCTAGGGCATCCTGCGTCCGAACGGGCGCAGATAAGAGGCTCTAACTCTTTAAACTAGATCAACCTATCTGCGTTCAGATGAGGCCATCTGAACGCAGATAGGTTGATCTAGGGCGGTTTCAGGGAGGGCCGGGCCCATCCGCCCGGCCGTTCGGGTTGGCATGTGCCGCCCGCCCGCAGCGGTGCGCCGCTGGCCCGATGGCACCGCATCGCCCGGCGCGACGTGCCTTGCCGATCGATCCGGCACGTGCCAGCAGACCGGCCTGGTGCTCTCTGAAGCCACTCGGGTTCGATGCTGCGAATCCAACTCGACGCGCCGGTCATTAGCACAGTCGCGGTGCACTTACCCGGCCATCTGACCGATCTGGGCGGTTTCGTACGCGTCCTGAGCCGACAGCCATGCCGCCTCCGCCGCATCCAGGTCTTTCAAGACGCTGCTCAGCTCCTTCTGCAGGGCGGTCACCTGCTCGGTTGGGCCGCCATAGATCTCCGGCACCGCGAGCCTTTGCTCAAGCCTGGCTTTCCTGTCGGTCAGCCGTTCGATCGCGCGTTCGGTCTCGGCGACCCGTTTCTTGAGCGGGGCGAGCCGGCTGCGCAAGGCCGCTGCGGCCTGGCGCTGGGCCTTCTTGTCGGCCGGAGCGGCGGCTTCGTCGCCCGCCGGACCCGCCGCCCGTCCTGCCGCGCCGCGTTCGGACCGGCGCTGCTCGAACAACAGCTTCCGGTACTGCGCCATGTCACCCTGATAGGTCCGGCAGGTCCCGTCGGCCACCAGCCATAGCCGGTCGGCGGTCAGCTCGACCAGAGACTGGTCGTGGCTGATCAGCACCACCGCCCCCCGATACGCGTTGATCGCTGCGACCAGCGCCTTGCGGCTGTCGATGTCGAGATGGTTGGTCGGCTCGTCCAGGATCAGGACGTGCGGGGCCAGCCGGGTGATCAGCGCGAACAGCAGGCGCGCCTTCTCGCCGCCCGAAAGGCTGCCGATGGGCGTTTCAGCCTTGGTTTTGGAGAAACCGAAGCGGCCGAGATGGTCCCGACAGTGCTGGTCGGTCGCATCCGGCATCCAGGCCGCGGTCTCCGCCAGCGCCGTCCGGGACGGGTCCAGCTCTTCGGTCTGGTGCTGGGCGAAGTAGCCGACGGTCAGCTTGGGCGGTGTGGTCATCCGGCCGTCCGAGGGCGCCAGCCGGCCGCTGAGCAGTTTCGCCAGCGTCGACTTGCCGTTGCCGTTGGCGCCCAGCAAGGCGATCCGGTCGTCCGGGTCGAGCCTGAGGGTGAGCTTCCGCAACACCGGTGCGGATCCGTAGCCGACCGCGACATCGTCCAAGGTGATCAGCGGGGGCGGCAGCGGCCCGGGCGAGGGGAAGTCGAACGCGACCGTCCGGTCCGCCGGCAGCAACTGGATAGGCTCCATCTTCTCCAGCATCTTGATCCGGCTCTGCGCCTGGGTGGCCTTGGACGCCTTGTAGCGGAACCGGTCGACGAAGGCCTGCAGATGCTTGCGCTGCGCGTCCTGCTTGGCGGCCTGGGCGGTGAGATGCGCGCGCTCCAGCGCCCGCGTCTTCTCGAACCTGTCGTAGCCGCCGCCATAGGTCTTGAGCCGGCCGGCATCGAGATGGACGATCCCGTCCACCGCGCGGTTGAGGAGACCGCGGTCGTGGCTGACCAGCACCACGGTGTGGGGGTAGCGGGCCAGCCAGCTCTCCAGCCAGATCGCCGCTTCGAGGTCGAGATGGTTGGTCGGCTCGTCCAGAAGCAGCAGGTCGGGCTCCAGGAACAGGGTGGCGGCCAGCGCCACCCGCATCCGGAAGCCGCCGGAGTAACTCGAACAGGGGCGCTTCTGGGCTGCGTCGTCGAACCCCAGACCGGCCAGGATCTGCGCCGCCCGGGCCGGTGCTGCATGGGCGTCGATGTCGATCAGGCGGGCGTGGATCTCCCCCAGCCGGTCCGGGTCGGCGTCCGCGTCGGCTGCGGCGAGCAGGCGGGTCCGCTCGGTGTCGGCGGCCAGCACCGTGTCGATCAGGCTGTCCGGCCCGTCGGGTGCGTGCTGGGCGACCGTGGCGATGCGCCAGCGGCCGGGAATGTCGATCTCGCCCTCATCGGGGGCAAGGTCGCCGGTGACGAGCCGGAGCAGGGTCGACTTGCCGGCACCGTTCGGACCCACCAGCCCGACCTTCCGGCCGGCGGACACGGTCACGCTCGCCCGGTGGAACAACGTCCGCCCGGCGATCCGGTAGGTGAGATCGCTGATCCGCAACATGGCGCGCGATGTAGCAGACGCCTCGTCGCCTGGGGAGGGCGCAAACGCGGTCCGCGGAGACGGGGGGACCGCCGGAGCGCCGATTGCGGCAGCCCGCAGCCATGCGCCCGGTCGTCGGGAGGGTGTCTCCAGCCGAAGCAGCCGCCGGTTGCAGGGGCCATTCCCCGCGCCTATAAGCCCGGCGCATCGGGGCAGGCCGGCCGTGGAGGCCGATCGGTGCGGAGCATCGCCCCGGACCCCGGCTGATCGCCAGCCAATCGTCACCGCCACAAAAGACATCCGAGGACCCCTCCATGGCCGTCGAACGGACCCTGTCCATCATCAAACCCGATGCCACCCGCCGCAATCTGACCGGCAAGATCAATCAGCGGTTCGAGGATGCGGGGTTGCGCATCATGGCCCAGAAGCGGCTGCACCTGACCCGGGGCCAGGCCGAGTCATTCTATGCCGTCCACCGGGAGCGGTCGTTCTTCGATGATCTGGTCGGCTTCATGACCTCCGGACCGGTGGTGGTTCAGGTCCTGGAAGGCGAAGGCGCCGTCGCCAAGAACCGGGAGATCATGGGCGCCACCAACCCGGCCAACGCCGCGCCCGGCACCATCCGCAAGGACTTCGCCGAATCGATCGAGGCCAATTCGGTGCACGGTTCGGACAGTCAGGACAACGCCACCGCCGAGATCGCCTTCTTCTTCGCCGGGATCGAGATCGTCGGCTGACCGACCGGCCCGGCACGGCGGGCCGCAGCCGTCCTCGAGGCCGGTCGATCCGCCCATCGGCCGTCCCGCCGTTCCGGTATCGGTCCGGTTGCCCCTTTCGCCGGCCGGACCGGTTCCCTATAATGAGGGTGCCGGCAACGGCTATGGCGATAAACGCCGATCGGAATAAGCGTAGCGGACCCGGGGGCAGTACCCGGCGCCTCCACCACCTCCCGCGATGGCACGGCTCGGCGGCCGCGCGGGTCCGACGGGGGCGAAACAGGATCGACGCGCGTGGTAAAGGGTTGGTTTTCGTCCGGCATGGTACCGCCGTTATCGGGCCGTATGATAGTTGCGAATGACAACTACGCTCCGGTGGCCGCCGCCGCGTAATGCGGTAGTCGGTAACCGAACCAAATCCCTGTCGGACTGAGCCCGGCAGGTGGGGTCAGGGGCCGCCTAGCAACAGAAGGCCCCGCTCCTGCCCTGTCCGACGTGTCGCGCCTCTCCGCCGGGCGGAGACCGAAGCCGAGGCCCCCACCATGCGGCCGTGGCCCGCTCCCTCGCTGCGGCGGGCGGAAAGGGACTCTGCCTCGGGTCGCCCTGCGCGATGCGGACGGCGCTTGCATCCCCCCGATCAGCGGCTAGGGTACGGCCATGTCCGACGGATACATCCGATACGATCGAATGGTCGAGAACGCTTTGCGCGGCGTGGTGCGCGCGGCCGTCGGCCAGGCTGTGGAGACCGGCCTGCCGGGCGACCACCATTTCTACATCACCTTTGCGACCACCGCGATAGGGGTGGACATCCCGACATACCTGCGGGAACGCTACCCCGTGGAGATGACGATCGTCCTGCAGCATCAGTATTTCGGCCTCTCGGTGGACGAAGAGGCGATGTCGGTCACCCTCAGCTTCAGCGGCAAGCAGGAGCGACTGCGGATCCCGCTGTCGGCCATCACGACCTTCGCCGACCCGTCGGTCAATTTCGCCCTGCAGTTTCAGGCTGTTGCCGAAGCCGATGAGGAGCGGCACCCGCCGTCCGACGGGGCCGCCGCGACCGCATCGGACGGGGGCGGATCAGGGGGGCCGGCCATGACCGGCTTGCCGGGTCCCGCCGCTCAGCCCGCCGCGTCGGAGCCCGACCAGGAGGGTGACAATGGCGACGACGACAACGTCATCACGTTGGACCGGTTCCGGAAGAAGTAGCGGCACGGGTTGGACGATACCGGCCCGGTACCGTCATCGCCTCCGCTGCACCATGTCTTGCCGGTTCGTCAGCGTTTCTTGGGCCGACGGGCCGGTACGGAACGGTCTCGGCCGTTTCCACGGCCGGCCACATCGTCTTGAGTTCTCGCTCGGCAGACCCTCGACGCCAGGATCGGCCGTCGCATGGGCACCGCGGTCCGATCTCAGCTCACATGTTTCCGAAAGATGTAGTAATCCTGTGCATGATTGCGTGCGTTTCTCCAGGCTCCTTGGACGAAATTCCTGACACCTAGTCCATTCTTCAGCGCCTGTTCATAGATCCAGTCCCGATGAAAAGAAACGGCGTCTTCGGGCCGGTTAGGATCGTGGACCCGGCATTCGCCCATCTGATGTGGAAACGTCCATCGGGTGTCGTTGCTTGCCACACAGCTCTCAGTTTCTCTATCCCACACATAGAAAGTGATGTATAGAAATCCTGTATCTTTGAGTACACGGGAGGATTCGGCTAAGTATCGCTTGGCGACATCCGGCATCAGATGGGTGAATATGCTGTGAAAAATGATGAGATCGAATGATCCATCCAGGAAGGGGAAGACGAATTCATTGCCATCAACAATGCCGGAACGGTTCATCACGCTGTTCTTGACACTGAAGTAGGTGAACCTGAAGTTCGGGTAACGCGTTGTTATGTTGTTGGTAGCCCATTCGATCAGGTTCTCTTTGATATCAAAGCCCTCGTAATTGCCTTTCAGCCTGCCAATGAAAGGAAGAGCGAGTCGGCCAGCGGCGCATCCGACGTCAAGTATGGAGGCGTCTTCGGATACACTGACATGCTTCTCAATTGTTGCAATATTATGCAAAGCCGAATCATGATATGCTTTGGCATCCTTGTGGCTTAGCATCTTCTTGGGAGGAATCAGGTCTTCTATATGATTTATTATCTTGGTGCGCATACTGGGTGCCTTTCCGATGCGAGGTCACCGAGGACAGGGCGCGCGACCGTGACGAAGGCAGCCAGTCGAGCGCCCCGGTGTATCGTCAGACCGGCGACACCTTTGTCGGCATCTGGCCTCCCCCCTGTCCACCAATCAGGCCCAGATGGGGCGAGACCAGTGCGTTCGGGACCTGCATCCGCTCCCCGTCCGTCTCAGGTGTCGCACTGACGGCGGACGGGGGTGTTCCCCGCAATAGCGAATGGCAACCGACATGTGTGGGGGCACCCGTCAGCATGACATCTCTGGCAGCAACCACCCCACCACGTCATCGCCCTTGCGTCTGCAACGAAGCGTCTTGCCGGTCCGTCGGCCTCCCTTGGGCCGACGGACCGGCACAGAACGATCTCGACCGCTGCTACGGCCGGCCGCATCCGCTTGAACTGCGGCTCCGCATGCCCTCGACGTCATGGCGAGCCGTCGGACCGGCACCGCCGTTCAACCTCAGCTGACATGTTTCCTGAAGATATAGTAATCCTGGCCGTGGTTCCGCGCGTTTCGCCAGCTTCCTTGGATAAAATTCTTGACGTGCAGACCGTTCTTCAGAGCTTCTTCATAGATCCAGTCCCGGTGGAAAGAAACCGCATATTCAGGCCGTTCAGGGTCGTGGACCCGGCACTCGCCAACCTGATGAGCAAATTGCCATTGGGTCTCGTTGTGCGCCACGCAGCTTTCGGTTTCTCTATCCCAGACATAGAAGGTGATATAGAGGGATCCCGTATCTTTGAGGATCCGGGAAGATTCAGCCAGATACTGCTTGGCGACATCCGGCATCAGATGGGTGAATATGCTGTGGTAGATGATAAGATCGAACGAACCATCCGCGTAGGGGAAGGAGAATTGACTTCCCTCAACGGTGCCACCGGATCGGTTCATCCATTCATTCTTGATATCGAAGTAGGTAAACCTGAAATTCGGATAATTTTTAGTTATATTGTTGGTGGCCCAATCGATCTGTTCCTTTCTAATATCGAAGCCGTCATAAGTCCCTTTCAGCCGGCCGATAAACGGAAAGGCGAGGCGTCCGGCCGCGCATCCGACGTCAAGAATCGCCGCGTCTTCGGATATCTCAACGTACTTTTCGATTTGAGTGATGTTACTGCGCGCAGTATCAAAGTAAGTTTTCGGGTCTTTGTTACTGCGCATCTCAAGAGGAGGAATAAGATCTTCGACAAGTTTCATGTTGCCAGTGCTCATTATATATAGCCTTTCCAATGGGGGGTCGTCGAGGACAGGGCGCGGGACCGTGACGACGGTCATGGGTTGGCGCACGGCAGCGGTCCGTCGGCCGTCGATACGGCGACTATCATCTGGGCTCTACCGTGTCCAGCAACCATGTCCATATGCAGCCAAAGCCGGGGCCGTCGCGAAACCTGCCCCTGCCCTGGGTCCGCCGCTCCCCGTCCGTCCCCCGTGCCGCGCCTGCCGGGGAAAGGGTGTCCGCCGCGACAGCGGTCGCCGGCCCGTTTCTTTCAGGCGACCGACGGCCGGAGGCCGGAGACGGCGTCCCAGAGCGTCGGTCCCCGCTTCGGCCGCCCCGTCGACAGCGCGGTCAGGGGCTTGGCCCGACCGCATCGGCCGCAGCTTCCAAGGCCTCCATATCGGCGTCGCTGAAGCCGAAATGGTGCCCGATCTCGTGGATCAGAACATGCGCCACCAGGTGCGGGAGGTCTTCCCCGGTGTCGCACCAGTAATCCAGGATCGGCCGGCGATAGAGGAAGATCCGGTCCACATCCATGCGCAGCGGCGCGCCGTCGGCCTCACCGAACGGCACCCCGGAATACAAGCCGAGCAAGTCGAACGGGCTGTCGCACGCCATCTCCCGCATGGTCTCTTCATCGGGGAAATCGACCACGTGGATCGCCACGCCCTCGACCAGGGCGGAGAGTGCCGGCGGCAAGCTTTCCAGCGCCCGGTCGGCGATCACGGTCAGGTCCTCGAGGCTGGGTGGCGCGGCAAACGGGGGCAGGTCCGGGGACATCGGCTTATGCTTGGGGCATCGCATCGGTTGACGGACGGCCTCCGCCGCGCCACGTCGACGGTAGCGACAAGTCATGGCCGCGCCAATGCCGCGCGAGATCAGGGGAGCAGGGGACGATGGCATTGAGACTGACCGGGGAAGAACGCACCGCCGCCTTGGCCGGTATTCCCGACTGGTCGATGGTCGGTGATCGGGATGCGATCACCCGGACCTTCAGGTTCCCGGACTTCAACGCCGCTTTCGGCTTCATGACCCGGGTGGCGATCAAGGCCGACCGGATGGATCATCACCCGGAATGGTCGAACGTCTACAACACGGTGTCCGTGGTGATGACCACCCACGATGCCGGCGGCCTGACCGACCTCGACATCAGCTTGGCGAAGTTCATGGACGGGATCGCTGGTTGACCGGCCTCAAGCCCCGTTTCGCGGTCGCTGAGGATCGGCCTATCTCGGCGCCAGCCGGACCGCGCCGTCGAGCCGGATCACCGAGCCGTTGAGCATGCGGTTGCCGGCGATGTGCAGAACCAGGTCGGCGAACTCCTGCGGATCGCCCAGCCGCTTGGGATAGAGGGTGGTGGCGACCAGGCTGTCCTGCACCTCCTGCGGCATGCCGGCCAGCATCGGCGTCTTGATCAGGCCCGGGGCGATGGTCATCACCCGGATGCCGTGCCGGGCGAGTTCCCGGGCGATCGGCAGGGTCATCCCGACCACCCCGCCCTTGGAGGCGCTGTAGGCGGCCTGGCCGATCTGCCCCTCATAGGCCGCGACGGAGGCGGTGTTGACGATCAGCCCCCGCTCCCCATCGGCCATCGGCTCGGCCGCCGCCATCTCCGCGGCGGCCAGGCGCAGCATGTTGAAGCTGCCCACCAGGTTGACGGTGATGGTCTTGTGGAACAGGGCCAGGGCATGCGGGCCCTCCCGGCCGACGACACGGGCGCCGGGTGCGATCCCGGCACAGTTGACCAGCAGGCGGACCGGGCCGTGAGCCTGTCGGGCGGCCGCCAAGGCGGCCTCGGCACTGGCTTCGTCGGCTACGTCGCAGGCCAGGCCGAGGCCGCCGATCTCTCCCGCCACGGCCTGCACCCGATCGGCCTGGAGATCGAGCAGGGCGACCTTGGCCCCTTTGGCGGCCAACGAACGGGCGGCGACCTCGCCCATGCCGGAAGCGGCCCCGGTGACGACGGCGGCGATGCCGGTGATGTCCATGCTTGTACGATCCTACGGTTGTGTGTTCTGCACGCACCGGTCCGTGCCGGGCGCCCCCGGGAGCAGCGCGGCCCCGGGGGTGATAGAGGGACCGGCCGTCCGGGCCGGGCGAGGGAGGTGACGGCCCGGACGGGCACACGTACCGGCGCGGACGCGGGCGCTCAAGGCGATCCGGACAGGGCGGGCGATGCCTCGGGGTGTGCCTGGGCCGGGGGGCCGACATCCGATGGACGCCCCGGGGCGGCGTCCCGGCCGGGCACGGCGTCGATGAGAGCCCGGGTATAGCGGTTCTTCGAGTGCCGGAACACGTCGCGGGTCGAGCCGATATCGACCAGCTTGCCCTTTTCGAGCACCGCGACGGTCTCGCACAGATGGTCGATCACCGACAGGTCATGGGAGATGAACAGCATGGCGAGCCCGGTCTCCGCCCGGATGGTGCGGAGCAGCTTCAGGATCTGATCCTGGCTGGAGACGTCGAGCGCGGAGACCGGCTCGTCGGCGATCAGAAGACGCGGCTCCAGCGCCAGGGCCCGCGCGATGGCGATGCGTTGACGCTGGCCGCCGGAGAACTGATGCGGATAGCGTTCGAGCCAGGCCGGATCGAGACCGACCGTCTCCATCAGCTCGGCCGCGCGGCGGTGGATCCCGGCCCGGTCGAGCAGCACCCGGTAGCTGCGCAGCGGCTCGCCCAGGATGTCGACGATACGCCAGCGCGGATCGAGCGAGGCGTAAGGGCTCTGAAACACCATCTGCACCGCGCGCCGGCGCCGGTCGAGTGCTGCGCCCCTGAGCGCGAGCCAGTCCTCCCCGGCGAATGCCAGGGTGCCCGATGTCGGCGTCAGCAGCCGTGCCACCACCCGTCCGATCGTCGACTTGCCCGAACCGCTCTCGCCGACGAGACCGAACGCCTCGCCCTCGTGGAGGGTGAAGGTGACGCCGTCGACGGCGCGTATCCGGCGCGGCTTCTCGAACGGGCCGGCCGGAAGCGGAAACTCCACCGTGAGATCGCGTATCTCGAGCAGCGGCTTGCCGGATGCCGCTGACCCGCCGGGCTGAGCGGCGGCGGCATGGCCCCGGCCGAACCGGGGGCGGGCATCGAGCAGCCGCCTTGTGTAGGGGTGGGTGGGCGCCTGGAGGATGGCGGCGGTCGGGCCATGTTCGACGATGCGGCCGTCCTGCATCACCGCCACACGCTCGCAGACGTCCGAAACCACCCCCAGATCGTGACTGATGAAGATGAGCGCGGTCTGCTTCTCCCGGATCAGATCGCGCAAGAGGGCGAGAATCTGCGCCTGCACGGTCACGTCGAGGGCGGTCGTGGGTTCGTCGGCGATAATGAGGGCCGGTTCGAGGGCGATGGCCGCCGCGATCACCGCACGCTGGCGCATGCCGCCGGAGAGTTCGTGGGGATAGGCCTTCATCCGCCGGCCGGCCTCCTGGATCCCCACCCGCTCCAGGAGGTCGAGGGCGCGTGCCGACCGCTCGCGCCCCGGCATGTCCGGGCAATGCCATCGGAACACTTCGGCAATCTGGTCGCCGACGCGCATCACCGGGTTGAGCGTCGACATGGCGTCCTGGAACACCATGGACATGCGCGCACCGCGCAGGCGCCGCCAGTCGCGGGCCGGCAGGGCGAGAAGGTCGGTGTCCTGGAACCGGAGCGTGCCGGCGACGGCGGCGTTCGAGGCCTGGGTCAGGCCCATCAGCGCGTAGCCGACGGTCGACTTGCCCGACCCGCTCTCGCCGACGATGCCGAGGACCGAGCCGCGCTCCACCGTGAGGGAGATGCCGTCGACCGCCCGCACCGGCCCGCGGCGCGTGGGATAGTCGACGGTGAGGTTCTCCAGTTCGACCAGGGGTCTGCGATCCATGCGGGTCAGAGCCCCTCCAGCCGGGGATCGAAATAGTCTCTGAGGAAGTCCCCGAACAGGTTGATCCCCACCGAGGCGATCAGCACGGCGATCGCCGGGCCGATCACCATCCAAGGGGCGTCGTATAGGAAATCGCGTCCTTCGGAGATCATCAGCCCCCAGGACGGCACCGGCGGCTGCAGCCCCAGCCCCAGAAAGCTGAGCGCGGCCTCCGCGATGATCACGAGCGCGACGTCGAGCGTGGCGACGACCAGCATCGCCGGCAGCACGTTGGGCAGCACATGGCCGAGGATGATCCGCCAATGGGGAACGCCCATGGTGCGGGCCGCGGCGACGTAGTCGAGCTGGCGGATGCGCATGGTCTCGCTGCGCACGATGCGGGCGAAGTTGATCCAGAGCGCGAACGACAGCGCCATGACGAGCGTGTAGAAGCCGGGGCCGAGGATGGCCATGAAGATGAGCGCGAGCAGCAGGAACGGGAAGGCGAGCTGGAAATCGACCAGGCGCATGATCACCGCATCCGTCCAGCCGCCGAAATAGCCCGCCAGCGCGCCCAGCAGCGAGCCGAAGACCAACGCGATCGTCACCACGATCAGCGCGATCGCCACCGAGGCCTGGGCGCCGACGACCATCCGGCTGAAGATGTCGCGGCCGAGATTGTCGCCGCCCAGGAGGTTGGTCAGGCTGCCGCCATCGGCCCAGGCGGGCGCGGCAAACCGCCAGTCGAGCACCTGCCGGGCCGGATCGTGCGGTGCGACGAGCGGTGCGAACAGGGCGCACAGCAGGACCACCAGGATCAGCCCGGCACCGGTCAGCCCCTTCGGGCTCGCCCGGAGCGCGGTCACGAACCGGCGCTCCGAAAGGGTCGGGGCGACGTCAGTCATCGCGCACCCGGGGATCGATCGCACGGTAGAGAAGATCCACCAGAAGGTTGAGCGAGATGAACAGGACGGCCGAGACCAGCACCACCGCCTGGATCACCGGGTAGTCGCGCCAGTGGATCGCATCGACCGCGAGCCGCCCGATGCCCGGCCAGGCGAACACGGTCTCCACCACGATCGTCCCCGACAGGAGCGCGCCGAGCTGCAACCCCGCCGCCGTGACCACCGGCAACAGCGCGTTGCGGAAGGCGTGGCGCAGGACCACCACCCTGCGCGGCACCCCCTTTGCGGTCGCGAACGTCACGAAATCCTGCTGCAGCACTTCCAGCATCGAGGACCGCACCAGCCGGGTGTTGATCGCGACCAGGACGAGCGCCAGCGAGATCGTGGGCAGGATGTAGTGGCGGAAGGCGGTCCAGAAGACCGAGGCGTCCCAGGCCATCACCGCCTGGCCAGCGGCCAGGATGGCCGAGCCTCGGAAGCCCGACGCCGGCAGCCAGCCGAGCTGGACCGAGAACAGCAGGATCGCCAGCACGCCGACCAGAAAACCGGGTGTCGACACCCCCAGCACCGCAACGAAGGTGCCGGCGTAGTCCAAGACGCTGTTGCGCCTGAGCGAGGTGGCGATCCCGAGCGGAACGGCCAGGACGACCGCCACCACGATCGCCCAGAACGACAGTTCCAGGGTGGCCGGCAGCCGTTCCAGGATCAGGTCCGCCGTCGGCACGCCCTGGCGGATCGAGACCCCGAGATCGCCCCGGACCGCCGATCCGAGATAGCTCAGGAACTGCTCGGCGACCGGCCGCGTCAGCCCCATCTCCGCCCGCAGGCGCTCCATGTCCTCCACGGTCATGCCCGGATTTCCGGCGGCGATGACGTCGACCGGATCTCCGGGCACCAGCTTGACCAGGGAGGCGACCACGAACGTCACCCCCAGCAGCACGATCACCGCGTGGAACAGACGGGCCGTCACCATCCTGAGCATGCCGCCGGCCCGCCTACGCTAGAGCGTTTTCAGGGAATGCCGGGTCGATCTGTTGGCGTGTGCCGGATCGATCCGCAAGGCGCGTCGCGCCGCGCGATGCGGTGCTATCGGGCAAGCGGCGCAACGCAGCGGGCGGCCGGCACACACCAACCCGAA
>JANQKE010000066.1 GCA_028281265.1 Alphaproteobacteria bacterium | reverse complement strand
CCCGAACCAGTGCTCGGCCATGGCGACCAGATTGGCATCGGTGTCGACGGCCACCCGGGTCTGAACCCGGTCTTCGATCAGGCCGGCCAAGGGTGTCGGGGCGTGGCCGAAGATCGGGCTCCAATGCGACAGGCCGGTCCGGCTGTCGACGAAGCCCGGCAGGCCGATCCCCAACCCGGACAGATCGTCCATGGTCAGACCGGCATCGCTGACGCATTGCCGGACGCCGTCTTCGACGATGTCGGCGATCACCGCCATCGGCTGGCGGGCGGTCCGGATCGGCATGCTGACGGTGGCCAGCACGTCGGCCCGGAAATTGGTCACCGCGACGTTGATCTGATGGGTCGACAGCTTGACCCCGGCGACATGGGCGGCAGCCGGGTTCAGCACCAGCATGACCCGGGGCCGGCCGCGCCCGGAGCTGCCCGGGCCGGCCACATGCCGGGTCCCGATCAGTCGCTCCTCCAACAGGGCGGCCGTGATCGCCGAGACGGTGGCCCGGCTCAGCTCCGTCCGGTCGGCGATCTCGACCCGGGAGATCGGCTCGTTCTGCCGGATCGTGTCCAGAATATGGAAGGTGTTGATCGCCCGCATCAACTCCGGATCGGCGGTCTTCATCATCCGGCCGGCCCCGTGCCCGGCGCGCGATCGGCCCAATGGCGGGGGAATGCCATCTGTCTCGAAAGCTCCGTTTTCATTAGGCTCCCAAACAATAACGGTTGGATTCTGTCCCGCCGCAACGGGTAAGACCCGGCGGGCGACCGGAAGATGGCAGGGATCGCAGGGGGTGGAACGGCCAAATCGGTAACGATGTTACCATTTCGGCCGTCGGATCGGGTCGGTTCGATGACGTTTGCGTTGACATCTCCTTCTTATTTTGTTCATACTACGAATTAAACAAGCTGAGTTCAAGCGCCGAGGCGACATCCTCAAACCGTCGCCCACCATCTGGGGAGGAGTTCGAGCATGCACAGCACGCTGTCCGGTCTGATCGCCGCCGGGATCACGGCCGCCATGGCAACCGCGGCCGTCGCCCAGCAGACGGTCGTCACCTGGATGCATCTGGAAAGCGACCCGCCCGTGGTCGCCTGGATGGAGGGGGTGGAGGCCGCGTTCGAGGCCCGGAACCCGGACGTCGACGTCCAGATGCAATACGTCGCCAACGAGGCATTCAAGGCCCGGCTGACGACGATGCTGCAGTCCGACGAGCGGCCGGACGTGTTCTATACCTGGGCGGGCGGGGTGATGCGGGCGCAGGCCGATGCCGGGGTGCTCCAGGACATCTCCGCCACCGTGCAGGATGGCTGGGGTGAGACGATCAGCGCCGGCGCGCTGAGCGCCTACGACTACAACGGGGCGGTCCACGGCGTGCCGTGGGAGGTCAACCAGGTCGGCTTCTGGTACAATAAGGGGATCTTCGCCGAGGTGGGGATCGATCCCGAGAGCATCCGGACCTGGGACGATCTGCTGGCCACGGTCCGGACGCTGCACGACGCCGGGGTGACGCCGATCACCACCGGCGGGGCCGACAAATGGCCGCTGCACTTCTACTGGACGCATCTGGCGATCCGGATCGGCGGGCGGGAGGCGTTCCAGGCCGCGATCAATAGCCAGGGCGACGGCTTCGCGGCGGACCCGTTCATCCAGGCCGGGGAACGCTTCGCCGAGCTGATCGCGCTCGACCCGTTCCAGGACGGCTTCCTCGGCATGACCTTCCCGGAGTCGGCGGGCTATTTCGGCGACGGCAACGCCGCGATGCAGCTTCAGGGCAGTTGGAACTATCTCACCCAGCGCACCAACAGCGTCAGCGGCGCAGGGCTGTCCGACGATCAGCTGGGCTGGTTCCCCTTCCCGGTGGTCGACGGCGGCGCCGGTGCGCCGACCGATACGCTGGGCGGCATCAACGGCTGGCTGGTGACCGACGGCGCCCCGCCCGAGACGGTCGCGTTCCTGCGCTTCCTGACCAATCTCGACAACCAGACCGAAGCCGCCCGGCTGGGCGTGCACATCCCGGTGACGATCGGCGCGGCCGAAGCGCTGGAGAACCCGTTCTTCCGCCTGCACGCGGAGAACATCGCCCGGTCGGACTACCACCAGATCTTCTACGACCAGGATCTCGGCCCCTCGGTCGGCCGGGTGGTCAACGACGTCTCCACCGATCTGGCGGCCGGCCTGCTGACGCCCCAGGAAGCGGCCCGGCAGGTCCAGGAAGCCTGGGAGTTCGAGACGATGTAGCCGTCGGTCCGCGCGAGGGCCGCCACCGGGGTCGGCCGCGCCGGCCCCGGTGGCAGCCGAACCGGACCGTGCGCCCAGGATCCCGCCCAGGATCCATTGTACGGGAGAGTGCCCCATGGCCACCGCCACGCCCCAACCCGGTCCCGCATCGGCCGCGGTTCCGCCCTCCGTGGTCGGGGAGGACGCCCTGGCCCGACTGCATCGCGACGGCTTCTGCGTGCTGCCGTCGGTGATCCCCGACGATCTGCTCACCCTGCTGCGGAACGAGTGTCAGGGCTTCATCGACCGCAAGGACGCGGAGATGGACGCCGCCGGCACCGACACGATCGGGATCAGCCACCGGGGCAAGCGGTACTTCGTGGCACAGTGCTACCAGCAGCGGCCGGTGCTGGGCCGGTTCCTGTTCAGCCGCCTGATGGCGTCGATCTGCCGGCAGGCGCTTGGCCCCGATGTCTGGCTGTTTCACGACCAGTACGTCGTCAAGGGGGCCGAACAGGGCATGAAGTTCGCCTGGCACCAGGATTCCGGCTATGTGCTGGCCAATGGCGGCGATCCTGCGCACCGGCCGTATCTGTCCTGCTGGTGCCCCCTGGACGACGTGTCGGAAGCCAACGGCACCGTCTACCTGCTGCCCTTCGACAAGGCCGGGACCCGGACCGTGATCCCGCATCGCCGCGATCCGGAGACCAACGACTGGGTCGGCTATTTCGGTACCGAGACCGGCGAGGCGGTCGACGTGCCCGCCGGCAGCATCGCCCTGTTCACCAGCACCACGTTCCATCGCAGCGGACCGAACCTGACCCCCGCCATGCGCCGGGTCTTCCTCGCCCAATACGCCGCCGAACCGCTGAAGACGGCCGACGGGACCGGGCTATGGGGTCAGGCGGTGCCGTTCCTGAAGGACGGTGTCGCCGTCGCCTGGGCCGACGGGGGCACGGCATGACCCCGCCGGCCGGGCGATAGAGCACCGCCGGCATGGTCGACACGGCGGACAGCGGCACTCCGGCGCGCCCGGGCCTGCTCGCTTCCTGGCACCGGACGTGGCGCAGGGCCAATCAGCGCAGCGCGTTCGGAGAACGGTACACAACGGCGATCGTCTTCCTGATCCCGACCGTCACCCTGTTCACCCTGTTCGTCATCCTGCCCATGGGGGAGGCGGCGCTGTACAGCGTCTACCGCTGGAACGGCTATGGCGAATTGAGCACCTTCGTCGGCACCCGCAACTACGCGTTTCTGCTGAACAACGGCGCGTTCCGGTCCGCCTTGATCAACACCGGGCTGATCATCCTGGTCTCCCTGGCGATCCAGTTGCCGCTGGCGTTGTGGATGGCCTTGATCCTGGCCGAGCGGATCAGGGGGGCGGTGCTGTTCCGGGCGATCTTCTTCCTGCCCTACATCCTGGCCGAGGTCGCCACCGGGTTGATCTGGAAGTTCGTCTATGACGGCCGCTACGGCCTGGTCGCCGGCCTGTACGGCTGGTTCGGGGCGGAGCCGCCGTTCCTGCTCGCCGATCGGGAACTGGCGATCTACGCGGTGATGATCGTGGTGGTGTGGAAGTATTTCGGCTTTCACATGATGATCTACATCGCCGGCCTGCAGGCCATCTCGCACGAGGTGGTCGAGGCCGCCCGGATCGACGGGGCGAGCTGGTGGCAGACCGCCTGGCGGATCAAGGTCCCGCTGCTCGCCCCGGTGATCCGGCTGTCGGTGTTCTTCTCGGTCCTGGGCGCGCTGCAGCTTTTCGACCTGGTCTGGGCGCTGACCCGGGGCGGCCCGGCCAATGCCACCCACACGGTGGTCACCTATCTGTACAATTTCGGCATCACCCGGATGAGCATCGGCTTCGGCAGTGCCGTCGGCGTGGTGCTGTTCATCATCTGCGTGGTGTTCGCCTTCGGCTACCGCCGCAGCCTGATGCGGCACGATTGACGGGATCCGGCCGATGCTGTTCAGGCCCCATCGGGAGGAAAGCCATTTCTTCCGCTACCTGTCGCTGATCGCGGTGGCGTTGCTGGTGCTGACGCCGATGGTCGCGACCGTGCTGGGCGGCTTCAAGACCCTGGGGGAGCTGCGGGTCGATCCGTTCGGGCTGCCGGAGCGCTGGCGGCTGGACAACTACATCGCGATCCTGACCGACCCGTGGCTGTGGCGGCTGCTGTTCAACTCGCTGGTGATCGCCGGCGCGACGGTGGTGCTGACGCTGATCGCCGGGGCGATGGCGGCCTTCACCTTCGCGCAGATCCGTTTCTTCGGCTCCCGCATGCTGCTGAACTACATCTTGCTGGGCCTGCTGTTTCCGGCGGCCACGGCGATCCTGCCGCTGTTCATCAAGCTCCGGGATTTCGGGCTGCTGAACTCCCATATGGGGATCATCCTGCCGCAGGTGGCGTTCGGCCTGGCGTTCAGCGTCGTCCTGATGCGGGGGTTCTTCAGGCAGTTGCCGGCTGAGCTGTGGGACGCCGCCCGGGTCGACGGCTGCAGCTATGCCGCCTTCTTCTGGAAGGTGACGATCCCGCTGTCCACACCGATCCTGGCCACGGTCGGCGTGTTCGTCCTGGTGCAGAGCTGGAACAACTTCCTGCTGCCGCTGATCGTCATGAACGACGACGATATGTACACATGGCCGTTGGGGATCATGGAGTTCCAGGGCGAGTTCTCGACCGACTGGCACCTGGTACTGGCGTTCATCACGGTGACCATGATCCCGGCCCTGGTGCTGTTCGTCTTCGCCCAGCGCTACATCGTCGCCGGCCTGACCGGCGGGGCCGTCAAGGCGTAACCCGTCCATCGCTCCCGTTGGCGCGATGATCGCGCGGAGACCGGATTCGTCACCGCTCTTCGGCTCGATGGGACGACGCAAGCGTGTATGCGAAAACCGCACAACCGCCGGCGGAGCCGGACGTCGACGCGGCCGGCCAGCGGCACGGGGTCAGCATCTCAATTGCGAGCGGTTCGCAACTAGTCTATAGCCGGGCCATCGTGACAGGATGGATAGGGGTCGCAACGATTTGGGATCCAGCGACGTGCACGCATTGTACCGGCAATACGGCCCGGAGATCAGAGGCTATCTGATCCGGCGCCTGCGATGCGCCGAAACGGCCGCCGACCTGACGCAGGAGACGTTCCTGCGCCTGCTCCGCCAGGGCGAAGCCGCCCGGCTCGACAGTCCGCGCTCCTATCTGTATCGGATCGCCGCCAACCTGCTGAACGATCACCGCCGCAAGCAGGCCGCCCGACCGCCGCTCGCGGATGCCGCCATGTTGGACCAGGCCGCAAGCGACCTGCCGGGACAGGATCGGGTCCTGCTCGCCAGGTCCGAACTGGCCCGGCTGGGGACGGCGGTGGAGAGCCTGCCGCCACGCCGACGCGAGGTGTTCGTCCTTCACAAATACGGCGGGCTCTCCTATGGCGAGATCGCAGACCGCCTCGGCATCTCGAAGAACACCGTCATGGTCCACATGACCAAGGCGCTGGCCCATTGCCGGGACCGGTTGGCAGCACCGGAATAAGGCCGGACCGCCCGCATCCCGTACCGGTCGGATCGACTTCCGGCGCCCAGGCGGTAATGGCATGTCTCCTCCCACACGTCTTCATCGAGCGGACGCGACCGCACGCCGCCCACAGCGACCAGCCCGGAAAGACCCGCCGCCGCCCATGTCGGACCCCGATGCGAAATCCGTCCCCGACACCGCCGCCGAGTGGTTCGTTCGCTTGCGCGACGAGACGGCATCCGCGGCCGACAGGCAGGCCTTTCGGGACTGGCTCGCCGCCGACCCCGCCCATCGGGCAGCCTATCGGGACCTGGAGCGCCTCTGGTCCGGACTGGACCAGCTCGACCCGCACGCGATCGACCGGGCCGTCGGGGCACCGGTGCCGCCGCGGCCCCCCCCGGATCCGACGCGCCTGCGCCTGGCCGACCGGATCCCGTCGCAGCGCCGCCTGACCCGACGCGCGGCCCTTGCCGCATCCGTCGCCGCGCTCGTCGCCGGCGGCTACGCCGTCAGCCGTCCGGACATCCTGTCCGACTACAGCACACGCGCGGGCGAGCGGAAGACCATCGCGCTGGACGACGGCACCCGCATCGAGCTCAACACGGCCTCCGCATTTTCGCTCGACTACGGCCCGTCCCGGCGGCAGGTCACGCTGCACCGGGGCGAGGCCTATTTCCAGGTCGCGTCCGAGCCGGACCGGCCCTTCACGGTCGAGGCCGGACCCGGGCGGGCGGTGGTGCTCGGTACCGGTTTCGCCATACGCCGGCGGGGTGCGGAGACGGAGGTCGTGCTCGCCGAGGGCCGCGTCGCCGTCAGCGCCCCATCCGCACCCGCCGCCGGGACGGTCGAGCTCAGGCCCGGCGAAGGCGTCGTCGTCACCCGCGCGGGCCCGGGGCCGGTCCGCATGCGGGATGCCGACAGGGCACTCGCCTGGCGTACCGGCCGCCTGGTCTTCGATGCGACCCCGCTGAGCGAGGTTCTGGCCGAAATCGGCCGCTACCGGTTCGGGGACATCCGCGTCATGGACGACACGCTGGACTCCCTGCCCGTCACCGGTGCCTTTTCCATCACCAGCAGCGATCAGGCGCTCCGGACCCTTGAACGCACGCTGCCCGTGCGGCTGGTCCGGATGACGGACCTCCTCGTCCTGGTCTATCCCGACAAGAACGGCCAGACGTGAGAGCGTGTTTGAGAAGGGCCGACGCCTCGTGCGCGACTACGGGCACCTGACCGCCGTCGCCGAAACCCTCTTCACCATTGCCACCACCGCGACCCTCCTCGAGCGGGCGGCGTGACCAGCGTGTGATGCACGCGTGCCCACACACCCTCCCGCTGCCAGCGGCGCAGGTAGAGCGTTTTCAGGGAATGCCGGGCGGATCTGCCGAGGGGGATGGGCCCTGATGCCAGGAGGGAGGAGGAAGGACATGCCGGGGCATATTCGACGACGAGTGACGCCGCAGCGGGGCCCATCCGCCCGGCCCTTAGGGTTGGCGTGTGCCGGCCGCCCGCTGCGTTGCGCCGCTTGCCCGATGGCGCGGCGCGACGCGCCTTGCGGATCGATCCGGCACACACCAACAGATCGA